>DATDER010000246.1:0-8478 GCA_036523095.1 Rubrivivax sp.
CTCGGTATCGTGCACGTGCCGCTGCCGCCGTTCTTCACTGCGGCGCAGGTGCGACATGCCTTGCAGGCGGCAGGCGTGGACACGCTGCTGGTCGCCGCGCCCCTGGCCGGCATCGGGCCCGACCTGGGCTGGCAGCCCTGCAAGGTGGCCGGTGAAACGCTGATGCAGGCGCGCCTGCCGGCGTCCGTGGTGTCGATACCCGCGCACACCGCGAAGATCACCTTCACGTCGGGCACCACCGGCACGCCGAAGGGCGTGTGCCTGCGCGCCGCGACCCTGCAACGCGTGGCACGCAGTCTGGTCGAGGCGACGGCAGCACTGCAGATCGAGCGTCACCTGAATGCGCTGCCCTTCGCGGTGCTGCTCGAGAACGTCGCCGGCCTGATGGCACCGCGTCTGCAGGGCGCCACGGTGTTCACACTGCCGCTGCGTGACGTCGGCCTGACCGGTTCTTCGGCCTTCGACGCCGCACGCTTCCAGGCTGCGGTGCAGTTGCACCAGCCGCACAGCCTGATCCTGCTGCCGCAGATGTTGCGTGCGTGGTGCGCTCACCTTGTCCAGAGCGACCAGCGTGCGCCGGCGTCGCTGAAGCTGGTGGCGGTGGGTGGCGCCGCCGTCGGCGCACCATTGATCCGCACCGCGCAGTCGCTGGGCATTCCGGCCTGCGAGGGTTACGGACTGTCCGAGGGCGCGTCGGTGCAGACGCTCAACCTGCCCGGCGCACAACGACCCGGCAGTGCCGGTCGGGCGCTGCCGCATGCCCGATTGCGCGTCGCCGCCGACGAGGAGATCCTGGTCGCCGGCAGCCTGTTCGACGGCTACCTGGGTGATGGCACCCCGGTGCCGGAGTGGTGGCCCAGCGGCGACCTCGGCCGTATCGACGAGGACGGCTACCTGCATGTCTCGGGCCGAAAGAAGAACGTGCTGATCACCGCCTTCGGGCGCAACGTGTCGCCCGAATGGGTCGAGAGCACGCTGTGCAGCCACCCGGCCGTGCTGCAGGCGGTGGTCTTCGGCGACGGCGCGCCGTCACTGTCGGCGGTGCTGTGGCCCGTCGGGCCCGGGGCCGACGACGGGGCACTGCAGGCCGCCATCGATGCGGCCAACCTCACGCTGCCCGATTACGCCCGCGTTGCGCGCTGGACGCGCGGCCGCGCCGCATTCGACCCGAGCACCGGCCTGGCCACGGCCAACGGCCGGCCGCAGCGCGAAGCCATCCTGCAACGCCATGCCGAAGAACTCGGTCTGGCCCTCGAATCGACCCCTTGAATCCACCATGAACTTTCACCAACGACTGCTGCAACAGAGCGCCGATGCGCGCCAAGGCCTTCTGACCACGCCCATCATCCAGGGCTGCCTGCGCGGCGAGGTTTCGCTGCCCAGCTACGTGGCTTTCCTGCGCGAGGCCTACCACCATGTGCGCCACACCGTGCCGCTGCTGCAGGCCATGCAAGCCGCGCTGCCGGCGCGCCACCAGTGGCTGCGCGGCCCGCTGGACGAATACATCGACGAGGAAGCCGGCCACGACGAGTGGATCCTGAACGACATCGCCGCCTGCGGCGCCGATTCGCAAGTGGTGCGCCACGGCCAGCCCGCGCATGCCACCGAGGTGATGGTGGCCTATGCCTACGACGCCATCGCCAGGCGCAACCCGCTGGGTTTCTTCGGCATGGTGCATGTGCTGGAAGGCACCAGCGTGTCGCTGGCGCTGATGGCCGCCGATGCGATCCAGGCGCCGTTGTCGCTGCCCGATGCGGCGTTCAGCTACCTGCGCTCGCACGGCACGCTCGACCAGCAGCACACCGCGCACTTCGCACAACTGATGGACCAGATCGACGACCCGCAGGATCAAGCCGACATCGTGCACGCGGCGCGCGCCTTCTTCCGCCTGTACGGCGACGTGTTCCGCAGCCTGCCGCTGCCGCAGGCCGTGGCGGTGCCGGCATGAAGGCCGCCGACGCACGCGTGCTGCTCACCGGCGCCAGCGGTGGCATCGGCCGTGCGATGTCCAAGACCTTGCTGCGGGCCGGCGCCCTGGTCATCGGCGTGGGCCGCGGCGAGAGCGCCGTCGACGGCAGCCACTGGGTCAGCGCCGACCTGAACAGCGACGCCGGGGTGGCCGCGGTGACCGCTGCGGCTACCGCGTGGCGCGCCAACGTGGTCGTGCACGCTTCGGGCGTGCCCGGCTTCGGGCCGCTGGCCTCGATCTCGCCGCTGCAGATGGAACAGGTACTGCAGGCCAACCTGCTGGCGCCGATGCGTCTGGCGCAGGCGCTGCTGCCGCAGTTGTTGCGCCAGCCGCGCGCCCAGATGGTGTTCGTGGGTTCGGCGCTGGGCCGCATCGGCCTGCCCGGCTTCAGCGTCTACGGCGCCAGTAAGGCCGGGCTGCACGGCTTTGCCGAGGCGCTGCGCCGCGAGCTGGCCGACACCAAGGTGCGGGTGCAGATCCTCGGCCCGCGCAGCACCCGCACCGGCTTCAACGGCGCAGCGGTCGAGGCCTACAACCAGGCCACCGGCACGGCGATGGACGCGCCCGAGATCGTGGCCGCCGCGCTCCTGGCGCTGATCGAGAGCGAGGCTGCCGAGTCCTTCGTCGGCTTCCCCGAGCGGCTGGGCGTGCGCCTGAACGGCCTGCTCGGCGCACGTTTGGACGGCAGCTTTGGCAAGCACCGGCGCAGCCTCGGCGCAGCCACGATTCAACCCGCAACCCCTGGAACCACGACATGAAGAAGATCCTGCTCACCCTTGCCCTGCTGCCGCTGGCCGCCTGGGCCGCCCCGGTGGACGACGCCGTCGCCGAACTGCAACGCGACTGGGAGGTGATCCGCTACCAGACCCCGACCGGCGACCGCGAGAAGCGCTTCGAGGCGCTGAGCACCAAGGCGCACAAGGTCACCGAGGCCTACCCCGGCCGCAGCGAGCCGCTGATCTGGGAAGGCATCATCGTCAGCTCCTGGGCCGGTGAGAAGGGCGGCATCGGTGCCTTGGGCCTGGCCAAGCAGGCCAAGGCCGACTACGAGCAGGCCATCCAGATCGACGGCAAGGCGCTCGACGGCTCGGCCTTCAACAGCCTGGGCGTGCTGTACTACAAGGTGCCCGGATGGCCGCTGGGCTTCGGCGACAAGGCCAAGGCCAGGGAACTGCTGCAGAAGGCGCTGGCGCTCAACCCGCAGGGCATCGATCCGAACTTCTTCTATGCCGACTACCTGGTAGAGAGCAAGAAGGCCGACGAGGCAGTGCCCTACCTCGAGAAGGCACTGAACGCGCCGCCACGGCCGGGCCGCCAGATCGCCGATGCCGGCCGGCGCGAGGAGATCCGCGCGCTGCTGGCGAAGATCAAGTCGAACTGAGCGCAAGCGGAGGCTCGGCCAGCGCTGCCGATGCTGGGGTGGTGAGACGGCCCGCGCCGATCACCTTGCACGCGACGCCCATGCGCGCAACACCCATGCCGGCACCTCGGCGCCGAGCCCCTATCGATCAGGGAGAAATGCTCAATGGACGAGTTCGAGGATGTCGACTTCGTTGCACGCCGGCCCATGACACCCACGGCCACTGGAAATGCCAGCACGCGCGAGCGCTTCGTGATTGCAAGGGTCGTGTCTCGCGTCTATCGCGCCGCGAGTGATGCGACACGCGCTGACATGTTGGCGCACCTGTTGCGTCCGCTGGGAGTCCTCGGTCTGGTCTCAGTGGCATCGGGCGCCTTCGCACGCTTTGTGCGGCGCGATGGCCTGGTGCCGGAGACGATCTCCGCCGAGGACATCGTGCGCTACTCGAGCGAGCAGATTCGTGAATTGACGATGTTCGTTCACGAAGTCGATCCGGATGCCTTGCAAGCGCTTCTCGATCAAATGGCCCAGAACGGCATGGGCATCGCCGCACTGGCCACAGTCGCGCTCGTGCTGCTGCGTCGCAGGTCGCGAGAGAGGCCGCCACTCTCGAGCAGGACCGTTTCCAGTCTTGACCGGCTCATTGGCAACCACCCGTCGGAGAGAACCTGACGATGGGCGCCTCGGAGCGGTTCGCGACGTTCCCACAATCAAGGATGCGGACACTTTTCAACGGGTCGATGTTCCACGCCAAGGCGACGGCGACGCCCTTGTCGGCGCAGTTCACCCCGCTGTGAGGCTTGAAGGAACCGCCTCACGCATCGCGTCAGGCCCGAGTTCCGCCACCACGCCGCGGCCATCGGCCCTGGCGTGGAAGTGAAACGCCAGACCGTGCAGCGCGGCGATGCGCTGCACGATCGACACCCCCAGGCCGCTGCCGCTTTCGGCCTGGCCGTCGATGCGGTGGAAGCGCTCGCCCATCCGGGCCTGCACCTCTGCGGGCAGCGCGGGGCCGTCGTTCTCGACCGCCAACCGGTCGGCGCCGAAACGGAGCTGCACCGTGCTGCCCTCGGGCGCATAACGCACCGCGTTGTCGAGCAGGTTGCGCAACAGCACCGCCATCAGGTCGGGGTCCCCCCGCAGCGGCATCGGTGGCGTGCCCTCGGCCGGCCAATCGCAATCGAGTTCGATGTTGCGGCGTTCGGCCAGCGGCAGCACGTCGCTGAAGGCCTGTTCGACCAGCGGCTCCCACACCAGCGGAAGGGCCTGCTGCAGGCGGTCGGTGGACTCCAGGCGCGACAGCGCCAGCATCTGCGTCACCAGGCGGTCCATGCGGTCCATGCCGGCGCTGAGTTGCGCTTCTGCACGGCGGCGCTCGTCCTCATCACGAGCTCGACGCAACACGTCCCATTGCGCCCGCAGCACCGCCAGTGGCGTGCGCAGTTCGTGCGCGGCGTCCGCGGTGAACCGGCGCTCGCGCTCGAGCGTGGACTCGATGCGGGAGAACAGCCCGTTCATCGCCGCCAGCATCGATTGCAACTCCTGGGGCGCATGGGTGAGCGGCACAGGCTGCAGGTCGTCCGCGTTGCGACGCTGCAATTCGCCGGTGAGAACATGCACGGGCTCCAGCGCGCGACGCACCGCCCAGGCCATCGCCAGCAGCAACACCGGCAGCACGAGCAGCCAGGGCAGGAGCTGGCTGCCGACCAGGTCCCACACCAGCTCGTCGCGCTCCGAACCGCGCTGTCCTGCGGCCACCAGCCACTCGGTGCTCGGTGCCTGCAGGTAGAACACACGCCAGGGCTCGCCCTCGAGTCGCATGTCGACGAAACCCGAGGCATCGGCGCGCCGCGGCAGCTGCACGCCTTCTCGGTCCACCAGCATCAACTGGCCCTCGGCGTTCCAGACCGCGATGGCCAGGTCGTCCAGGTCGGCCTCGCCGCCTGTGGGCGCAGCGGACAGCGCCCGGCCGGGCGTGGTGTTGCCGACCAGCACCGACTGCACCTGCCGCGCCAGGCGGATGATCTCGGTGTCGAACAACTCGTTGACCTCATGCCGCGCACGCTGCGCCGACACGAGCAGCGCCGCCGCCCAGACCAGTGGCGCACAGATCAACAGGTAGAGCAGCAGTCGGCGTTGCAGGCTCACGGAACTACCCTTCGGCCGCGCCGAGCGCATAACCGACACCCCGCACGGTGCGCACGATGCCGGGGTGGATCTTGCGCCGCAGGTGGTGCACGTAGACCTCGAGCGTATTGCTCTCGGGCTCGCCACCGCTCCAGTCGTAGAGCTTTTCCTGCAGCTGGGTGCGCGACAGCACTCGCTGCGGGTTCAGCAGCAGCATCTCCAGCAGCGCGAGCTCGCGCCCCGTCAGTTCGACCGGCTGGCCCTGCCACTGAACCCGTTTGGCCGCCGGGTCGAAACGCAGCGCGCCATGGGTCCAGACCGCCTGCGCGCGGCCCGAAGCGCGGCGCAGCATCGCACGCAGCCGCGCGGCCAACTCGTCGATCGAGATCGGCTTGATCAGGTAGTCGTCGGCGCCAGCGTCGAGCCCGGCGATGCGCTGCTCGATGCCGTCGCGGGCGGTCAGGATCAGCACCGGCAGGGACTGCCCACGCTGGCGCCAGCGGCGCAGCCAGCCCATGCCGTCGGTGCCGGGCAAGCCAAGGTCGAGCACCATCGCGTCGTAGGGCGCGACGGTGAGGGCGGCGTCGGCCTGCCCGCCGTCGCGGAACCAGTCGACCGCATGGCCGACCTGGCGCAGGCCCGTCGCCAGCGCATCACCGAGCTGCGTGTCGTCTTCCAGAATCAACAAGCGCACTCGGCCCCTTCGGGTGCCACCGAGGCACCCTGGATCCCATGCCGGCGCAGCGCATCGGCGACAAAACCTGATCTTTTCATGTCCTCGACAAAGGCCTGCAAGGCCAGTGCGGCCTGGGGGCCTTTGCGCTTGGGCGTGCCCATCGCCTGCCGGATGATCATGAACCGTCCTGGAAGCAACCGCAGCCCGGGCCGTTTGCTGCAGTCGGCCTCGAGCTGCTGCTTGACTCCCGCCGCCACCTCCAGCGCCTGCTCGACGAACACCTCCACGACCGCCGGCGAAGTCGGCGCGCGCACGATCCGGGCGTGCTTCAACTCCCGCGTCAGGAAAAGGTCGTAGGCACTGCCCTTGCCGACCACCACGCGCACGCCTTCGGCATCCACCTGCTCGTTGGCGCTGATCGGGGACTCAGCGCGCACCAGGTAGCTGCCTTCGATCAGCACGTACGGCGCGGTGAACGCGATCTCGGCGCCGCGCACTGGATCGATCGCGAAGAAGCCGATGTCGGCCTTGTCGTTGACGACCGCGTCGACCGACTTGCCGGCCGCATCGAACACGACCAGTTCGACCGGAACGCCGAGCTGCCGGCCGAAGGCCTTCGCGAGGTCGATCGACACGCCCACGGGAGCACCGCTCACGGCATCCACGTTGGCGAGGATCGGATTGCCGAGGTTGATCGACGCTCGCAGCACGCCGGTCGGTGCGAAGGCTTCGGTAATGGTCGGGTGGATGGTCATGAAGAATGCGCTCAGGGTTTGAGGATGCCGGTGATCTTGGCCAGGTTGTTCAGCGTGCTCGAGAGGTGTTGGCGCATCGCCGCGGACGCCTCTTCGTTGCGCCCGCGCTCCAGCAGGTCGAGCAGGTGAAGGTGCTGCTGGCAGTGTTCCTTGTAGCGGCTCCGGTCGCGCATCGAGCGGTACGAGAGCAAGCGCCTGACGCGGTTGACGCGCCGGATGGTATCGATGAAAAACGCGTTGCCCGAGCCTTCGACCAGCGCCTCGTGGAAGCGCACACCCCGGTCGTGCAGCTGGTCGGCCGTGTCGGTCTTGATGCCGCCTTCGAGGAGGTGCTTTTCGTCGGCCCGGCAGCGTGAGATCACCTGCGGCGGCAGGCGGTAGTTGGGTTCCAGCAGGGCTGCCGGCTCGAGCGCGAGCCGCAGGCGGTACGACTGCAGCAGGCTGCCCGCGGTCGTCAGCATCGAAGAGAACTCCCAGCCGTAGCCTGGTTTCTTCTCGATCCATCCTTCGTGCGCGATTCGGCCCAGCACGGCGCTCAGTTGGGCTGGCGTCAGCCCGTAACGCTGGCGGATCAGCGACTCCGAGAACACATCGGGCAGGTCGCCACGCAAGCGGTCGTCCGAGATCTGGAAGTAGGTCCCGGTGACGATGTCTTGCCTCTCGAGACCGAGTTCGCCTTCGATCGCACTCGCCGGCCCGACGAGGGGCGCGACCAGGAAGTAGCCCCGGTTCGCTTCCCGCCGCAGAACACCCTTGTCGGCCAGCAACGACAACGACCGGTTCACCGGCGAGCGCGAAACCCGCAACCGATCGGCGAACAACTGCGCCGGCAGGTGCGCGCCGGCGGGCATCGCGTCGGCCCGGATCAGGCCGATGATCTGCGAGGTGATGGATTGGTCTGTGCGCATGACGGCGAGCGGCTGTCAGTGCGCACGCGCGTGCGCCGTGGCGGCAGCGTGGCGGGCCACCATCCGCGCCAGTGTCGAAGGGATGACACCGCCGGCGCGCAGCAGTTCGACCTCCAACTGCGTCTCGATCGCGGCGCGGGCGTCGATGTGCTCGACACGCCCGTTCGTCCGCACGACGCGCACGGGGATCGTGCAGCGCGGCGCGATGTCCGGGGGCGCCGCGTCGACTTCGATCCGGTCGCCCGCTTCGAGCCCGAGCGCGAGCGGCGTGGTCCCGGCCGGCAGCCGAACCGGCAGCACGCCCATGCCGATCAGGTTGGAGCGGTGGATGCGCTCGAAGCTGTTGGCCAGCACCGCGCGGATCCCCAGCAGGCGTTGGCCCTTGGCGGCCCAGTCGCGGGACGAGCCGGTGCCATAGCGCTCGCCCGCGAGCAGCACGACCGATTCGCCCGCCGCCCGGTAACGTTGCGCGGCCTCCCAGAGCGGCACGATCTCGCCACTGGGCTGGTGCAGCGTGTGCGCCACGGGCGCGTTCGGCGCCAGCAGGTTGTGCAGTGTCCTGTTGTGGAAGGCCGCGCGCACCATCACCTCCCAGTTGCCGCGCCGGGATGCGAAGACGTTGAGGTCGTTGCGATCGTCGCCGCGCTCGACGAGGAAGTCGGCGACGAGGCTGTCAGGCGGGA
>DATDER010000247.1:0-2688 GCA_036523095.1 Rubrivivax sp.
GATGCGATCGCCCTCGAAGAACATGTGCTCGGTGCGCGTGAGACCGATGCCCACGGCGCCGAACGCGAGCGCATTGCGCACCTGCTCCGGCGTGTCGGCGTTGGTACGCACGGTCATCCGGGTGCCTTCGGCGCACCACTTCATCAGCTGCACGAAGTTCTTGAACGTGCGGCCCTTCTTGGCCTCGGCGTCGTTCTCGACCAGGCCCTGGATCACCTCGGACGCGCCGGTCTCGATGTGGCCCGCGTAAACCTCGCCGGCCGTGCCGTCGATCGACAGCCAGTCGCCCTCGTTGTAGACCTTGCCGTCGACGGTGAGCGTGCGCTTGTTGTAGTCCACATGCAGCGCCGCGGCGCCGCACACGCAGACCTTGCCCATCTGACGGGCCACGAGCGCGGCGTGCGAGGACACACCGCCACGCGCCGTGAGGATGCCTTCGGCCGCAATCATGCCGCGCAGATCCTCTGGCGAGGTCTCGACGCGGACGAGCAGCACCTTCTTGCCCTTCGTCGCCGCTTCCACGGCGCGATCGGCGTTGAAGTAGATCTCGCCGGAAGCCGCGCCCGGACCTGCCGGCAAGCCCCTGGCGATGACGCTCGCCTTCTTGACCGCGACGCGATCGAAGATCGGCGCCAGCACCTGATCGAGCTGGTCAGCCGGCACGCGCATGACGGCGGTCTTCCAGTCGATGAGGCCTTCCTTCACCATCTCGGTCGCGATGCGCACCGCGGCCACGCCCGTGCGCTTGCCGTTGCGCGTCTGGAGCATGTACACCGTGCCGTCCTGGATGGTGAACTCGAAGTCCTGCATGTCCTTGAAGTGCGTTTCGAGCACCTTCCGGATGCGGTCGAGTTCCTTGTAGGCCTTCGGCATCTGCTTGGCGAGTTCGGCCACGGCCTCCGGGGTGCGCACGCCGGCGACCACGTCCTCACCCTGGGCATTGAGCAGGAACTCGCCGTAGAACACCTTCTCGCCGGTCGCAGGATCACGCGTGAACGCCACGCCCGACCCCGACTCCTCACCGGTGTTGCCAAACACCATCGCCTGCACATTGACGGCGGTGCCCCACTCGGCCGGGATGTTGTACTTGCGGCGATAGACGATCGCGCGGTCGTTCATCCAGGAGCCGAAGACGGCGCTGACCGCGCCCTCGAGCTGCTGCCACGGATCGGACGGGAACGCCTTGCCCGTACGCTCCTTCACCAGCGCCTTGAAGCGATCGATGATCGTCTTGAGGTCGTCGGCCGTGAGCTTGTTGTCCTCCAGATGGCCGTTGCCGTAGGTCTCGTCCTTGTAGGTCTCCAGCACCGTTTCGAACGGCTCGTGATCCTCGCCGGCGCGCTTCTGCACGCCGAGCACCACGTCACCGTACATCTGGATGAAGCGGCGGTAGCAGTCCCACGCGAAGCGCGGGTTCTGCGTGGCGCGTTCGAGCGCGATCACCGTCTGGTCGTTCAGGCCCAAATTGAGGATCGTGTCCATCATGCCCGGCATCGAGTCGCGTGCACCGGAGCGCACCGCGACCAGCAGCGGGAACTTCGTGGCGTCGCCGAACTTGACGCCCATGATCTTCTCGATCTTGCCGATGCCCGCCGCAATCTGCGCCTGCAGCGCCGCCGGGTAGGTGCGCTTGTTGTCGTAGTAGTACGTGCAGACCTCGGTCGAGATCGTGAAGCCGGCCGGCACGGGCAACCCGATGCGGCCCATCTCGGCGAGGTTGGCACCCTTGCCGCCGAGCAGGGCCTTCATCGAGCCGTTGCCATCAGCCTTACCGGCGCCCCAGCTGTAGACGTACTTGGCCGCCTTGGCGGTCGTCGCGCTGCGCGCACTGCTCTTGCGGAGCGGGGCAGCGGTCTTGCGGGGGGCCGCCTTGCGGGCGGGCGTGGACTTGCGGGCGGCGCGACGCGCAGGCGTCGCAGAACGCTTGGAGGCGCGTGCAGCTTTCTTGGCCATGAACGGGATGACTCCTATAGGACGTTGGTGAAGACGGGACTCAGGCCTGTGGCCCCGCGATTGCTGAAAGATCGACGATGCCGCGCACCGTATCGCGCAGGGCAGCCAGCAGCGACAGGCGGGCCTGGCGCAGGGCGGCGTCGTCGACCATGACGAAGACCTCGGTGAAAAAACGATCGACTGCTGGCCGCAACGCAGCCACTTCGAGCAGTGCCCGCGTGTAGTCGGCGTGGCCGACGGCGGTCCCGATGCTCGTGCGGCGGGCTACGAGCGCGTCCACCAGTGCGAGTTCGGCGGGCTCGACCAGGACCGCCCGCACAGCCGCGAGATCGGCCGTGGATGGATCTCCCGGCGGCACGTCCTTGACGATATTGGTGGCGCGCTTGAAGAGGATGGCGAGCGGTTCGAAATCGTCCGAGGGCCGCACGACGCGCAACGCGTCGAGCCGCTGCCGCACGGAGAGCGGCGAGAGCCCCGTGAGGCCCTGCCCTTCTGGCAGGACGGCGGCGATCTCGTCGGCCCGGTAGCCGCGCTTCTCGAACAGGAACCTGAGACGATCGACGACGAAGGCGCCGAGTGCCTGCGTCTTGCCGGCGACGTCCTGCACCAGGCCCTGCTCCGCCAACTCGCGACGGGCCTGGTCCACGATGGCCTCGAGCGACACCTGGCGTGTGACCCCACCGACGTCGGGCAGGTCGACCAGGATCTTGACGAGTCCCTGGGCAGCGCGGCGCA
>DATDER010000248.1:0-32402 GCA_036523095.1 Rubrivivax sp.
AACCGCCGAGGACCTGGATCGCGAGCGAATTGGCCTCCAGGCACCACTCGCTGGGCCAGCTCTTGGCAATCGGCGTCAGCACCTCCAGCAGCAGGCCCGCCTCGCGCGCGGCAACCTCTTCACCCGTGTGCAGTTCGTCTACGAGGCGCGCGCAGTACAGCGCCAGCGCCATCCCGCCTTCGACATAACTCTTCTGCGCCAGCAGCATGCGTTTGACGTCGGTGTGTTCGATGATCGGCACTGGCGGCAACGCCGCGTCCTTCGCGCCGCTGGTGACGGGCCGGCCCTGCGTGCGGGTGCGTGCGTAGTCGAGGCTGGCCTCGTAGCCGGCCCTTCCCAGCATCACGGCGCCGAGGCCGACACCGATGCGCGCCTCGTTCATCATGTGGAACATGCAGCGCAGGCCGTCGCCGGGCCGGCCGACCAGGTAGCCGATCGCGCCGGCCCCTCGGCCGTCCAGGCCGCCGCCTGTTGCACCGCGCACCGGGAACCTGCCTTCTCCGAAGTTGAGCAGCGCATTGGTGGTGCCGCGGTAACCCAGCTTGTGGTTCAGCCCGGCCAGCGCCACGTCATTACGTTCGCCGGTGAGCCCGGCCTTCTCGTCCACCAGTTGCTTCGGCACGATGAAAAGCGAGATGCCCTTCGTGCCTGGCAACGGCTTGCCGTCGGCGCCGGGGATCTTGGCCAGCACCAGGTGCACGATGTTCTCGGTGATCTCGTGTTCGCCGCCCGAGATCCACATCTTGTGGCCGCTGAGCCGATAACGGGGTCCGAGTACGTCGGTTTCGAAGTCGGCGCCGTCGGGCAGGGCGCGGGTGGCCACGTCGGACAGCGAGGAGCCCGCTTGCGGCTCGCTCAGGCACATGGTGCCGAACCAGCGGCCGGCAAACAGCGGGCCGGCGAAGACCTCGCGCTGCCGCGGCGTGCCGTGCGCCATCAGCAGGTTGGCGTTGCCGCTGGTCAACATCGCATATCCACTCAGCGCCACGCTCGCCTTGCTGAAGAAGGCGTTGGCTGCCATCTCGATCGTGCAAGGCAGCTGCATGCCGCCCAGGCCGTAGTCCTGCGCTGCGGCGAGCATGCCCGAATCGACATACGCCGCCAGCGCCGCGTGCGTGGCGGCCGGCAAGAGCACGCGCTCGCCGTCCGCATTGGCAACGACATGAGGCTCTTGCGTGTCGCTCAGGCGGTTGAAGGGCGCGAACTTCTCGCCTGCGATGCGTTCGCAGGTGTCGAGCACCGAGGCGAAGGTTTCCGTCGAATGCTCGGCAAAACGCGGCCGCCGCAGCAGCGACGCGACATCCAGCCAGTCGTTCAGCAGGAAGTCGAGCGCGGGACGCATGGCCCTGCTCAACGCTTCACCAGCGCCATCGTGGCCGAGGCCTTCATCACGAGCGTGCGCTGGTCGTCCGACTCGGCAAACACCTCGGCTTCGGTGAAGCTCAAGGTGCGGCCGGCCTTGATCACCACCGCCTCACAGTGCAGGCGCTCGCCGCGGCCCGGGCGCAGCTGGCTCGTCTTGAGTTCGGCGGTGATCGCCCAGTGTCCCTCGGGCGCCATCGTCTGCGCCGCGGCGCCCATGCTGTGGTCGGCCATCGCCGCCATCACGCCGGCATGGACCTGCGCGGTGTGCTGCTGGTGGCGCTCGGCCACCGCCAGTGTCGTGCCGACGCGGCCTTCGCTCACGGCCACCGGCTCCACACCCAGGTCGACCATGAAGGGCGAGAGCGCGAAGAAGCCGCGCAGCGTGTCCAGGTCGGTCTTCATGCGAGCTTGAACGCGGTCAGCGCGGCGCTGGCGATCGGCGCGCCCCACTCCTGCACGAAGTGGCCGCCTTCGGCCACCTCCAGCGGCGCCGGGCAGCCGCGGATCGAGCGTTGCAAGGACCGCATCACGGGCGGGCCGAGCACCGGGTCCTGCATGCCGATGGCCATGAAACTTTCACCTGCCCAGCGCTCGCGCCAGAAGTCCAGCGCCTCGCGCCCGAGCACCGCGCCGGGTGCGTCTGCGCCATCGGGCACCAGGTTCGGAAAGGCGCGCACGGCGGCCTTGAAGCTGCGGTCGGGAAACGGCGCGTCGTAGGCGGCCGCCTCGGCCTCGCTCATGTCGGGCTTGCCGCGCCGGATCAGCTTGCCCACCGCCAGGTCGGGCTGCGAGTTCGAATAGGTGCGCCACTGGCGGAAGCCTTCGCTCAGCTCGCCGGTGGCCACGGCGGTGTTCATCACAAGGAGGCGCGTGAAACGTTCAGGCAAGACCATCGGCAGCGTCAAGCCAAAGATGCCGCCCCAGTCCTGGCACACCAGCAACACGTTCTTCAAGTCGAGCCGGGTGATGAAGTCCAACAGCATGCCGCGGTGCAGCTCGAAGGTGTGCGCGGCTTCGTCGGCCGGCTTGTCAGAGCGGCCAAAGCCGATCAGATCCGGCGCCACGACGCGCAGGCCGGCAGCGGTGAAGACCGGGATCATGTGCCGGTAGAGATAACACCAGCTCGGATTGCCGTGCAGCGCCAGCACGGTGACGGCGGCGCCGCGCGGCCCTTCGTCGAGGTAGTGCACCCGCGCGCCCGCATGCTCCATGTAGTGCGGCGCGAACGGAAACCCCGGCAGTCCGGCGAATCGTTTATCGGGCGTGCGCAGCATGGTCAAAGCACCTCGAACACACCCGCCGCGCCCATGCCGCCGCCGATGCACATCGTCACGCAGACCTTCTTCGCGCCGCGGCGCCGGCCCTCGATCAGCGCATGGCCCGTCAGGCGCTGGCCGCTCACGCCGTAGGGGTGGCCGAGTGCGATCGCACCGCCGTTGACGTTGAGACGGTCCATCGGGATACCCAAGCGATCGGCGCAGTACAGCACCTGCACCGCGAAGGCTTCGTTCAGCTCCCAGAGGTCAATGTCGTCGACCTTCAGCCCCAGGCGTTGCAGCACCTTGGGCACCGCGAAGACGGGGCCGATGCCCATCTCGTCGGGCTCGCAGCCGGCGACCGCAAAGCCGAGGAAGCGGCCGATCGGCTTCAGCCCTTTCTGCTGCGCGTAGGTGTCGCTCACCAGCACGCAGGCCCCGGCACCGTCGCTGAACTGGCTCGCGTTGCCGGCGGTGATCACGCCGCCGGGCAACGCGGTGCGGATGTCCTTGATGCCTTCATAGGTGGTGCCGGGGCGGATGCCTTCGTCGGCGCTGCAGGTCACTTGCTTGCTGCGCAGGCCGAGGACCGCGTCGGCGACGCCGGCCGTCACCGTGATCGGCGCGATCTCGTCCTTGAAGCGGCCCGCTTCCTGCGCCGCGCTCGCCTTCTGCTGACTCTCGGCGCCATAGCGGTCCATGCGCTCCTTGGCGATGCCGTAGCGCTGGGCCACCGTCTCGGCCGTCTGCAGCATCGGCCAGTAGATCTCAGGCTTGTGTTCCTGGAGCCAGCTGTCGGCGAGCATGTGCTGGTTCATCTCCTGCTGCACGCAGGAGATGCTCTCCACCCCGCCCGCGACATAGACATCCCCCTCGCCCGCGACGATGCGCTGCGCTGCCATCGCGATCGTCTGCAGTCCGCTGGAGCAGAAGCGGTTCACGGTGACGCCGCTCACCGTCACCGGCAGGCCGGCGCGCAGGGCGATCTGGCGTGCGATGTTGGCGCCCGTGGCACCTTCGGGGTTGGCGCAGCCCATCAGCACGTCTTCGATCGCGCCAGGGTCGACGCCGGCGCGTTGCACCGCCGCCTGCACGGCGTGGCCGCCGAGCGTGGCGCCGTGGCTCATGTTGAAGGCGCCCTTCCAGCTCTTGGCGAGCGGCGTGCGGGCGGTGGAGACGATGACGGCTTGGCTCATGATCTTGGCTTCCTTGTGCTCAGGAAAAGGTCCTGCCTTCGGCGACCAGGCGCGCGAGCAGCGGCGCGGGTTGCCAGAACGACGCGTCGTCGAGCGGGTTGCGCGCAAAGCGCTTCATCGCCTGCACCACGTTGAACAGCCCCTGCGTGTCGGCATAACACATCGGCCCGCCGCGGTGGAGCGGGAAGCCGTAGCCGGTGAGGTAGACCATGTCGATGTCGCTCGCCTTGCTGGCGATGCCTTCTTCGAGGATCTTGGCGCCCTCGTTGACGAGCGAGTAGACGAGCCGGTGCACGATCTCGTCGTCGCTGATCTTGCGCGGCGTGACGCCGAGTGTCTTGCGGTGCTGGTCGATCATCTCGATCACGGCCGCGGACGGGATCGCGTCGCGTTTGCCCGCGGCGTAGTCGTACCAGCCAGCACCCGTCTTTTGGCCGTAACGCCCCATCTCGCACAGCAGATCGGCCGTCTTGCTGTAACGCATGTTCGGTTTCTCGAGGTAGCGTCGCTTTCGGATCGCCCAGCCGATGTCGTTGCCCGCCAGGTCGCCCATGCGGAACGGGCCCATCGCAAAGCCGAACTTCTCGACCGCCTTGTCGACCTGCTGCGGCGTGCAACCCTCCTCCAGCAGAAAGCCCGCCTGGCGCGAGTACTGCTCGATCATGCGGTTGCCGATGAAGCCGTCGCAGACACCCGAAACCACCGCCGTCTTCTTGATCTTCTTGGCCACGCCCATCACGGTGGCGAGCACGTCCTTCGCGGTGTGCTCGCCGCGCACTACTTCGAGCAGCTTCATCACGTTGGCGGGGCTGAAGAAGTGCATGCCCACGACGTCCTGCGGCCGCCTCGTGAACGAGGCGATCATGTTGACGTCGAGCGTGGAAGTGTTGCTGGCGAGGATCGCGCCGGGTTTCATTACCTCGTCGAGCGTCTTGAAGACCTGTTCCTTGACGCCCATCTCTTCGAACACCGCTTCGATCACCAGGTCGGCGTCACGGATGCCGTCGTAACTGAGCGTGGTCGACAGCAATGCGATGCGGGCATCCAGCTTGTCCTGCTTCAGCTTGCCCTTCTTGACCTGAGCGTCGTAGTTCTTGCGGATCGTGGCCACGCCGCGGTCGAGCGCTTCCTGCTTCATCTCCAGCAGCGTCACGGGGACACCGGCGTTGAGGAAGTTCATCGCGATGCCGCCACCCATGGTGCCGGCGCCGATGACGGCCACCTTCGCGATAGTTCGGGTGGGCGTGCCCTCGGGCACGTCGGGGATCTTGCTCGCCGCACGTTCGCCGAGGAAGGCATGGCGCAGCGCCCTGCACTCGGGCGTGATCATCAACGCCATGAAGGTGTCGCGCTCGAAGGCCAGGCCGCCGTCGAACTTGCGCTGGACCGACGCTTCGACCGCGTCCACGCACTTGGCCGGCGCGGGGAAGTTCTTCGCCATCGCCTTGGCGGTGTTGCGCGCGAAGCCGAAGTAGGCGTCGGCGTCGGGGTGCGTGGCCTTGAGGTCGCGCACGAGCTTGAGCGGCCGCACGTCGGCGACCTCTTCGGCGAACTGGCAGGCGCCCGCGAGCAGATCACCTTCGATCAGCCTGTCGAAGAGTCTCTGCCCCGGCAGCGAGAACAGCACCTCGCTCTTCACCGGCTCGCCGCTGACGATCATGTTCAGCGCCGTCTCCACGCCCAGCACCCGCGGCAGCCGCTGCGTGCCGCCGGCGCCGGGGATGA
Organism: Rubrivivax sp.; assembly: GCA_036523095.1. Classification (GTDB taxonomy): domain Bacteria; phylum Pseudomonadota; class Gammaproteobacteria; order Burkholderiales; family Burkholderiaceae_C; genus Rubrivivax. The sequence goes on from DATDER010000248.1 coordinate 5,543, forward strand.
GGCCGATCTTCACCTCGGGCAAGGCGACGTTCGTGCCGGGCGCGGCGACGCGGTAGTGGCAACCGAGTGCCAGTTCCAGGCCGCCGCCCATGCAGGTGCCGTGCAGCGCGGCGACGACAGGCTTCGGCGAAGCCTCGAGCAGCTTGATCAACGACAGCAGATGCGGCTCGGCGATCGCCTTCGGCGAGCCGAACTCGCGGATGTCGGCCCCGCCCGAGAAGACCTTGCCGGCGCCGGTGACCACGATCGCCTTCACCTGCGCATCGGCCCCGGCGCGCTCGACCTGCTGCGCGAACTCGACCCGGGTGGAGTAGCCCAGTCCGTTGACCGGCGGGTTGTCCAGCGTGATGACGGCGACCGCGCCGCGTTGTTCGTAGCTCGCGCCCATGGCGACACTCCTTGACCGTGGAAATAGAACGCCCGTTCGATTCTAGGACCCGCACGCCCCCCTGCCCCTCTATACCTCGAGCCACTCCTTGCGCAGGTCGGCGCGGGCACGCAGTTCGGCCGGCGTGCCATCGAACACGATCCGCCCGTGGCCCATGACGAGGCAGCGGTCGGCGATGTCGAGCGCGATCGTCAGTTTCTGTTCGACGAGCAGCACGGCGAGGCCGCGCCGCCCGAGTTCGCGCAGGAGTTCGGCCACGTGTTCGACGATCTTGGGCGCCAGCCCTTCAGTGGGTTCGTCGATCAGGATCAGCGCTGGGTCGCCCATCAGCGTGCGGCACAGCGCGAGCATCTGCTGCTCGCCGCCCGACAGCACACCCGCTTCGGTGTGCTGGCGCTCCTTCAGGGCCGAGAATCGTGTGACCATCTCTTCGACGGACCAACGGCCCGCCCGGCGCCCGCGCTTGCGGCCCAGTGCCAGGTTCTGCTCCACCGTCAGCGTGGGGAAGATGTCGCGGCTCTCCGGCACGTAGCCGATACCGGCGCGGGCGATCTCGAAAGGTTTGCGGCCGAGGAGTTCTGCATCGCGCCAGCGGATCGAACCCCTGCCCTCGACCAGGCCCATGATCGTCTGGACGGTGGTCGAGCGGCCCGAGCCGTTGCGCCCCAGCAGGGCGACGATTTCGCCCGGCTCCACGGCGAAGCTCACGCCGTGCAACACGTGGCTCTTGCCACGCCAGGCGTGGACCTGCTCGAGCTTCAGCATGCGGCCCGCACCGATCCCAGATAAGCCGCCTGAACGAGTGCATTAGCGCGCACCGCCTCGGGCGCGTCGAAGGCGATGACCTCGCCCTGCACCAGCACCGCGATCCTGTCGGCCAGGTCGAAGACGACCTCCATGTCGTGTTCCACGGTGAGCAGCGTCTTGCCCACCGTCACCTCGCGGATCAGGCTGACGAAGCGCGCGGATTCGCTCCGGTTCATGCCCGCGGTGGGTTCGTCGAGCAGGATGACATCCGCGCCGCCGGCGATCGTGATGCCGATTTCCAGCGCGCGCTGCTCGGCGTGGCCCAGGTCGGCGGCCAGCACGTCGCGCCGACGGTCGAGCCGGATCATCGCCAGCACCTGCTCGGTGCGCTGGTTGGCGTCGCGCAGGTCGTCCAGGAACTTCCAGAACGTGTAGCGGTAACCCAGGCTCCACAGCACCGCGCAGCGAATGTTCTCGAAAGCGGACAGCCGGGTGAACAGGTTGCTGACCTGGAAACTGCGTGCCAGGCCGCGCCGGTGGATCTGGAAGGGGGTCAGGCCATCGATCTTGTGGCCGTGCAGCAGGACGTCGCCCGAATCGGCGGCGAAGCGGCCGCTGATCAGGTTGAAGAGCGTGCTTTTGCCCGCACCGTTGGGGCCGATCAGCGCCATCCGTTCGCCCGCCGCCACGGCCAGACTGGCGCCGCGGATGACCTCGGTCTTGCCGAACCGCTTGTGCAGCTTGCGCAGTTCGATCGCGTGGCTCATGTGTGGCCCGGCGAATGCGCTTCGACGGCGATCTGCACCCGGCTCCACTCGTGCACGAAGCGGCGGCGCACCAGCTCGAACAGGCCGACGCCAGTGGCGAGCAACAGCGCGGCGCCGAACCAGCTGTCCAGGCGCGTCACGTCCAGTCTGGCGCCCAGGTAGGACAGGCCGGGCCCGAGTGCGGCGCCCAGTTGCCGCTGGTAGACCATCTCGATCATCGCGCCGGCGCCGGCCAGCGCGGCGAAGGCCGTGCCGGCCAGCGCCAGGTACGCTGTCCACAGGCCGCGCAGCCTGCCGAACGATGCCAGGCGCAGGTTCGCCATCACCAGGCTCGCCAGCCCGCCCGGCGCGAACATCACCATGAAGACGAAGACGAGGCCGAGGTAGAGCAGCCAGGCTTTCGTCAGCTCTGACAACAACACCAGCGCCAGCACCATCAGCACCGCGCCGATGATCGGCCCGAAGAAGAAGCCCGCGCCGCCGAGAAAGGTGAACAGCAGGTAGGCACCCGAGCGGGTGGCGTTCAAACCGTCGTTGCTGACGATCTCGAAGTGGAGTGCGCCGAGGCCGCCGGCGATGCCCATGAAAAAGCCCGATGCCATGAAGGCCAGGTATCGCACCCACTGCGTGCTGTAGCCGACGAACTCCACCCGCTCGGGGTTGTCCCGCACGGCGTTGAGCATGCGCCCGAGCGGCGTGCGCGTGAAGGCGTACATGAGCCCGGTGCAGACGAAGCAGTAGAGCGCGATCAGGCCGTAGAGCTGCACCTGCGGCCCGAAGCTCAGGCCCAGGAAGGCCGGGCCTACGACACGGTTGCCACCGATGCCGCCTTCGCCCCCGAAGAAGCCGGGGAACATCAGGGCCAGCGCGGCCACCAGTTCACCCACACCGAGCGTGATCATCGCAAACGGGGTTCCCGCCTTCCGCGTCGTGACATAGCCCAGCAGCGCGGCAAAGAGCAGCCCGGCCGCACCACCGAGCAGCGGCACCAGGCTCACCGGCAGCAGCAGTTCCCCGCGCGACACCAGATTGAGCGCATGGATCGCAAAGTAGGCCCCGAGGCCGGAGTACACCGCATGGCCGAAGCTCAACATGCCGCCCTGCCCCAGCAGCATGTTGAAGGCCAGGCAGGCGATGACCGCGATGCCCATCTGCGACAACATCGACAGCGACAGGCTGCTGTCGAAGACCAGCGGTGCGGCGGCCAGCACCGCGGCGTACAGCCCCCAAAGTCCAGGGCCGCCCCGGCGGCCCGCGCGCAACCAGCGGCTCACCGGGCGCTCTTCACTCGCGCGTGCCCAGCAAGCCCCGGGGCCGCACGACCAGCACCAGCACCAGCAGCAGGTAAGGCAGGATCGCGGCGACCTGCGACATCTTGACGCTCCAGACCGCGTAGCCCGGGCTCGCCGCGCTGATCTGCAGGCCGAGTGCGCTGAACACCTCGGCCAGCGAGCGGTCGCTGCCGACCGCAAACGACTCGATCACACCGAGCAGCACCGAAACGACAAAGGCGCCGGCCAACGAGCCCATGCCGCCGATCACGATCACGGCGAACACCAGCGCGCCGACGCCGAGTGCCATCGTCGGCTCGGTGAGACGCAAGGCACCGCCGATGACACCGGCCAGTCCGGCGAGGGCGCAGCCGGCGCCGAAGACCGTCATCCGCACCCGCGGCAGGTTGTGGCCCAGGGACTCCACCATCGCGGGGTGGGTCAGCGCGGCCTGGATCACGAGGCCGACACGCGTGCGCTTGAGCAGCCACCCCAAGGCCAGCAGCATCGACACCGCGACCCCCATGCCGAAGGCCCGGAAGCGCGGGAACTGCGTGCACACGGCATCCGTCACCGCCTTGCAGGCCGCGGGGGGATCACCCCAGGCCAGGCTCAGCGAAGCGGGCAGTTCGACGATCGTGAACAAGGGTCCGCGCAAGGACGCCGGCGGCTGGAAGTTCAACGCCTGCCGGCCCCACACAAGTTGCACCAGTTCGAGCACGATGTAACTCAGGCCGAAGGTGATCAGCAGTTCGGGCACGTGGCCATGGCCTTGCACGCGGCGCAGCACCCAGCGCTCGAACACAGCCCCCAGCAGCCCGACGATGGGCGGGGCGAGCAGCAGGCCCCACCAGAAGCTGAAAGCTTGGGTCAGCGCATACGCAACGTAGGCGCCCAGCATGTAGAAGCTGGCATGCGCGAAGTTCAGCACCCCCATCATGCTGAAGATCAGCGTCAGCCCGGCGGCGAGCATGAACAGGAGCAGCCCGACGCTCAGGCCGTTCAGCAGCGAGATCAGGAAGGTGGCGGCATCCATGCCTCGCGCCCGGGTTGCTTGGCGCCTGCTGCGCGCTTAGGCCGTCGGCAGGCAGTGGTGCTTGAACTGCTCGCGCAGCTTGATCTTCTGCATCTTGCCGGTCGCGCCGAGCGGGATGCTGTCGACGAAGACGACATCGTCCGGCACCTGCCACTTGGCGATCTTGCCTTCGAAGAAGCCGAGCAGGACCTCACGTGACACCTCGGCGCCAGGCTTCTTCATCACCACCAGCAGCGGGCGCTCGTCCCATTTGGGGTGCGGCACCGCGATGCAGGCGGCCATCGCTACCGCCGGGTGCGCCATCACGATGTTCTCGACGTCGATCGAGCTGATCCACTCGCCGCCGGACTTGATGACGTCCTTGCTGCGGTCGGTGATCTGCAGGAAACCGTCGGGGTCGATCGCCGCCACGTCGCCGGTGGGGAACCAGCCGTTCAGCAACGGGTTACCCCCTTCGTCCTTGAAGTAGTGGCTGATGATCCACGGCCCCCTGACCAGCAGGTCACCGCTGGCGACGCCGTCCCACGGCAGTTCGTGGCCTTCGGGGTCGACAATCTTCATGTCGACGCCGAACACCGCGCGCCCCTGCTTGGCCATCACCGCGAGCTGATCGTCGAGCCCCAGCGCGCGTTGGCGCAACTTGAGGTTGCACACCGTACCCACGGGCGACATCTCGGTCATGCCCCAGGCGTGCAGCACGGTCACGCCATAGTCGACCTTGAAGCTGCGGATCATCGCCGGCGGGCAGGCCGAGCCGCCGATCACGGTGCGTGTCATCGTCGTGAACTTCAGCCCGTGTTGGGCCGTGTGGTTGAGCAGGCCGAGCCAGACCGTGGGCACACCGGCGGCCATCGTCACGCCTTCGCCTTCGACCAGCTCGTAGACCGACTTGCCGTCGAGCGCCGCACCGGGGAACACGAGCTTGGCACCCGTCATCGCCGCCGCGTAAGGCAGGCCCCAGGCGTTGACGTGGAACATCGGCACCACGGGCAGGATCGCGTCGCGTGCCGACAGGCTCAGCGCATCCGGCAGCGCGACGCCCCAGGCGTGCAGCAGGGTCGAGCGATGGCTGTAGAGCGCGCCTTTGGGGTTGCCGGTGGTGCCGCTCGTGTAACACAGCGCGGCGGCGCTGCGTTCGTCGAACTCGGGCCAGGTGTAGCGGTCCGACTCGGCGCCGATCCAGGCTTCGTAGGAACGCAGGCCCGGGACGCCGCTGTCGGCGGGCAGTTGGTCGGCATCGCACAGCATGACCCAGTGCCTGACCGTCGTGCAGTGGGGCCAGATCGCTTTCACGATGGGCAGGAAGGTGGCGTCGAAACACAGCACCTGGTTTTCGGCGTGGTTGACGATCCACGCTACCTGCTCGGGCACCAGACGCGGGTTGATCGTGTGCACAACACGCCCGCTGCCCGAGATGCCGAAATACAGCTCGAGGTGGCGGTAGCCGTTCCAGGCCAGCGTGGCGACGCGGTCGCTGAAAGCCAGGCTCAGGCGATCGAGTGCGTTCGCCACCTTTTTCGACCGCACAGCGATCTCGCGGTAGTTCGTCCGGTGCAGATCACCTTCGACGCGCCGCGAGACGATCTCGGCTTCGCCATGGTGGCGCGACGCGAAGTCGATCAGGCTGGAAATGAGCAGGGGTCGTTCTTGCATCAAGCCGAGCATGGGGGTCTCCGTCATTGATGTTGTGAGGTGCGGCTGCGATTCTCCCTGCAACGGGCGCGCCAGCGCCAGCAGGCGGACAATTGCTGCATGAATGCTCTGCACGACATCGCCGCGCTGGCCGGCCCGGCCTGGCGCGACGCCGGCGCCACCGCCGGCCTGGGTGTGCCCTTGGCCGTTCCGGTGGCCGCGCAGCCGGTGCCCGAGCCGCACTGGGTGGCGCACAGCGAGCGCCTGGCGGCCGAAATGGGCTTGACGACCTGGCTCGACAGCGACGACGCCCTGCAGACCCTGGCCGGCAACCGCGCGCCGGGCGGCCGCACGCCGCTCGCCACGGTGTACTCGGGGCACCAGTTCGGCGTCTGGGCCGGGCAGTTGGGCGACGGCCGCGCCCTGCTGCTGGGGGAGCTCGACACCCCCGCCGGCGCACTCGAAGTGCAGCTCAAGGGCAGCGGGCTGACGCCGTTTTCGCGCATGGGCGACGGGCGTGCGGTGCTGCGCTCGTCGATCCGCGAGTTCCTTTGCTCTGAAGCGATGCACGCGCTCGGCATCCCGACCACCCGCGCGCTCGCCGTCGTCGGCTCGCCGCTGCCGGTGCGGCGCGAGACCGTCGAGACCGCGGCCGTGGTCACGCGCGTCGCGCCGAGCTTCATCCGCTTCGGCCACTTCGAACACTTCGCCCACACCAACGAAGACGCCGGGGCACTGCGGCAACTGGCCGACTTCGTCATCGACGCCCACTACCCCGCCTGCCGCGACGCACCCCAGCCCTACGCCGCCCTGCTCGAAGCGGTGGCGCTGCGCACCGCCGATCTGATGGCGCAGTGGCAGGCGGTGGGTTTCTGCCATGGCGTGATGAACACCGACAACATGTCGATCCTGGGGCTGACGATCGACTACGGGCCCTTCGGTTTCCTCGACGCCTTCGACCCCGGCCACATCTGCAACCACTCGGACCACGAGGGCCGCTACGCCTGGGCCCGGCAGCCCAACGTCGCGTTCTGGAACCTGCACGCGCTGGCGCAGGGCCTGATGCCGCTCATCGGCGACAGCGATGCTGCCCTGGCAGCATTGGAACCGTACAAGACCACGTTCCCGGCCGCGCTGACGGCGCGTTTCAGTGCCAAGCTCGGCCTGCGCGATCCCCGCGCCGACGACGCCGCACTCGTCGACGCACTACTGCGCTGCATGGCCGACGGCCGCGCCGACTTCACGATCTTCTTCCGCACCCTGGCGGGTTTTTCTTCGGCGCCCGGCGCCACCAACGATGCGCTGCGCGACCTCTTCCTCGACCGCGCCGCCTTCGACGCCTGGGGCCTTCGATATGGCGAGCGGCTGCGTGCCGAGTCCAGCATCGACTCCGAACGTGGCGTGCGCATGAACGCGGTGAACCCGAAGTTCGTGCTGCGCAACCACCTCGCCGAGACCGCCATTCGCAAAGCCGGCGAAGGCGACTTCAGCGAAACACAGCGCCTGCTGCGGGTGTTGCAACACCCCTTCGACGAACAACCCGAACACGCCGCCGATGCCGGCTTCCCGCCCGACTGGGCGCAACAACTGGAAGTGTCCTGTTCATCATGAGCCAAGGCCCTCATTCCCACGACGACCCGCGTTACCCGGTCCAGAAGACCGACGAAGACTGGCGCGCCGAACTCGACCCGATGCAGTACCGGGTGGCGCGTCACGCCGCCACCGAACGTGCCTTCAGCGGCAAGTACTGGGATCACTTCGAAGACGGGCGCTACAACTGCGTCGGCTGCGGCACGCCGCTGTTCGAGTCGGGCACCAAGTTCGACGCCGGTTGCGGCTGGCCGAGCTACTGGCAGCCGATCAACAGCGAAGTGGTCGAGCGGGTCGTCGATGCCAGCCACGGCATGGTGCGGGTCGAGGTGCGCTGCAACCGCTGTGGCACCCACCTGGGTCATGTCTTCGAAGACGGGCCCGAACCCACCGGCGAGCGCTTCTGCATCAACTCCGCGGCGATCAAGTTCACGCCGGCCAAGTGAGCCCGGTTCGAAGGGGCTGGCCGGCGACGGCACAATCGCGCACATGAAGCTGCTGTTCGATTTCCTGCCGATCATCCTGTTCTTCGCGACCTTCAAGTACGCCGAAGGCGACAAGGCCTGGGCCTCTGCTTTTGCCAGCAGCCACCTCGGCTTCGTCGTCGCTGGCGGCACCGTCGGGCCCGAGGAGGCGCCGGTGCTGCTGGCGACCGTCGTCGTGATCGTCGCCACGCTGGCGCAGGTGCTGTGGCTGAAGCTGCGCGGGCGCAAGGTCGACACGATGTTGTGGGTGAGCCTGGCGCTGGTCGTGGTGCTCGGCGGGCTCACGATCTACTTCCACAGCGAGACCTTCATCAAGTGGAAACCGAGCGTGCTGTACTGGGCGATGGGCTTGGCTTTCTGGCTTGGGCCGCTCTTCTTCGGCAAGAACCTGCTGCGCTTGCTGCTGGGCGAGCAGCTCGAGTTGCCACCGAAGGTCTGGCACCGCCTGAACTTTGCCTGGGTCGCTTTTTTTGCCGTCATGGGGTTCCTGAACATCTGGGTCGCCTACACCTTCTCCACTGGGGCCTGGGTCAACTTCAAGCTCTTCGGCAGCATCGGCCTGATGCTGGCGTTCACGGTCGCGCAGGGTCTCTACCTGCAGCGCTATATCAAGGACGAGCCCGTGCCCGGCAAGGCGCCGGCCGACACACCATGAGCGTCTCGGCGCAGGACATCGAGCAGGTGTTGGCGCAGGCCTTCGCGCCGCAGGAACTCGCCGTGCGCGACGACAGCCACCTGCATGCGGGGCACGCCGGGGCGCGCGAAGGCAGGCACTTTTCGGTCACGATTTGTAGCAACCGCTTCGAGGGTGTGGGCCGGGTCGGCCGGCACCGCCTCGTTTATGATGCGCTCGCGTCGCTGATGCCTCGCGGCATCCATGCACTGGCCATCTCGGCCCACGCGCCAGGCGAGCGCTGAAGTCACCTTCACCCCAGGCCCAGCGGCCCCGCGGCCCTGATCCTCACCCCTTGAAAGTCCCTTGCTCATGAAGCCCATGAAGTCGAACTCCAATGCCGTGCGCTCGCTGCTGGCCGCCGCTGCCGTCGTGGTCCTGATGCCGCTCGCGGCGCAGGCGCAGAACGTCGCCGTCGTGAACGGCAAGCCGGTGCCGAAGTCGCGTGTCGACACGCTGCTGCAGCAGGCCGCCAAGTCGGGCCAGCAACTGCCGCCCGGCGCCGAGGTGCAGGCACGCGACCAGGTCGTGCTGCGCGAGATCTTCATGCAGGAAGCCGAGCGCAAGGGCATCGCCGCCAGCGCCGACTACCGCGCGCAGATGGAACTGGCGCGCCAGAGCATCATGATCCGCGCCCTGTTCGAGGACTACGCGAAGAAGAACCCGGTCAACGAGGCCGACATCAAGGCCGAGTACGACAAGTTCAAGGCCCAGGCCAGCGGCACCGAGTACCGCGCGAGCCACATCCTGGTCGAGAAGGAAGACGAGGCCAAGGCGCTGATCACCCAGATCAAGGGCGGCGCCAAGTTCGAGGACCTGGCGAAGAAGAACTCCAAGGACCCCGGCTCCGGCGAAAAGGGCGGCGACCTCGACTTCGCCAAGCCCGACGCGTACGTGGCCGAGTTCGGGGCCGCGATGTCCACGCTGAAAAAGGGCGAGATGACCCAGGTACCGGTGAAGACGCAGTTCGGCTACCACATCATCCGCCTCGACGACACGCGCGAGGCACCGTTCCCGCCCTACGACGACGTCAAGGGGCAGCTGCGCCAGCGCATGGAACAGAGCAAGGTGCAGCAGTACCAGGAAGACCTGCGCAAGTCGGCCAAGACCGACTACAAGTTCGGCGAGTAAGCGTCCGCGGCGTCCGCCGCGGCTTTCAGCTCACCAGCCGGCCGGCCTCGATGCGCAGCTGCCGGTCGCAGCGCTCGGAGATGGCGCGGTCGTGGGTCACCAGCACGAGCGTCGTGCCGGCCTCGCGGTTGAGCTCGAACATCAGCGCCATCACGGTCTCGCCGGTCGCGAAGTCGAGGCTGCCGGTGGGCTCGTCGGCGAGCAGCACCGCCGGCTTGACGACGAAGGCCCGCGCCAGCGCCACACGCTGCTGCTCACCGCCGGAGAGCACGCGCGGATAGTGGTGCAGCCGCTCGCCCAGGCCGACGCGGCGCAGCATCTCGGTCGCCTGCGCGCGTGCATCACCGCGGCCGAGCAGTTCCAGCGGCAGCATCGTGTTCTCGAGCGCGCTCAGGTTGGCCAGCAGCTGGAAGCTCTGGAACACAAAACCCAGCTTGCGCCCGCGCAGCGCCGCGCGCGCGTCTTCGTCCAGGACGAAGAGATCCTCGCCGCCGAGCAGCACGCTGCCGCTGGTGGGTGTGTCCAGGCCGGCGACGATCGACAGCAGCGTGCTCTTGCCCGAGCCGGAGGCGCCGACGATCGCCGCCGACTCCTGCGCCTGCAGGGTGAAATCGATGTCATGGAGAATCGTCAGCGTGCCGGTGGAATCCACCACCTGCTTGGTGAGGTGCTGGACGGCGATGATGGGTGGGTTCATGCAGGCAAAGGTCGACGGGGCACGTCGCAAGTGGCTGGCGCACTGTAGCGTTGCGACGCTGGCGGCAGCGGTGGCCTGGCCATCAACCGCCCACAGCCAGGGGCCAAACCGCGTCATCCTCGTCGTCGGTGACAGCCTCTCGGCCGAGTACGGCATTGCGCGCGGCGCGGGTTGGGTCGCCCTGCTGGAGCAGCGCCTGAAGCGCGAGCGGGTCGCCGCCACGGTCGTCAATGCCAGCATCAGCGGCGACACCACGTCGGGCGGGCGCTCGCGCCTGCCGGCGCTGCTGACGCAACACCAACCCGCCGTGGTCGTGATCGAACTCGGCGGCAACGACGCGCTGCGCGGGCTGCCCCTGTCGATGACACAGGCCAACCTGGCCGAGATGGCGCGTGCGGCGCGCGCCAGCGGCGCACGGGCGCTCGTCGTCGGCATGCAGGTGCCGCCCAACTACGGGCGCCAGTACAACGCCGACTTCGTCGCCCTCTTCGCCACGGTGGCCAAGGCCGAAGGCGCGGCGCTGGTGCCCTTCCTGCTCAAGGGCGTGGCCGATGCGCCGAACGCCCAGACGCTGTTCCAGCCCGACGGCATCCACCCCACCGCCGCAGCGCACCCGCGCATGCTCGACAACGTGTGGCCGGTGTTGCGCCCGCTGTTGAAGTAGCTTGGCGCTCGCAGCGGCGGCGTATTCGACTGGTCGGCCGGGCAGGTCCCCTCAGCCGCGGCGGAGCAGGTCGCCGAAGACGACGCGCTTTCCCTCTCTGCGAGCGTCACCCGGCGCGTCGTACAGCACCAGCCAGTGCGGGTGGCTCCCGGCCAGCTGCGGCAGGTCGCAGAAGGCCTCGGCGCGATCCGTGGCACGGCCATGCGGCACGGTCGCCCGGATCTCCAGCGGCGCCACGAATCGACTCGGCTCGTGGTTTGCCGCCAGATCGGGCCGTGCGCCTGACCACTTGTAGATTCGTATCTCGCCGTCAAGGGCCATTGTCGGTCCAGCCAGGATGAAGAGGTCATCACCTGCGAAGTGGAGATCGCGCACACCCAGGCCATCGATCGGAAGGAAGTGCTTGCGCAGCAGGGTGCCGCGATCGTCGAGCGGTGCCAGGCGCAGGGTCCTGGCGCGCGGCGCCACTTCAATCTCGAGCAGCACTGCCCAGCCACGCAGTACCGGCCCGCGCAGCCCCAGGAGCAACCGGGTTCCGTTGGCGGCCAGGCCTTCGATATCGAAGCCGTTGTCCTTTCCGGGGATGGCCATGAACGGACCCAGGTGCGGGTCGTCCGCGAGGAGATCCGTCAGCACGTTGCCCTTGGCGTTGCCCTTGAGCCGGAGCGCTCGACGGCCGTCTTTCGTCTCGTGGCGGAGGTCCGGCTGGCCGTCGGGCCCCTTCTCGATGGGCAGACGGGCCAGCAACCTGCAGTTGCCGTCGAGCGATGGTTTCGCCAGCCGCCGCACGTCCTTGGCGGTGGTGCGTCCGGCTTCGATCTTCGGGCGTTTCAGCCCATGCGAGCCCACCACCCAGAGATAGCCGTCGGCCACAGCCATGCCTTCGATGTCGGCCTCTTCGTCAGGCGCGCCGGGCAGCTTCAACAGATCGGACAGCGCGAAGGTGCGCGCCTTGCCGAAACGCAGGCTTTCGCCCCCGCGCGGCGGAAGGCGCCGAAGGTGGTGAACTTGGCTGGCCTCGTCCCCTGCCACCCAGAGCCCGTCGTCCGAAACGGCCACGCCCGACAGATTGGCGATCGCTTCGGCGCCGACCGCGAACTCGAGACGAACCGCGTTGACACCAGCTGTCTTGGGCATGTCGATTCCCTTTCCGGTTTGGGCGCCGCGGGGCCGCGCGTCGAGTATCGGCGATGGGCCGTCGCAGCGGCAGTGCATCACGACACCGCATGTGACGAGCGCCGCGGCTCTGCAGGAAACGCTTTCGTGGAGGACGTTGCCGACGGCAGCGAACTCGGCCGGCTCACGCTCTCGAACCTCGACGCCGCACGCTCTTGTCGGCCTTCGCCGTGCACGGCATCACCGATCCGGAGAAGGTCCGGTGTGCGGCCCAGCGCAGGCGCCTCGCTCTCGCAGCTCAGTGCGAAGGCGGATCCACTTTCACGACTTGTTCCAGATCGGCCTTGGCCAGCGCGCGGGCCTGCACGATGCGGGCGGCCAGCCAGCCCAGCGCGAACCATGCGGCAGGATCGGACCCGGCGAGCCGCTGGTACTGGACGCGAGCAACGAGCAGGTCGTTGAGTTCACCCATTCGGTCCTGGATCACCGCCAGGACCTTCAGGTAACGCTCGACCTGTCGGCGCCGCAAGCCGGGTGCGAAGAACTCGACAGCGTAGCGCTGCCGCTTGATGCGCTTGCGCAGCGCATGCAGACCCGCGTCGTCGAGCGCGTCGAATCCCTTCCAATCGGCAACGATGCGGCGATGCCAGTTGCGCAGCCTCCGTTCGGCGTTGCGGTGGAATGCCGGCGCATCGGCGCGGCCCGGCAGCGTCGCCGGTGCTTCGCTCGACCCATCGTTCCCGCCCGGCGCCTGGTCGACGGGTTCCCGGGCCAGGGCCGCCCGCCAGGTGATCCAAGCGAGGAAGGTTCGCTGCGTCTCGTCGGCCCTGACTGCGTCGATCGGACTGGGGCTTGCCGTGCCGTCGGGCAGCGTCAGTGCCGGTGTGCCCGCCTTGGCGAGGTCCGCGGCCACGCCGCTGTCCAGCACGGCGATGTCGCGAGACTGGCCGAGCGTGTCGAACAGGGATCGCAGGCCGACAACGAGGTCGGCCGGCGGTGCGGGCGCCCAGCCCTGGAAACTGCGCAGCCCACTGCGGAGCCGGCGGATGCCCACGCGCAACTGGTGCACGTGTTCGACACGCTGGGCCGCGTCGCCCTCGATGATGCCGATGGCGTTTCGAGTGATTTGCGCCATGCACTCGTCGATGACGATGCCAAGGGCTTCGATGGCGGTCGCCTCGTCGGCGTACTGCGGCCGGACGGCCTTGCGCACGGGCGGGAAGGGCGAGCCTTCGGCCAAGCGGTCGCCGCGCTCAGCCTTGCTGCGCGGGTCGTAGATCAGACCGAAACGCCTGCGCCACCGCTCGGCGAGTGCCAGCATCGCAGCGGCCGAGCCCGAGATCAACTCGAACTCGATCTCGCGAATCCGCTGCTTCGAGTCGACCGTCAGCAGTTGCCCCTCGTCGAGGGCGATCTCCACGAGGGCACCGCGGGTGCGAACCCTGCGGACGGTGCGGCGAACCTGGGTGCGAAAACGCACGCCGAGTGCAACACCATCGGCGTGCGCGCGGCGCAATAGCGCGATCAGCTGGTCACCGGTGGGGCTGCCTGCGTGTTGCGAGGCATCGTGGCTGGGGCCCGGACGGGTCACCTCGTGTTCGAATCGCTCCAGCGCATTCGTGCCGCCGGCCTTCAAGGTCTGGATCCACCGCGCGCCCTCGCGTCTCAGGCGCCAGCCCATACCGGCTTGTGCCAGCCGTCGATCGGAGGTGTCCAGGTACATCGCCGCAAGCGTCGTGCGCCCGAGCGTGGCCGATCCCCGCGTCATCTCGGCTGCAACCCGAGCGCGCGCAGCCGGGGCGACGAGAAACTTCAGTTCGATTTCGGTCTGGCTCTTCATTTGGGGGCGCGCGCAGCCGAGAAGGGGCGAAGTCGCCAGTCGGCCATGGCGCACGTCCGGGATCGCGTGCGCAGCCAGGGCCGATCCGGCGAGTATGGCGCGACCGCCGGCAGCGGCGCCGCAACTACATCGCGTTCTGGCGCTCGCGTGACGGCGGGCGCGACTCCGGGATGCGCTGACGCGCTTCCGGGCGATCATCACGCGACGCTTCCTTGCGCGAAGCGTCCGGGCCCCGGTCCGGCGCCGGCTTGCCCTGTGGGGCTGCTTGCGGCGGCGGCGCGGCACGGGGCGCCACGGGGGGCATGGCACGCACCGCAGCTGCCGCGGTGGCCGCCGCGGTCGCTTGCGGTGCCGGCTGCGCGCTCGGTGATGCGGGCATCGGCGCTGCACGGCGCAGGTCGACCACCGGCCGCGAGGGCGGGGGCTTGCGCCCGGGCGCCTGCGGCAACGTGACGGTCTGCGACCCCGCCTGGGCACCAGGGGATGCGGCCGGGAAGCGCCCCGTCGGCGCCAGGACCGGCGCCACGTTGCCCACGCGGGCACCGCCGATCGCGCGTTGTGCGTCGGCATCACGTACAGCGGCGGGGGCCACCGGCTGGCGCTGCGTGAGCACGTTCGAAGGCACCACCGTCACGGCACCGGGAACGCCGCGGTTGCCGTACATGACCGGGCCCGTGGGCACCTGGGGCCGCTGGTGCGGATGCTGCGGCCGGTTCACCTGGTCGAAGTAGCGCTGGCCGTAACGGAACCCGGGCACATAGACATCGCGTGGCGCCAGCGGCACCCAGCCGACAGTCGGGCCGCCGCCGAGGTTGATCGACACGCTCACATTGGGGCCCCCGACCCAGGCCACCAGCGCGGGTGCGAACACGGGGCGCGCGACGTAGGCACCGGGAGACCAGACCCAGCGCCCGCCCCAGCTCACCCAGCGCCCGTAGTGGAACGGTGCAAAGCCCCACGGCGCGTTGTCGATCCAGGTCCAGCCCCAACGTGCGCGCCAGCCCCAGCGCCCGTAGCGGTACGGCGCCCAGCCCACCGCCACCTGCAGCGGCGACCAGACGACGCCGTACTCGGGGTGGTTCTCCCAGCGGCCGTAGCGGTCCAGGTCTTCGACCCCCGTCATCTCGGGCGAGACGTATCGCTGCGCGACGCTGCGCTCGTCGCGCTGATCCTCGCGGGCGACCCACTGCGCGAAGTCGTCATTGCCTGGCGCCGACCACGCGACCACGGTGGCGCGGTCGCCCGACTGCTGGAAGAACTCGGCGCGGCGCCCGGCCGGCACCTGCACTTGCAGATCGCCGGCGTCGAAGCGCAGCGATCCGCGCAGCGTCGCCACGAAGGTGGTGTCGTCTTCACGGTCGATCCGGTAATGGCCGCTGCGCTCGGGCAAGGCGCGGCCCTCGCCCGTGCGCACTTCCACTTCGTCTGCGATCTCGCGCGAACGCACCCGCAGTGCCACGCTGCCGGTGTGGAGCTGGAACACCATGCGCTCGTCGTCGACACGCGCAAACTCGAGTTCGCTGTTGCCGCCGAGGCGCAGCACGGTCGAGCCGATGCGCACTTCGGCGCGCGCACCCTGCTCGGTCGACAGGCGGTCGCCGGTGGTGAGCGCGCGGTTCCTCTGGGCCTCGACCCACTGCCCTTCCTCGGCGTCGAACATCGACACACGGCCCGCCATGTCGGCGAGGCGGCCGACGCGGCCGGGCGGGTCCTCGGGCTCGGCGTGCAGCATGCCCGATCCGGCCAGCGCGAGGGCGCCGACGGCGATCGAACGCGCCAGAAGGGCTGAAAGGGCGTGAAGAGGGCTGAGCATGTTCGCGTCTCCCGGCGCACGCGCCGCACCCTTGAGGGGGCAATCCGCGCGTGGCCTGTATTGCCAGCAACGCCCCAAGTGTGGCCGGCGCCGACCGCGACGGTATTTCCGGATGTAAAGCCGGCGTGAAGCGTAGGGCGCCAGAGTCATTGCTCTGTCGCGTAAGCGCTCACAAGGACTGACGGAGAGACACGCCACAGCGCCTTTGGGACCGGTGCATCAGTTCGTGCGTCTGCCCCACAGTCGCGCCGAAGTTGCTGCACCGGCTGCCGGCCACCAAGTTCAAGAGCCCAGGCGGCGGACCAATCGTAAGCGCGAGAACTGGTGCGACCGACCCTGAGCCGGCCCTCGCCTAAGGCATGGTCCCGATTGCCAGCGGGTAATCGTCTACACCCCATGCCGACTCTTCGGCAAACCGCATGATCGTGCGGCCTTCTTCGCTGCAGGCCGGCCAGCCGGGAAGGCCTGCAACGACAAATCGGACCCATGCTGTGTGCATCGTGGTGGCCAACGATGACGGCGCACCCGCACCGGTGATCTCGCGACCCGCCGGGGTGTCGATCTGGTCAAACACAAACGGCACTTCCAGCCCGTGCGCTGCGCCCAGCCGGCCTCCGTGAAGGCTCGACTGCCACTCGAACTCATAGAGATACGCTTCGCAACCCGCTTCGGTTGCGTGATGGGCGATGAGCCGTGCAGGCTCTCGGTAGAAATAGTCCGATTGCATGGCACAGAGCAGCTCGCCCGGTCGGCAGTTGGCGTACTTGCGCTGGTAGTGCGACTCAAGCCGGCTCGACCATCCGACTGCGTCGGCAAACCGGCTCGGGAGTTCACCTCCCGCTTCGTTCAGCATTCCGTTCGGAAGCAGGTACAGCCGCATCTCCTCACGGTTGGATCCGACGAGGATGTCGACCTTCGAGAAGTCCGAGTCCCCCTGCCTCCCAAGCAACGCATCGATCGGCGCATGAGTCAACACCTCTGCGTCGACCACAGGACGCAGCGGGAAGTATTGCCGTGCGCTCATTCCCAGGGTCTGCCGAAGTGCCGGATCGTCAGCCAACCTGTTGACGGCGGAGATACACCTCTCGATGGGGACGGTCTTCATCGCTTCGACTGTAGGCGCGACGCCCAGCAGTCCTGCGATCGCGCAACTCGCACGTTCGGCCTCTTCGAGCGTTTGCGTGCTGGTGCTGGGGCTCTGCATGATGGCGCGGCTGAACAAGCCCTTGGTGTCCTGCATTCCGATCAAGCACGCCACGGAGCCTGCGCCGGCTGAGCCACCGGCAATCGTCACCCTCCGCGGATCGCCACCAAAGCGCTCGACGTGCTTGCGCACCCACCTCAACGCGCACACTTGGTCGAGAAGTCCGCGATTCGCTGGCGCCCCCGGCAAATGCATGAAGCCGTCGATGCCCACGCGGTAGTTCAGCGAAACGAACACGATGCCATGCCGCGCGAACGCTGCGCCGTCGTAGACCGGATCTCCGGCATAGCCCCGCATGAACGCACCACCGGGGATCCAGACCATCACCGGCCATCCGGCGCCTACGGGGGACTCCGACGGCGCCCACACATTGAGCGTCAGGCAGTCTTCACCGCCGAAGAATGCGTCGCCGGCGAGTCGAGGGGCTTGGGGCGCTGCCAGTCCGAACTGGAGAGCCAGCAGTTCCCCGTCCCACGCACCCACCGCTTGCGGCGCGGTGAAGCGCCTGGCGCCACAGGGAGTGGCCGCGTAGGGCACCCCACGGAACACCATGAGCCTGTTCTCGAACTGCCCCCGCAAGGCCCCGAGCCCGTCGAGAGCCAGGCACGGGCCATCGCTTCCTGCGGCAGCGACCACCGACTGCTCTTACTCGGTCAGTCCGAGCCGCGTGATGATGGGGCGGAACACTGCCGAGTAGCGATCCGTCCAGGCCTTCACGTCTGCGGGCGAGGACTCGATCGGCGAGACATGCACCGTTTCGAGCTTCGCGCGATACGCAGGGTCAGATCGAACGCAGTTCGTTGTGGCATCACCCAAGCGCTTTGTGATGGCAGCTGGAGTCCCGGCCTTGACGACCAGCGCAAGCCACCCCGGACGCGCCAGATCCTTGCTGCCCGTCGACTCCACGATGGTCGGGACATCCGCAAATGCCTTCTCTCGCGCTTCGGTGTAGACCGAAAGCGCCACGATCCGGCCGTCCTTGATGAGCGGCCCCGCTGTCCCCGAGGTGAGTGTCATGATGTCGATCTGGCCGCCCATCAGCGCAGTGGCCCCGGCCGATTCGCCGACGAATGGCACATGCGTTCCTTCGGCCTTGAAGTAGTGCGCCACCGCGGCCGTCAGCAGATGAGCAGGACTGCCCTTGCCGGGGGAGCCGTAGTTCACGCCGCCGGGCTGCTTGGCGGCAAACGCCGCGATATCGGACACCTTCTTGATCCCGCTCTGCGTGCTGGCCACCAGCAACAGCGGCGATGTACTCAGCACGGCTACGCCGTCAAAGTCCTTCTCGACGTCATACGGAAGGTTCTTGTAGACATACGGCGTGATCGTCATCTGGGACATACCGACCGTCATGATGGTGTATCCGTCGGCGGGTTGGCTCTTCAGGAAGTTGGTCGCCAGGACACCGTTCGCACCCGGCTTGCTCACGACGATGACCGCTTGGCCCAGCTCGCGGGAAGCGCACTCCGACCAGATGCGGCTGATCGCCTCGGACTGACTCCCCGGCGGCTGCTGCGCAATGAGTTGAACAAGCTTGTTCGGATACGCGGCTTGCCCATGGGCCCCATGAGGCAAGACCAGCGCGGTGGCACAGGCAGCGGCCGCGACGCGAAAGGAAGCTGACGACTTGAACTTGTACACAGAGTCTCCTGTTTGATGCCACGGCCTGTATCGGACCGATCGCATGCAGCGCATCGTAGGGAGCCGTGCCCCCGCAGACAAACGGGATTCTTGAATGGGTGCACGCATAAAATTCATGGGTGCAGTTCCTGCCGACGACCACCGCCCTCCGATGCCTTGACGCGAGTGCACGGTGGGGCAGCTTCACGCGAGCCGCGAAGGAGCTGAACCTGACGCAAAGCGCAGTCAGCAATCAGATCCTTAACCTGGAACGGCAGCTCGGGGTGACATTGTTCGACCGCGAGCACGGACGCCTGGAACTGACGCCAGCCGGCCGCCTGTTCTGGGAGGAAACCCTGGCGGCACTGCAACAGCTCAACCGAGCAACACGCCGCATCACTGACAAGAGCGACGAGGCGTCCACGCTGACCGTGTCGGCTCCCTCCTCCTTTGCGAACGTGTGGCTGATGCCCCGGATAGCTGAGTTCGTGCGCCAGAACCCGGACATCAAGCTCAACCTGATTGATCGCTCGGACGCTCGAGGATTGCAATCCGCGCAAGTGGATGCGGCGATCGAGCTTTGCGAGACCCATCCGACGGGGATGTCGTCTTTGTGCGTTCTCTCCTTGGTCTATCGACCCTATGCATCACCTGCGCTGTTGCGTCGTCCTGACCTGGCGAAAGAAGGCTTGCCAGGCCTGCTGAAGTCCGTACCCTTGATCAGAACGAGCATGGCCAACGCATGGGAGTGCTGGTTGCGCCTTGCAAGCCTGGACAAGGAGGTTGAGCCACGTCTTCTCGGAGAGGGGCCCGCTTATGCCCAGGCATCGCTCGCACTCACAGCCGTGATCAGTGGAATGGGCGTCGCGCTTCTTCCTGGGTATGTGGCGGATGAGTACCGCAAGGAAGGCGCGATCGTTCTACTGAGTTCGATCGGCTGGCCCTCGAACAGGTCCTACCGGCTCCAGTGGAACTCGGATGCCACGCCCAAACCAGGCTTGCGCAGCTTTATTGAATGGGCAGAGGCGATCGCGGTCTCTGAGCTTCAACTGTGGACGGGCAAGTAGAGCAACCGCGAATTCGTCAAGCAGAAAGGCACCGCGCGAGCTGCCGGGCATCGGGGCACGCTGTCGCTGCAGCGCCGTCGGAGTGGCCCGCTCAAACTCACTGCCGCTTACAGACATGAATGCCAGCGAAGGTCCTCGTCACAGTGATCATGTCTGACCCAAAAGCGGTCCGCCCGACTAACGGGACGACGCCAGGCCCCTCAGTCGTCGGCCGCCGGGTCCAGGTCCGGGAACAGCACGCTCGTGAAGCCGAGCTGGCGCAGGTCGGTCATGCGCGTGGGGTACAGCCGCCCGATCAGGTGGTCGCACTCGTGCTGCACGACACGGGCGTGGAAGCCTTCGGCCTCGCGCTCGATGCGCCGGCCCTGGGGATCGAAGCCGGTGTAGCGGATGCGTGCGTGGCGCGGCACCACGCCGCGCAGCCCCGGCACCGAGAGGCAGCCCTCCCAACCCTCTTCGACCTCGGCGTCGAGCGGCGTGATCACCGGGTTGATGAGCACGGTGCGCGGCACCGGTGGCGCGTCGGGGTAGCGCTCGCTGCGCGTGAAACCGAAGATCACGAGCTGCAGGTCGACGCCGATCTGCGGTGCCGCCAGGCCGGCGCCGTTGGCCGCTTCCACGGTGTCGAACATGTCGGCGATCAGGGCGTGCAGCTCGGGTGTGTCGAAGGCCTGCACCGGTGGCGCCACCCGCAGCAGGCGCGGATCACCCATCTTCAGGATCTCGCGCACCGTCATTTGAAGCGCATCCCGACGCTGGGCGATCCGGGCAGGCCGAGGTAGACGACCTCGACCGCGAGCCCGGGCCGGGGCGGCATCAGGCGCGAGAACGAGCCCAGGCTCACGAGATCGCCCTTCTTCAGCGAGCGGCCGCTGCGCGCGAGGTCCTTCGCGAGCCAGACCACGGCGTTGAGCGGATGCTCGAGCACGTCGCTGCCCTTGCCGCGGTCGATCTCGACACCGTCGCCCTTGACGATGACAACCATGTCGCGCAGTGCGTCGAGCAACTGGTATCGCTCGGCGCGCGTGGCCGGCACGGCCAGCGGCGTGCCCGTGACGCCGAGTCGCGCGCCGACGTTGATCGCCGCGATCGCGGCACCGTTCAGCTGCGTCGGGTTCTGCACCACCAGGTCGGGCAGTTCGATGAAGGGGACGATCTGGTCCAGCGCGTCCAGCACCTCGTGCGGCGTGCGCGCCTGGTTGACCGCCGTGTCGGCCACGCGCACGAGCAGGTCGGACTCGAACAGCGGGCGCGCCCCGAAGCCGGGTTCCACGGTGGCGCCGTGGGCCAGCAGCATCGGGCCGTACAGCGCGCCCCAGACCGGCGCGTCGTGGTTGAAGCGCTTCTGCACCGCCGGGTTCGTGAGCCCGGCCTTGAATCCCACCGGGACGCCGAGGCGCAGTTCCAGCAATCGATTGAGCTTGTCGCGGCTGCACTCGCCGTCGGGGGTACTGAGCGCGTCGGGGTTGGCGGCCGGCGTCCTGGCGTTGTAGGCGTCGACCATCGCGGCCACGGCCGCGTCGCTCAGGCAGGCGGCCTGCGCCGGCGCAGCCAGCGCGGCGCAGAGCAGGGTCAAGGCGACGGCGACGGTAGGCGAGTGCATGCGGTCAGCTCCCGTGTTTGGAAACGCCGATTATCGCGAGCCGGCTCGCAAGGGATACTCGCCCGCTTCCCCTTGACGCGAGCCTGCCTTGACCCGATCGACGATCCCGCCCCGTGCGCTCTGGCTGCTCGTCGTGCTGACGCTGGTCTGGGGCACCAACTGGCCGCTGTTTCCGCTCGCGACACGCGAGATCTCGGTCTGGACCTTCCGCGCTTTCGGGGTCGCCGGCGCCGGCCTCGCGCTGCTGGCGGTGGCGCGCCTGCGCGGGCAGTCGCTGCGGCTGCCGCGCGAACACTGGGGCACCGTCGCAGCGGCCACGCTCTTCTACCTCGTGGTCTGGAACATCGCCAGCACCTACGCGGCGATCCTGATCCCGTCCGGGCAGGCCGCGATCCTCGGTTTCACGATGCCGCTGTGGGCCGCGCTCATCGCCTGGGCCTTCCTCGGCGAACGCATGAACGGCCGCATGCGCTTGGCCCTGGTGCTCGGTGCCATCGGCGTCGGTCTGCTCATCGTGCGTGGTGCGCAGGCCTACACCCAGGCCCCGCTCGGTTTTGCGCTCGGGCTGCTCGCCGGGCTGGGCTGGGCGGTGGGCACGCTGATCCTCAAACGCCGGCCGGTGCCGGTGCCGGCGACCGTGCTCACCGGCTGGCAGATGCTGGGCACGGCGCTGCCGATCGGCATCGGCGCGCTGCTGCTCGGCGACGGCGAATGGTTCATGCCGTCGTGGCAGAGCATCGCCGTCATCAGCTACATCACGCTGGTGCCGATGTGCATCGGCAACGTGGCGTGGTTCTCGATCGTCGGCATGCTGCCCACCAACGTCGCCGGGCTCTCGTCGATCATGGTGCCCGTGGTGGCGATGATCTCGGGTGCGATCGTGCATGGCGAGCCGCTCGGCCCCTTGCAGTGGGCCGCGATGGGCTGCTGTGTCGGCGCGCTGGCGCTCGCGCTCTACAGGCCGGCGCCCGCGGTGCCGCTGCCCGAGGTGTAACGCGCCGCCGTTCAGCGCGGCAGCACGATCGCCGCAGCGGCGTCGAAGCCAAGGCCGACGGCGTCGCCCGCCCGGTGCCGTGGCCGCACCACCGGGTCGAAGACCAGCAGTTCGCCCCACGGCGTGTTCACGACCAGTTCCTGCCGGCTGCCCAGGTAGGCCGCGCGCAGGCAATCGCCTTGCAGCACGCCGTCGCCGGGCGGGCGCAGTTGCAGCTGGTGCGGTCGCAGCGCCAATGTCGCGGGCCCGGGCCGCAGGCCGTGCACATCGACCGGCGCGGCAAAGTCGTTGGCCTTGAAGTACAGCCGGTCGGCCTGCGGGATGACTTCGCCGTCGACCAGATTCGCGTCGCCGATGAAGTCGGCCAGGAAGCGGCTCGCCGGCTTCTCGTACAGCTCGTCGGGCGTGCCCTGCTGCGCGATGCGCCCGCCGTCCATCACGATGATGCGGTCGGACACCGCGAGCGCTTCTTCCTGGTCGTGCGTGACGTACAGCACCGTCAGCTCGAGCGCCTGCTGCAACTCGCGGATCTCTTGCCGCACACGCCGGCGCAGTTTGGCGTCGAGGTTGGACAGCGGCTCGTCGAAAAGCAGCACCGCGGGCTCGAGCACGAGCGAACGTGCCACCGCGACACGCTGCTGCTGGCCGCCCGACAGTTCCGACGGCAGCCGCTGCTCCAGCCCGGCCAGCCCCAGCATCTGCAGCTTGGCCTGCGCCAGCGTGCGTGCACGCGCCTTGTCGGGGTTCATCGACAGCGGGCCGTAACAGACGTTGTCGAGCACCGTCATGTGCGGGAACAGTGCGTAGGACTGGAACACCATGCTCACGTCGCGCTGGTTCGCAGCCTGGTTGGTCACGTCGACACCGCCGATGCGGATAGACCCACCCGACGCCGCCTCCAGGCCGGCCACCATGCGCAGGGTCGTCGTCTTGCCGCAGCCCGAAGGCCCGAGCACCGTGACCAGTTCGCCCGGCGCGATGTGGAACGACACGGCGTCCACCGCCGTCACCTTGCCGTAGCGCTTGCTCACACGCTCGAATTCGACCCCGCCGCCGTGTGCCATGCTAGTTTCCCGTCACCAGATTGGGTCCGCCGCGGCGCCCGAGCTTCGCTCCGCCGGTTATCTTCTGCACTGCCCACAGCACCGCACCCATGAACAGGATCAACACGCCGGAATAGGCAATTGCGAGCGAATACTCGCCTGCCTCGACGCGGCCGATGATGTAGACCGTGGCCAGGTTGTGTTTCGCGGTGGCGAGGAAGATCACCGCGCTCACCGCCGTCATCGCGTGGGTGAAGCTGAAGACCAGCGTCGTGATGATCGCAGGCTTGAGCAGCGGCAGCACGACACGGCGCAAGGTGCGAGCGGTCGATGCGCGCAGCGTGGCCGAGGCCTCGTCGAGCGTGCCGTCTATCTGCGCCAGCGCCGCGACACCGGCACGCACGCCCACCGGCATGTTGCGGAAGACAAAACACAGCACCAGGATCAGCAGACCGCCCGTCAGCTCGATCGGCGGTGCGTTGAAGGCCACGATGTAGGCGACGCCGATCACGGTGCCGGGCACGGCGAAGCTGACGAGCGTCATGAACTCGAAGGCGCGCCGCCCGGCAAAGCGGTGGCGTGTGATGACGTAGGCCGCGAGCAGCCCGATCACGGCGGTGAGCGGCGCCGCGAGCGCCGCCACCTTGATCGTGGTGAAGAAACTGTCCCAGGCCGAGCCGGTGAAGCGCAATCCGTTGTCGGTGTCGATGCCGAATCCCGCCGCCAGGTGCGACAAGGACAAGGTCATCTCGCCGCGGCCGATGTCCCTGACGAAGCCGCCCACGGCAATCACCGCGTAACAGGCGAGCGTGAACCCGATCCACACCAGCGCAACACCTGCGCAGGTGCGGCCCAGTCCGGTGGGCAGCGCAGCGGCCACGCCACCGTCACCCTTGCCGCCGACGGTGACATAAGAAGCGCGGCCGAGCCAGCGTTGCTGGAGCCAGAACGCCACCAGCGTGAAGGCGAGCAACACGCAGGCCAGGATCGCGGCGCGGCCCGGGTCGTGCTGCGCGCCGGCGATGGCAAAGAAGATCTTGATCGACAGCACCTCGAAGTTGCCCGCGAGCACGACCGGGTTCGCAAAGTCGGCCAGGCTCTCGACAAAGCCGAGCAGGAACGCGTTCGCGAGTGCGGGGCGCAGCAGCGGCAGCGTCACGCTGCGGAAGACGCGCAGGCGCGATGCACGCAGGGTCTGCGCCGCTTCTTCGAGCGACGGGCTCACCGCCGCCAGCGCGCCCTGCAGCAGCATGAAGGCGATCGGCGTGAAGGCGAGCACCTGCGCCAGCGTGACCCCGGCCAGTCCGTAGAGCCAGCGGGTGCGAGGCAGACCGAAGGTTTCGTTGAGAAAGGTCGTCACGAGCCCGGTGCGGCCGAAGAGCACGATCAGCGCGAGGGCGATCACGAACGGCGGTGTCACCAGCGGCAGCACGGTCATCAGCCGCACCATGCCGGCGCCGCCGGGCAGGCGCGTCAACGCACCGCGTTGCGCTGCCAGCGCCAGCACGAGGCCGAGCACCGTCGTCAGCACGCCCACCATCGTGGCCAGGATGAGCGAGTTCACCGCGACACCGCAACGGGTGCCGCCGCCCAGGCAGGCCAGGCTCCATATGTCGGACGTGAAGAGCCGCTCGGCGGCCAGCCCGGGCGCCAGCGCGCCGTGTTCGTCCAGCGCCGCCGCGACCAGCGCACGCCCGACCGGGTAGAAGATGAAGAGCGCCAGCAATGCCGCGATCACGACCACGATCGTGGCCACCGTGGCGTCGCCACGGAAAGCGCCGCGCCGCGCAGAGGCACGTGCCCCCCACACCAGCAGCGCGGCCAGCAGCACCGCACCGAGTGCGGTCATGTCCGGTGCTTCACGTGCCGCCGCCGGGCTGCAAGCCCATCACTTCGGGAGTGTGGAGACTTCGGCGTCCCACTTCTTCAGCAGGCGCGAGCGTTCTGCCGACGAGCCGTACTTCTCGAAGTTGTAGTCGATCAGCTTGATGTCACCCAGCTTGGGGGCCGCTTCGGGCACCGGGGCCTTCTTGTTCGAAGGCACCTGGTAGCTCACCTTGTTGGCCGCGCCGACGGCCTGGCCGCCATCGGCCGCAAGCGCCCAGTCGTACCACTTGCGTGCGTTCGCCAGGTTCTTCGCGCCCTTGATGATGCTCATCGAGCCGATCTCGTAGCCGGTGCCTTCGCACGGCGAGACGATCTTGACCGGCGCACCGCCCACGGCCTGGATCACCGCGTCGTGCTGGAAGGTGATGCCCACCAGCGTCTCACCGGTCGCCGCCGCGCGCGCCGGCGCAGCGCCGCTCTTGGTGTACTGGTTGACGTTCTTGTGCAGCGCCTTCAGGTAGTCGAAGGCCTTCTGCTCGCCCATGAGCTGCACCAGGGTGGCCAGCATCGTGTACGAGGTGCCCGATGAATTCGGATTGGCGACCTGGATCTCGTCCTTGTAGGCCGGCTTGATCAGATCCGCCCAACACTTGGGTTCGGGCAGCTTGCGCTTGGCCAGCTCGCTCGTGTTGTAGCTGTAGCCGAGCGCACCGGCGTAGATGCCCACGGTGCGGAATTTCGACGCCCGGGCCTGGCGGAATGCCCAATCCTGCAGCTCCGGCAAGCGCGGCGACACGTAGGCGTCGGTCAGTCCCTCTTCGGCCGCCTGCAGGTGCGGGTCGCCGGTGCCGCCCCACCAGACATCGCCCTTGGGGTTGGACGCCTCGGCCTTGAGCTGGGCGTAGAACTCGCCCGAACTCTTGCGCGTCATCAGCACCTTGATGCCGGTGGCCTTCTCGAAGGCCGCCACCATGGGGCGGCACCACTCTTCCTGCACGGTGCAGTACAGCACGAGCTCGCCCTGGGCTCGTGAGGCGGCGGGCGCCAGCAGCGCCAGCACCGTGGCGGCTGCACCGAGAATCCTGTGGGTTTTCATGGGTCGTCTCCTTCGTGTCGGTCGGGGGTTCAATTCAAGGGGCCGAGGCCGATGACCTGACCCAGGGGGCCCGCAAGGGCCCGGTTCGTGACCACCAGCGCGTTGCCGCTGGCGATGGCATCGCCGGCAAAGAAGTCGTTGGTGCAGCCACCGGCTTCCCGCACGAGCACGATGCCGGCGGCGCAGTCCCAGGAGTTGATGTGCAACTCGCAATAGGCCTCGACGCGCCCGGCAGCAACGTCGCAAAGGCCGAGCGCACCCGAGCCGGCGCGGCGCATCGCGCAGCCGGCGCCCATCACCCGCGTCACCAGTGCCAGGTAGTCGGCGGTCGTGCGGCGTACCGACCAGCCGCACTCGACCGTTGCGGCGCCGATGTCGCCGCAGGGGCTGACGCCGATGCGCTGCCCGTTCATCCACGCACCCTCGCCTTGCGCGGCCCAGTACAGCCGCTCGTGGCTGGGGTCGTGCAGCGCGCCGATCACCGGCGCACCGTCGTGCACGATGCCGATCGAGACGCAGTAGTGCGCGATGCCGCGTGCGAAGTTGGCGGTGCCAT
>DATDER010000249.1:0-27822 GCA_036523095.1 Rubrivivax sp.
CCGAGCCACCAGTGGGTGCACAAGAAGATCGCGGCCGGCGAGTTCAACATCCAGCAGATGGACGTGCAGACCTACTTCTTCCGCCGCACGAACATGAACGCGCTCGGCCAGGCCCGCAGCTGGACCGACCACCTGCTGTGGCACCACGCGGCGCACACGGTGGACCTGTTTGCCTACCAGTGCGGGTCAGCCGTAGTGCAGGCGAACGCGGTGCAAGGGCCGATCCACCCGGTGCTGGGCATCGCGATGGACATGTCGATCCAGCTCAAGGCGGCCAATGGTGCGATCTGCACGCTCTCGTTGAGCTTCAACAACGAAGGCCCGCTCGGCACCTTCTTCCGCTACATCGGCGACACCGGGACCTACCTCGCCCGGTACGACGATCTGTTCAACGGCAAGGAAGAGAAGATCGATGTCTCGAAGGTCGCGGTGTCGATGAACGGCATCGAACTGCAGGACCGCGAGTTCTTTGCCGCCATCCAGGAAGGCCGCGAGCCGAACGCCAGCGTGGCGCAGGTGCTGCCTTGTTACGAGGTGCTGCACCGACTGGAGCAGCAACTGGGCTGAGCCGTCACCCGACCCGTGGGTCCAGCGCATCGCGCAGCGAATCGCCGATGACACTGAGCGAGTAGATCAGCACGAACATCGCCGCCACGGTGCCCGCCAGCGGCCACCAGATGTCGTTCGTCAGGTCCTGCGAAGCGCCACTGATCAGCAGGCCCCAGCTCGCACCGTTCTGCACGCCGATGCCCAGGTAGGTGAGGATGACCTCGGCCTTCACCGCGCCCAGCAAGACCAGCGAACTGGTGACGATGCCCACGTGCATCACGTTGGGCAGGATCTCGCCGAACATGATGCGGCCCGGACCGGCGCCGAGCATGCGCGCGGCCAGGACGTACTCCTTGCCCTTGTGCTTGAGCACCTCACCACGCACCAGCCGCATGATGCCCACCCAGCCGGTGGCCGCCAGCGCCACGCACATCGACTCGATGCCGCGCCCCAGGCTGTAGCTGATGGCGGTGATGAGCAGGATTTCCGGAATCGAGACCACCACCGAGTACAGCCAGGTGATGGCCGCATCGACCCAGCCGCCGAAGTAGCCCGCGGCCAAGCCCAGTGCGGTGCCGACGGGGATGACCAGCGCGGTGGTGATGAAGCCGATGGTGACGGCCGTCTGCGCGCCGGACAGCACGCGGTAGAAGACCGAGCGACCGAGCACATCGGTGCCCAGCAGCAGTGGCCACTGCCAGGCCGGCAGGTCCTGGCTGCCGCCGACGATGGCCTCGTGGTCGGGCAGCAGGCCCAGGTGCCCGGCAGCGGCGATGCCCAGGTACAGCAGCAACAGCAGCAGGCACACGCGCGACTGCGGACGGTGCCACAGCGACTGGAGAGCGGCCCAGCCGGTCATGTCAACCTCACCCGTGGGTCCGCCCAGGCGTAGAGCAGATCCGAGAGCAGGTTGAAGACGACCAGCGCGATGGCACCCAGCACGGTCACGGCCTTCAGGATGGGCAGATCGCCGCGGCCCAGGGCGTCGATGGTCAGACTGCCAATGCCGGGGATCGAGAAGAAGCGCTCCATCAGGAACGAGCCCAGGATCAGGAAGGGAATGCCGACCACGTTGTTGGTGATGATCGGGATCCAGGCGTTGGGCAGCACGTGGCGCATCAGCACGCGGCCCTCGGTGGCGCCCTTGCTGCGCGCGGTGCGCACATAGTCGGCATTGGCCTCGTCCAGGAACAGCGTGCGGTACAGGCGGATGTCGGGCCCCATGCTGATGAGCAGCAGGATCAGCCAGGGCAGGCCGAGGTAGGCCACCGCGTCCAGCCCGGTGGCGTAGCCCGAGATCGGGAACCAGCCCAGCTTGAAGGCCAGCAGGTACTGCAGCACCAGCACGTAGACGAGCGCCGAGATGCTCATGCCGGCAATGAAGAGCGCGCGGCTGCTCTTGTCGACCGCACCCTCGCGGTAGCGCGCGATGAACAGCGCCAGCGCCACGTTGACCGCACCACCGACGATGAAGGGCGGCGCCGTCACACTCAGGCTGACGAGCGCGCCGGCCTTGATCTGGGTGGCCAGGTCTTCACCGGTGACGAAGGACTTGCCGTAGTCGAAGCTCACGATCTGCTGCAGGAAGCCGAGAAACTGCGTCGGCAGGCTCTGGTCCAGCCCCCACAGGCGGCGCAGGTTGGCGATGGCGTCGGGGCTCGCGTGCTGGCCCAGCGCCACGCGCACCGGGTCGGGGCCGAAGGTGTTGAAAAGCAGGAAGGTCAGCAGCGCCACGCCCAGGATGGTGGGCACGGTGAGCAGCAGGCGGCGCAGGATGTACGCAGTCATTGGACGACCCTGCGCGCTGCGCGCTGCGGGATGAGCGCTTGGGATCGGCCCGGCGCGCTCATGGCGGCAGGCCCTTCTTCTGCAGCGCCACGTCGACATCGAGGTACATGAACTCCGGCGTCAGCGGGTTGCGCTTGAAGTTGCGCAGCCACTTCTGCGTGAGGGCCACCGAGATCGATTCGTACTGGATGATGACCGGCACCTCTTCGCGCACGATCTCGTTCATCGTGCGGAGCAGTGCCAGCAGCTCGGGGCCGTCGGGCAGGTACCGTGCCGCCTCGAACGCGCGGTCGAAGTCCGCGTTGACGAAGCTGCTGAAGTTCGTTCCCGGTGGCAGGTTCTTGCCATGCAGCATTTGGAAGTTGCCGGGCGCGTCGGGGGGGCCAGGCGACCAGCCCATCAGGGCGAGCTGGAAATTGCTGCTCTGCACGGCCTTCAGCGTCGTCGGCCAGTCGGCGTACTGCCCCTTCAACTGCACGCCGGCCGCGTCCGCCTTGGCGCGCATCAGGTCGATCTGGTTGCGGCCGTCGGCGGTGGTGTCGGCGCTGTGCACCGTCAGCACGGGCAGCCCCTTGCCGCCGGGAAAGCCGGCCTTGACCAGCAGCTTCTTGGCGCGTGCCACATCGTAGCTGTAGTAGGCCGCGCCGGTCTCGCGTTCGTTGCCGGGCATTTCTGACGGCACCAGGCTGTGGAGCTTGCGGCCGCGGCCATTGCGCAGCACGTCGATCTCCGCCTGCGTGTCCACGAGGTAGGCGAGAGCCTGGCGCAGTGCCTTGTTGCTGCCGAGCAGCGGGTCCTTCATGTTCAGGATCACGTCGCTGACGTCGCCGGTCAGGGTGTCATGGATCCGGAAACGCTCGGCATGCGGTGCCTGCAGCTGGAAGCTGCCGTCCTTCGCTCGCGTGGCCATCTTCGAGAAGTTGGCGCGGTCCAATCTGGTCCACTCGAATTCGCCTTTCAGGAAGCGCAGCATGCCCGGCTGCGCTTCCTCGACGAGCGGCATCTCCAGCACGTCGACCAGCGGCAACTTCCGCCCAGCGTCCTTGAGCAGCCCGCGTTCGGCATCGCCCGCAGCGCCCACGCTCGGATAGACGCCGTGATAACGCGGGTAGCGGGTGAAGCGCAGCACGCCCTTGCGGTCGACGTCCTTCAGCATGAACGGGCCGGTGCCCACCGGGTGCGTGCCGAACTGCGCGCCATAGGCCGTCACCGCTTCCATCGGCACGATGGCCATGTTCATGCTGGCCAGCTGGTTCAGGAATCGCGGGTCCGGGCGCGCCAACCGGATCGTCAGCGTGTGGGCATCGATCTGCTTCAGACCCTCGATCGGAAGTTTAGCCAGCGCGTCGTCGGTCGATCCTGGCCGCGCCGTGGCCGCGCGGTAGGCGTCCAGGCCGGCGACCTTGCCTTCCAGCACCGACCAGCCCTTGGTGTTGATGCGGGCGTCGGCAAAGCGGCGCAACGAGTACAGCACGTCGTCGGCGGTCAGCTCGCGGCCCTGGCCGCCCGGAAAGCAGGCGTCGTCGTGGAAGCGCACGCCGTTGCGCAGCCGAAGCGTGTAGGTGAGGTGGTCGGCGCTCAGTTCGGGCATCCCCGCCAGCAGGTCAGGCTCGACCTTGTACGGGCGCTCGAGGTAGGCGTAGCGCATCAGGCCGCTGTAGACCAGCGTGACCAGATCCATCGACGAGCCGTCGAACTGGCGCGGCGGATCTAGCGTATCGAACTGCGAGGTGCGCGCGACGCGCAGCACTTTCTGCTCCTGCGCCGGCGCCGCCCCGGCGGCCAGGGCCAGCGATGCGACCGCCACTGCCGCACCGAAGGCGTGCCACAACACGCGGGCTCTCTGTCGCAGCAGGCTCATGGCACGCCCTTGTTCTTCAATGCCATGTCCACGTCCAGGTACATGAACTCGGGCGCGAGCATGTTGCGCTTCAGGTTGGACAGCCACTTCTGTGTGATCCCGAAGGACAGGCTGTTCTGGCCGATGATGATCGGCACCTCGTCCTTGATGATGTCGTTCATCGTGCGCAGCAGCGCCAGCCGCTCCGGACCCTGGGGCATGTGGCGCGCGGCCTCGTAGGCCTTGTCGTAGGCCGCGTGGTTGAAACCCGAATGGTTGGGGCCCGGCGGGCCGTTCTTGCTGTAGAGCAGCTGGTAGAAGTTCTCAGGATCGGGATAGTCGGCCAGCCAACCGGTCTCGGTCAACTGGAAGGCGCCACTTTCCTGGTTGCGGATGAAGGTGGGGTAGTCGGTGAACACCGGCTTGATCTGCACGCCGGCCGCGGCGAACTTGGCCTTGGTCAGGTCGGCCGCCATGCGCGTGGCGGCGTCCGTTCCGGAGTAGATGACGGTCAGCGGCGCCAGGCCTTTGCCCTCGGGGAAGCCGGCCTCGGCCAGCAGCTTCTTCGCCTGCCCAATGTCGTAGGTGTAATAGGTGGCGCCCGTCTCGCGCTCGTTGCCGGGCAGTGGCAGCGGCACGACGCTCTTGAGCTTGACGCCACGCCCGTTGCGCAACACGTCGATCTCGGCCTGCGTGTCCACCAGATGCGCCAGCGCCTGGCGCAGCTTCTTGTTGCCGCCGAGCAGCGGGTCGCGCAGATTCAGCGCGGTGTAGGCGAGGTTGGTGGAGGGCGTCCAGTAGATGCTGAACTTGGATGCAAACGCGTCGTTCAACTTCCAGTCGCCGTCGCCGACCTTGACGATCATCTTGGTGAAGTTGGCCCGGTCCAGTCCGCGCCAGTCGAGCTCGCCCTTCAGGAACTTGAGCATGCCGGGCTGAGCTTCTTCGATCAGCGGCATTTCGACGACGTCCACCAGCGGCAGCTTCTTGCCGGCGTCCTTCAGCAGCCCCTTCTCGGCATCGCCTGGCTCGCCCACCGTCGGATAGGTGCCGTGGTAGTGGGGGTTCTTTACGAAGCGCAGGACGCCCTTGCGATCGACCTTGTCGATCGTGAACGGGCCCGTGCCCACCGGATTCACCGCGAGCTGGTCGCCATAGGTGGCCACAGCCTCGGGCGGGACGATAGCAGTGGCAGACGTCGCCAGCGCGAACAGGAACAGCGGGTTGGGCTTCGTCAGGCGGATCGTGAAGGTGTGGCTGTCGACCTTCTTGAAGCCTTCGACGGCGAGCTTGGAGCTGTCGCCCTTGGGCCCGGCCTTGGCTGTGGCGGCGCGATACGCGTCCAGGCCCACGACCGCGCCTTCCATCAGGAACCAGCTCTTGTGGTTGACGTTCGCGTCGGCAAAGCGGCGCAGCGAGAACAGCACGTCGTCGGCGTTCAGTTCGCGGCCCTTGCCGCCGGGGAAGCTCTTGTCGTCGCGAAAGCGGATGCCCTTCTTCAGCTTGAAGGTGAGCGTCATGCGGTCGGCGCTGGTCTCGGGCATGCGCTCGAGCAGGTCGGGCTCGAGCTTGAACGGCCGCTCGAGGTAGGCGTACTTCAGCAGCGAGCTGTAGACCATGCTCACCAGGTCATGCGATGTGGAGTCGAACTGCCGTGGCGGGTCGAGCGACTCGAACTGCGCCGCGCGCGCGTAGGTCAGCACCTTGGGTTGCTGCGCGGCCGCACGTTGGGGCAGCGAAACCACCGCCAGCGCGAGCGTCAAGGCGGCGGCGAGCAGGGTGTTCGGCTTCATCGGGGCTCCTTTCGGTCAAGGCAAGGCGTGACGCACGCGATCAGACGAGGTGGCAGGCCGCGCGATGCCCCGGCTGAGTCCCGGCGACCGGGCGCAGCACCGGCACTTCGCTGCGGCAGCGCGCCTCTGCACGCGGGCAGCGGGTGTGGAAGGGGCAACCCGGCGGCGGCTTGCTCGGGCTGGGCACATCGCCCTGCAGCGGCGCCTGGGTGTGGCGCCGGCGCGGGTCGATCGCCGGCGCGGCGGCGAGCAGGCTCTGCGTGTACGGATGCTGCGGGCGCGCGAAGAGCCCAGGCGCGGCGGCGGTCTCGACGACGCGGCCGAGGTACATCACGGCCACACGGTCGCACAGGAACTGCACCACCGAGAGGTCGTGCGAGACGAACAGGTAGGCCAGCTTGAGCCGGTCCTGCAGCGCCACCAGCAGATTGAGCACCTGCGACTGGATAGACATGTCCAGCGCCGACAGCGGCTCGTCGAGCACCACCACCTGCGGCTCCAGTGCCAGCGCGCGCGATGCCGATGCGCTGGCGCTGGCCGCCCGAGAACTCGTGCGGCCAGCGCTGCAGATGCTGCGGGTCCAGGCCGACGAGTTGCAGCAGCTCCTCTATGCGGCGCCGGCGTTCGTCGCCGCCCGGCAGGCCATGCAGATCGAAGGGCATCTCGAGAATGCGGCCGACGCGCTGGCGCGGGTTGAGCGAGGCGAACGGGTCCTGGAAGACCATCTGCACGCGCCGGCTCATGGCGCGTCGCTCGTCGGGATTCAGGGCCTGCAGGTCGCGCCCGGCGAAGCGCACGGTGCCGCCGGTGGGCGCGTACAGGCCGGTGAGCACGCGCGCCAGCGTCGTCTTGCCGCAGCCGGACTCGCCCACCACGCCCAGCACCTCGCCGGCGTGCAGTTCGAGGTCGACGCCGGTGACGGCCTGCACCCGGCCGACCTCGCGTTGAAGCAGGCCGCCGGTGATCGGGAAGTGCATGTCCAGGCCGACGGCCTGCAGCAGCGGCAGCGCCGTCGCCGGCAGGGTCATGCCGGCTCGGCCAGCAGGAAGCACGCCGCCTCGTGGCCATCACCCACGGCCTGCAACGCGGGCTCGGCTTCGGCGCAACGCGCCATCGCCCGCGGGCAGCGGGTGCGGAAGGTGCAGCCGCTGCCGCGCTCGTGCAGTGCCGGCAGGCTGCCCGGGATGACATTGAGCGTGCTGCCGTCGTGGCGGGTCTGCCCGGGCCGCGGCCGCGCCGCCAGCAGGCCGCGCGTGTACGGATGCGATGGGCGCTCGAACAGGTCGAGCACCGGTGCTCGCTCGACCACGCGGCCGGCGTACATCACCACCACCTCGTCGGCGATCTCGGCCACCACTGCCAGGTCGTGGGTGACGAAGATGATGGCCATGCCCAACTCGTGCTGCAGTTCGGCCAGCAGGTTCAGCACCTGGGCCTGGATCGTGACGTCGAGCGCCGTCGTCGGCTCGTCGGCGATCAGCAGCGCCGGGTGATGCGCCAGTGCCATCGCGATCATCACGCGTTGCTTCATGCCGCCGCTCATCTGGTGCGGGTACTCGCCGTAGCGGCGCGCGGCGTCGGGGATCTTCACCTGCTCGAGCATCTTCAGCGCGCGCTGGCGGGCCTCGGAGGCGCCGGCGCTGCCATGGATGCGAAACACCTCGGCGATCTGCGCGCCCACCGGCAGCACCGGATTGAGCGCGGTCATCGGCTCCTGGAAGATCATCGCCAGCTCGCGCCCGCGCAGGCGGCGGCGCGCAGCCGCGTCGAGCACCACCAGGTCCTGGCCCTTGAACAGGATCTGGCCCGATTCGATGTGCGCGTTGTCGGGCAGCAGGCCCATGATCGAAAGCGCCGTCACGCTCTTGCCGCAGCCCGACTCGCCGGCGATGCAGACCGTCTTGCCCATCGGCACCTTGAGCGAAAGGCCGTCGACCGCGCGGAAGCTGCCGCGCGGCGTGCGGAACGAGGTCACGAGACCGCGTAACTCGAGAGTCGTGCTAGTGTCGATACCTGCTCCTGCAAAAGGGTCGTGTCCGATAGCGCACGACCACCCCCGCACGATCCATGATAGCAATGCGACACCTCGGTGACTTTCAGGTTTCGGCCATCGGCCTGGGCTGCATGAACCTGAGCCACGCCTACGGCCTGCCCCCGTCGGTGGCGGACGCCGAGCGACTGCTGCTCGAGGCGTTCGACCGCGGTGTCACGCTTTTCGATACCGCGGCGCTCTACGGCTTCGGCAGCAACGAGATGCTGGTCGGCCGGGTGCTCAAGGCCCAGCGTTCGAAGATCGTGCTGGCGACCAAGGGCGGCATGGCCGGCGTCACCTTCCCCGACGGCGTCAAACGGGTCATCGACGGCCGGCCCGATGCCATCCGGCGCAACTGCGAAGACAGCCTGCAGCGCCTGC
Source organism: Rubrivivax sp. (assembly GCA_036523095.1). Lineage (GTDB taxonomy): Bacteria > Pseudomonadota > Gammaproteobacteria > Burkholderiales > Burkholderiaceae_C > Rubrivivax. The sequence goes on from DATDER010000249.1 coordinate 8,384, forward strand.
AGACCGACGTCATCGACCTCTACTACCTGCACCGCTGGGACAAGCGGGTGCCGATAGAAGACAGCGTCGGCGCGATGGCCGACCTGCTGCGCGAAGGCAAGGTGCGCAGCCTCGGGCTGAGCGAGGTCTCCGCGACGACGCTGCGCCGAGCGCACGCGGTTCACCCGATCGCCGCGGTGCAGAGCGAGTATTCGTTGTGGACACGCAACCCGGAGTTGGGCGTGTTGCAAGCGTGCCGTGAGCTGGGCACCGCCTTCGTCGCCTTCAGCCCGGTGGCCCGCGGTTTCCTTGCGAACGGGTTGCCCGAGGTCGACAAGCTCGATGCGAAGGACATCCGGCGCAGCCTGCCCCGTTTCCAGCGCGAACACGCGACCGCGAACCAGGGCCTGCTGCCCGGTTACGGCGTGATCGCTCGCGCTGCGGGTTGCACGCCGGCTCAACTGGCGCTGGCCTGGCTGCTGGCGCGGGGCGAGCAGGTGATCCCGATCCCCGGCACGACCCGGATCGAGCATCTGCATGACAACCTCGGTGCGCTGGACGTGCAGTTGTCGGCCGACACGATCACGCTGCTCGATGCGCTGATCAACCAGCGCACGGTACGGGGGGCGCGTTACCCGCGTTCGAGCCAGGACGAGATCGACACCGAAGAATTCTGATCTCAGGCGCTGCTCCGCGCCTTGGGCGCGCGTCGCATCTGGACAAAGAAGTCGAACAGCTGCTGCGCCACCGGCGTGAGCGTGCGGCCGCGGCGGCGGATCAACCCGATGCGCCGAGTGACGACGGGCTCTTCCAGCGGGATGCCCACCAGCAGCGGGTGATCCTTGCCCGGCATCGCCATCGCCGGGACGGCGGCCACGCCGAGCCCGGCTTCGACCAGGCCCAGCAGCGCTGTGACGTGTTCGGCCTCGTAGACCGGCTGGGGCGCGCCCGGCAGTCCCGCCAACGCCTGGTCGAGCAGCAGCCGGTTGCCGGAGGTCTTGCTGACGGAGATGAAATCGTAGGCCGCGAGGTCGAGCCAGTTCACGCGCCGGTGGCTGGCCAGCGGGTGGTCGCGCCGGCAGGCGGCGACGAAGCGCTCATCGGCGAGCGGCTTGAATTCGATGTCGGGCTCCTGGCCGCCGATGAAGTTGAGGCCGAAGTCGGCCTCGCCCCGCACCACCGCCGACAACACGTCGCTGGCACTGGCGTCCATCACGCGCAGACGGATCTTGGGGAAACGCTCGTGGTAGCGGCGGATCACCTGCGACACGTAGTAATACACCGTCGAGGGCACGCAGGCGACCGTCACCAGGCCCATGCGGCCGGGCGCGAGGCCGCGCAGGCTCAGCAACGCACCGTCCAGGTCGTCGAGCAACTCGGCCGCCTTGCGCGCGAAGTCGCGACCGACCGCGGTGAGGCTGACGCGCCGTGTGCTGCGCTCGAGCAGGCGCACCCCCAGCGCCTGCTCGAGCTTGTCGATGCGGCGGCTGAAGGCGGGTTGCGAGATGTGCACCGCCTCGGCGGCGCGGCTGAAGTTGCCCAGCTCGGCCACGGCGCGGAAGGCCTGCAGGTCGTTGAGATCGAAGTTGATCGCCATGGCCGCCTCGGATTGATGCTCACAGAGTATCAATCAATAATAACAATGCAATTCACAAAAGAGGCTGCAGCCGCGACCATGGCGGCATGAACTTCACCACCGTCCCTTGTGTGCTGATGCGGGCTGGCACCTCACGCGGGCCGTTCTTCATGCGCCACTGGCTGCCCGAGGATGAGAGGGCCCGCGACGAAGCGCTCGTCGGTGCCATCGGTGCCTCCGACCTGCTGCAGCTCGACGGGGTGGGTGGTGGCAGCACGCTGACGAGCAAGGTCGCGATCGTCTCGCGCTCGTCGCAGGCTGACTGCGACGTCGACTACCTCTTTGCCCAGGTCGGCGTCGGCACCCGTTCGGTCGATACGAGGCCGAACTGCGGCAACATGCTGTCCGGTGTGGGCCCTTTTGCGATAGAGCAGGGACTGGTCCCGGCCCAGGATGGGCAGACACGCGTCCGGGTCTACAACGTCAACACGGCGTCCCGCATCGACGTCACGGTGTGTACACCCGGCGGTCGTGTCACCTACGAGGGCCTGACGCGCATCGACGGCGTGGGCGGCACCGCGGCCCCGATCCAACTCGACTTCCTCGACGCCTGGGGCGCGGTCACCGGCTCGGTGTTCCCCACCGGCCAGCGCATCGATGTGATCGACGGCACGCCGCTGACCTGCATCGACGCGGCGATGCCGCTGATGATCGTGCGCGCGGCGGACCTCGGCCTTCATGGCCGCGAGTCGCCGGAGGAGCTCGACGCCGACACGCCGCTGCTTGCACGCATCGAAGCCCTGCGCCTGAAGGCCGGCCTGGCGATGGGCCTGGGCGATGTGGCGGACAGCGTGGTGCCCAAGCCGGTGATCGTGAGCGCCGGCGACAGCGACGACAGTGTCACCTCGCGCTACTTCACGCCGCGCCGCTGCCACTCGTCGCACGCCGTCACCGGCGCGATCGGCGTCGCCGCCGCCTTTGCGCTACCGGGCACGGTGGCCAGCGCGTCCACACAGCGCAGCGGACTGCGCCAGGTGCTGGTGCTGCACCCGCAAGGCCGCATCGACGTCGCGGTGGAGATCGCCGGCGACGGCGCCGACGCCCGCATCGTGCGCGCAGCGCTTGTTCGCACGGCAAGAAAGATCCTGCAGGGCGACCTGCACCTGCCGTCCTATGTGTTCTCGAAACCCCCTGAAGGAGACAACCCGATGAAACAGCTGATCGCCCCCCTGATCGCCGCCAGCCTCGCCGCTGCGGCCCCCGCCGCGCTGGCCCAGGCCTACCCGAGCAAGACGATCACGATCGTCGTGCCCACGGCGGCCGGTGGCGGCAACGATGCCATGGCGCGCACCATCGCGCAGAAACTCGGCCCGCTGCTGGGCCAGACCATCATCATCGACAACCGCGCCGGTGCCAACGGCTCGATCGCGAGCGAGTTCGTCGCCCGCGCCCCCGCCGACGGCCACACGCTGATGTTCGGCTACATCGCGACCCACAGCATGAACCCGGCGCTGCAGAAGTTGCGATACGACCCGGTGACCGACTTCGAGCCCATCGGCCTGGTGGGTTATTCGCCGACGCTGATGGTGGCGACGACCAACGCGCCGATCAAGGACGTCAAAGACCTCGTCGCGCAGCTCAAGGCCAAGCCCGACAAGTACACCTACGCCTCGGCCGGCAACGGCACCGCGCCGCACTTCGCCGCCGAGTTGTTCAAACTCAGCACCGGCGTCGTGATGCTGGGCATCCCCTACAAGGGCGCGGCGCCCGCGGTGAGCGACACCATCGGCGGCCAGACGCAGATCATGTTTCCCAGCCTCTTCACCGGCCTGCCCCATGTCAAGAGCGGCAAGTTGCGCGCGCTGGCGGTTGCGGGGCCGAAGCGCTCGGCGCTGCTGCCCGAGGTGCCGACGCTGAAGGAAGTGGGTGTCGAGGGCGTGGACGTGCAACAGTGGTATGCCCTGTTCGCCCCTGCCAAGACACCCAAGGCGGTGGTCGACCAGATCAACAAGGCGCTCAACCAGGTGCTCGCCGACAAGGAAACCATCAAGCGCATTGAAGACCACGGCGCCGATGTCGAGACCAGCACGCCGGAGCAACTCGGCGCTATGGTGAAGAGCGAGCTCGTCAAGTGGAAGGGCGTTGTGCAGAAGGCCAAGCTCACCGCCGAGTGACCCCGCACCTCAAGCACCATCAACGGAGACACCCATGAACAAGATAGTCGTTCTTACGGCCGCGGCAGCCAGTGCAGCCGTCACACCCGCGATGGCGCAATCCGCGATCAGCGTGAGCGGCGTGGCCGACGCCGCCGTGCGTTACGTCAACAACGAGGGCCGTGACTCGAACTGGTCGCTCGTGAGCGGTGGCAACTCGACGAGCAAGCTGATCATCCGTGGCACCGAGGACCTGGGCGGCGGCCTGAGCGCGGGCTTCCACCTCGAGCACGGCTTCCTCATCAACAACGGTGCACCGGTGCAGTCGACCCAGTTCTGGGACCGGCGCTCGACCGTGAGCCTGGCGTCGAAGACCTTCGGCGAACTCCGCGGCGGGCGCGACTACGTGCCGAGCTACCTCAACTGGAACCGCTTCGATCCCTTCGCGTATGTCGGTGTCGCGGGGGCCAACAACCTGGTCTCCAACACGCCGCAGGGGCCGATCCGTGCCGCCTTTGGCACCGCGACGGCCACCACGGTGCGTACCAACAGTGCCGTGGAGTGGTTCCTGCCGAGCGGCTGGGGTGGCCTGGAGGGCCAGCTGCTCGCCACGGCGTCGGACAACGGCACGACGGCCAACGGCGTCAACACCGTGCGCGGCGGGCGCCTCGGCTGGGCAAGCGGGCCCTTTGTCATCTCGGCGGCGCGCACGACGACGGAGAACAACCTGACGACCGATGGCAAGTTCACCGACGACGTGTTCGCCGGCGCCTACAACTTCGGTTTCATGCGTCTGAGCGTGGGTCTCAGGCGCTTCGAGTACTCGAGCTCGAAGCAGACCAATTTGCTCGTGGGCGTCACCGCGCCGCTCGGCTCGGGCGAGCTCAAGGCGTCGATCAACCAGGCGGACTTCGACGGCAGCGTCGGGGCGACCGACCTCTCCGACAACGGCGCCACCCAGTACGGCCTGGGTTATGTGTACAACCTGTCCAAGCGCACGGCGCTGTACGGCACGCTGTCGTACATCACGAACGACGGCGCGCAGGCCAGCACGGTACCCGGCGGCAACTCCGGCATGGCGGGCGGCGGATCGTCCAAGGGCGTCGAGGCCGGTCTTCGGCATAACTTCTGATTCGATTGCGGAAGGATCGCCATGAACGACAACGACGCTGATCTGCGTGCCTGGGTGGGCCGCAGCGAGACCATCGACGACACCATCGGCGCGACGCCCGTGGTCGCACTCACCGCCACCCTCGACCACCCGGCGGCGCCGGTACCAGTCGGCACCGCACTGCCGCCGTTGTGGCACTGGCTCTACTTCCTGCCGATGCACCGGCAGAGCGACATCGGCGCCGACGGTCACGCCAAGCGCGGCGGTTTCCTGCCGCCGGTGCCTTTGCCGCGCCGCATGTGGGCCGGCAGCCAGTTCGAGTTCCGCGCGCCGGTTCGAGTGGGCGACGCGGTGGCGCGCACCTCGACCATCGACGACGTGACGACGAAGGAAGGTCGCACCGGCCAGCTCGTTTTCGTCAAGGTGCGGCACGAGCTGCGCTGCAACGGCGCCGCTGATCCAGCGATCGTCGAGTTCCACGACATCGTCTACCGCGAGGCGCAGCGGCCGGACGACGTGGCGCCGCCGCCGCAGGCTGCGGCGACGGGCGCACCGTGGCAGCGCGAGATCGTTCCCGACGACGTGCTGCTCTTCCGCTACAGCGCGCTCACCTTCAACGGCCACCGCATCCACTACGACCGCAAGTACGTGACCGAGGTCGAGGGCTACCCGGGCCTGATCGTTCACGGCCCGCTGATCGCCACGTTGCTGATGGACTTGCTGCGCCGCAACGCACCCGATGCCGAGGTGGCCACTTTCCGCTTCAAGGCGGTACGGCCGACCTTCGACCTGCACCAGTTCCGCGTCAACGGCTTGCGCGACGGCAACACCGTCAAGCTCTGGGCGCAAGACCATGAAGGTTGGCTCACGATGGACGCCGTCGCGACCCTCAAGTGAAGGACCCAAGATGCAACCGCTGAAAGGCCTCACCGTCGTCACGCTCGAACACGCCATCGCGGCGCCGTTCGCGACCCGCCAGCTCGCCGACCTGGGCGCGCGTGTGATCAAGATCGAACGCCCCGGCACGGGCGACTTCGCGCGCGGTTACGACCAGCGGGTGCGCGGCCTGGCCTCGCACTTCGTCTGGACCAACCGGAGCAAGGAGAGCCTCACGCTCGACGTCAAGCACCCGCGTGCGGCCGAGCTGCTGCTGAAGCTCATCGTCGACAAGGCCGACTGCGTGGTGCAGAACCTGGCCCCCGGCGCCGCCGCGCGGCTGGGTGTCTCGTGGCCGGCGCTGAAGGAACGCCGGCCCGACCTCATCGTCTGCGACATTTCGGGTTACGGCGACGATCCTCTCGTACCTGGACCGTACCGCGACAAGAAGGCCTATGACCTGCTGATCCAGAGCGAGTCGGGTTTCGTCTCGATCACCGGCACGCCCGACGAACCGAGCAAGGCTGGGTTGTCGATCGCCGACATCGCTGCGGGCATGTACGCGTACAGCAACATCCTCGCCGCGCTGCTGCAAAGGAACATCGACGGCCGCGGCCGCCGCATCGACCTGAGCATGCTCGAGGCGATGGGCGAGTGGATGGGCTACCCGCTGTATTACGCCTTCGACGGTGCGAAGCCGCCGCCGCGTGCCGGCGCCGCGCACGCGACCATCTACCCTTACGGACCATTCCCTACCGGCGACGGCAAGACCGTGATGCTGGGACTGCAGAACGAACGCGAGTGGCTGCAGTTCTGCGCCAAGGTGTTGCTGCAGCCGGCCTTGGCGACAGATGAGCGCTTCACCGGCAACGCGAAGCGCGTGGCGCAGCGTGAGGCGCTGCGCACGCTGATCGTCGACGCCTTTGCGGCGCTGAGTTACGAGCAGGTCGTGCAGCGGCTCGAAGAGGCGCAGATCGCGAACGCCGAGTTGCGCGACATGGCCGGGCTGTGGCAGCACGAACAACTCGCCGCGCGCGGGCGCTGGCGCGAAGTGGAGACACCGGCCGGCCCGGTGCCCACCTTGTTGCCACCCGGGAGCTGGGACGACGGCGACCCGAAGCTCGGCGCCGTGCCCGCGCTCGGTCAGCACACCGACGCGGTGCTCGCCGAACTGGGCGTGGGCGCGGCCGAAATTGCCGCGTTGCGTGCGGCAGAGGCGGTCTGAACATGGACACGCCGCGCAGCTACCTCTTCGTTCCCGGCGACCGCCCGGAGCGGTTCGCCAAGGCCGTGGCCAGCGGCGCCGACGTGGTCGTTCTCGACCTTGAGGACGCCGTGTTGCCGGCGGCCAAGACGCTGGCGCGCGGGGCGATCGGCGACTTCCTCGCCGGCTCCCCCGCCCGCCATGCGCTCGCGGTACGAATCAACGCCGAGGATTCGGCCTGGTTCGACGACGACTTGGCACTGCTGGCACATCACCCCGGCGTCGCGCTGATGCTGCCCAAGGCCGAGCGGCCGCAGACCGTCGCCACCGTGCGCGCGCGCTGCCCTGGCATCGCAGTCCTGGCGTTGATCGAAAGTGCGGCCGGCGTGCTGGCTGCCGAGGCACTGGCTGCCGCACCAGGGGTGCAGCGGCTGGTCTTCGGCACCCTCGACTACGCGCTCGACATGGGGCTCGAAGGCGAGCTTGCCACGACGCTGGGCCTCGACCATGCCGCCAGCCGGCTCGCGCTGGTCAGCCGCGCGGCGGGCATTACCGCGCCGGTGGCCGGCGTCACGCCGAGCATCGACGACACCGCACTGCTGCTGGCCGAACTGGCACGTGCCCGTGCCCACGGCTTCGGCGCCAAGCTGTGCATCCACCCGAAACAGGTCGCTGCGGTGCATGCCGCGCTCGCACCCAGCGCCGAAGAACTGGCATGGGCGCAACGCGTGCTGCAAGCCGCCGGAGGCAGCGCCGGCGCGGTGCAGCTCGACGGCCACATGGTCGACAGACCCGTCATCGAACGCGCGCGCCGGATCGCCGCGCGCGCACCTCACTGAACCCGAACATCAAGGACAAACCATGGCCTCGACCCTCATCGACTCGACCATCTTCCAGGGCATCTTCAGCAGCGACGCCATGCGCGAGGTCTGGAGCGACGAGAACCGCACGCGCAAGTACATCGACGTCGAACGTGCGCTCGCCATCGTGCAGGCGCGGCTGGGCCTGATCCCGCAGGAAGCGTGCGACGAGATCGTCAGCCACTGCCACCTCGAGCAGATCGACATGGCCCGACTGCGCCAGCAGACCGAACGCATCGGCTACCCGATCCTGGGCGTGGTGACGCAGATCAACCAGCTCTGTCGCGACAAGCTGGGTGAGTACGTTCACTGGGGCGCGACGACGCAGGACATCACCGACACCGCGACGGTGCTGCAGATCCGCGAGGCGCTGGCGTTGGTGGAGGCCGATCTGACGGCGCTCGCGAACGCACTCGCCAAGCTGGCGCGCGAACACCGGCTCACGCCTGTCATCGGCCGCAGCAACCTGCAGCAGGCGATTCCGGTGACCTTCGGCTACAAGATGGCGGGCATCCTGTCGGCTGTGCAGCGGCACCAGCAGCGGCTGGCGCAGCTCAAGGAGCGGGTGCTGGTGGGCGAATTCGCCGGCGCTGCAGGCACCCTCGCGTCGCTGGAGACCGGTGCGATGGAAACGCAGGCCGGGCTGTGCGACGAACTCGGGTTGGCGCAGCCTGTGATCGCCTGGCACACGATCCGCGACAACATCGCCGAGGTCGGTGCCTTCCTCGGCCTCGTCGGCGGCACGCTGGGCAAGCTCAGCATGGACGTCAAGTTGATGATGCAGACCGAGGTCGGCGAGGTCTTCGAGCCCTACCACCACGGCCGCGGCAGCAGCAGCACGATGCCGCAGAAGCGCAACCCGATCAGCAGCTGCTACATCCACGCCGCGATCAGCGTCGTGCGCCAGCACAGCGCCGCACTGATGGACGCGATGGTCGCCGACCACGAACGGTCGACCGGCCCGTGGGAGATCGAGTGGATCGTGTTGCCCGAGGCCTTTTGCCTCATGGCGGGGGCGCTCAAGCAGAGTGTCGCGGTGGTGCAGGGCCTGGAAGTCGACCCGGTGGCGATGCGGCGCAACATCGACATGACGCACGGCCTGGTGATGAGCGAAGCGGTGATGATGGGCATGGGCAAGCACATCGGCCGCGAGTACGCCCACGACCTGGTCTACGACATCTGCCGCGTGGCGCTGAAGGAACAGCGCCCGCTGCTCGACCTGCTGTGCGAACACCCCGAGATCAACCGGCATGTCGACCGCGCCGCGCTGGCCCGGATGTGCGACCCGGCCAACTACCTGGGGCAGAGCGGGGTGATGGTCGACCGCGTGCTGGCGCTGCAGCCGCCGTTGGACTGAGCCGGCGGGATCAGGCAACGAGCTGGACCGCAGTGATGGTGATGTCCACGTTCGGGACTTCATTCGTCACTGCGACCGCGCGGATCGCATCCACGACGGCCATCCCTGCCGTCACCTTGCCGAACACCGCGTAACCGCCGACGCCGTCGCTGCCGGGGTAGTTCAGCGCGGTGTTGTCGACGGTGTTGATGTAGAACTGGCTCGTGGCGCTGCTGGCCGCGTTGGTGCGGGCCATCGCGATCGTGCCGCGCAGGTTGGACAGGCCGGTGTTGCTCTCGAGTGCGATGGCCGGGTAGGTCGCCGTCTTCTGCGTCAGGACGCCGCCGACGCGGGCGAAGCCGCCGCCCTGGATGACGAAGTCGCGCACGACGCGGTGGAACACGGTGCCGGGGTAGAAGCCGTCGTTGACGTACTTGAGAAAGTTGTCGACCGTGACCGGCGCGTGGTTGCGGTCGAGGCCGATCTCGATCACGCCGAGATTGGTCGCGATCCGCACGGTGTGTGTCACGGTCAGCGTCACCGCTGCGACCGGCGGGTCACGGTCGTCGGAGTCGCCACCGCCTCCACAGGCGCTCAAAAGGGGCAGGGCGCCTGCGAAGAGTGAGGCGAGGGCAAAACGGCGAAGGCCATTCATGGTTTGTGATCGGACGGATCGATAACGAGGCGCCGAGTATGCCCGCGGCGTGCTGCGCCGACGCACCTGCACGTGACGCCGCGGGAAGCAACGCCGCCACCACCAAGGCCTAAACTGCGCCTCCCGCGCCCTGCAGGCGCGCCCGACAAGCCACAATGAACATCACTGGCACCACCCGCGTCTTCGTCATCGTGGGCGACCCTGTCGCCCAGGTGCGCGCGCCCGAGGTCTACAACCACCTGTTCCAGCGCCACGGCGTCGATGCCGTCGTGGTGCCGGCCAAGGTGCCGCCTGCGGCGCTGACGGCCTTCGTGCACAACGCATTGCTGGCCGAGAACTTCGGCGGCCTCTGGGTCACGATTCCGCACAAGGCGGCGATGCTCAAGCTGATGAGCCGTTGCGACGCGGTGGCGAAGATCGCCGGCGCGGTGAATGCCGTGCGGCGCCATGCCGACGGCTCGCTGGAAGGCGCTCTGTTCGACGGGCTGGGCTTCGCCAAGGGGCTCGACCACTTCGGCATCCCGGTGGCTGGCCGGCGAGTGCTGGTTGTCGGGGCCGGCGGCGGCGGCCAGGCGGTGGCGGCGGCCCTGGCGGAGCGCGGCGCAGCGCGCCTGGCCATCTTCAACCGCACCGCGGCCCGGGCTGCCGACCTGGTGCGCCTGCTTGCGCCCACCTACGGGCCCGCCGTGACGGTGGCACCCACCGCCGACCCGGCCGGCTACGACCTCGTCGTCAACTGCACCTCGCAGGGCCTCAAAGCGGGCGACGCGCTGCCCTTCGATCCCGAGCGGGTAGACCGTGGCGCGGTGGTGGTGGACATCATCATGACCCGCGAGCCGACGCCGCTGCTGAAGGCCTGCACAGCGCTCGGCGTCGACGCGTACCCGGGATTCGAGATGCTGGTACAGCAGATCCCCGAGTACCTGCGCTTCTTCGGATTTGAGACCATGGCGCAGACGCTTCAGGGCGACTTGTCCGAGGTGCGTGCCGTCCTGAAGCCGAAGTGACTCCTGTTCCATCCCATCCCAACATCGTTGACGGAGACCGACCCATGACCCGATTGCGCAGTTCCTTCCTCGTCGCCGCTGCCGCGGCGGCGTTTTCAGCCGGTGCCGCATGGGCGCAGCCGATCAAGATCGCCAACATCGTCGAACTCTCGGGCGCCGGCGCCACCTCGGGCACCAACTTCAAGAACGGCGTCGAGCTCGCGGTCAACGAGATCAACGCCGCGGGCGGCATCCTCGGCCGCAAGATCGAGACCTTCACGTCCGACACGCAGAGCAACCCCGGCGTCGCCAAGGGCCTGGTGCAGAAGGCCGTCGACGACAACGTGTTCGCAGTCTTCGGCCCGGTGTTCTCGGGTTCGATCATGGTCAGCATGGCCGAAACCCGGCGCGCCGAGATCCCCAACTTCACCGGCGGTGAAGCCAGCGCGATCACGAAACAGGGCAACCCGTACATCTTCCGCACCAGCTTCACGCAGGACACGGCGATGCCCAAGGTGGCGCGCTACATCTCGGAAGGCCTGAAGGCCAAGACCGTGGCGCTGATCTACGTCAACAACGACTACGGCAAGGGTGGTCGCGACGCGATCATGAAGTCGCTCGATGCGGTCGGCGTCAAGATCATCGCCGACGTGTCGACCGACCAGAGCCAGGTCGACTTCTCGGCGCCGGTGCTGAAGGCCAAGCAGTCCAACGCCGACATCGTGTTCGTGTACACGAACGAAGAGGAGTCGGCACGTGCCTTGCGCGAATTGCGCAAACAGGGCTGGACCAAGCCGATCGTCGGCGAGACCACGCTTGTCGGGCAGAAGGTGATCGAACTGGCGGGTGACGCCGCCAACGGCGCCGTGGCGCACGTCGGCCTGACGATCGACGCGCCGAATCCGCAGATGCTCAAGTTCAAGGCCAAGTTCTACCAGGAGTACAAGTACTTCTGCGATCACAACGGCATCAAGGGCTACACCGGGGTCTACATCCTGAAGGCGGCGATCGAGAAGGTCGGCAAGGTCGACCGCAAGGCGGTGGCGCAGGCGCTGCACGGGCTGAGCCTGAAAGCCGCCCAGCACCCGGGCATCATCATGGACGTGAGCATCGACGCCAACGGCGACCTTGACCGCGAGAGCTTCCTCGTCGAAGCGAAGGGCGGCAAACAAGAGGTCAAGGAGATCCTGCCCGCGCTGGCCAAGAAGTGAGCCTCGGGTCGTGAGCGTTTATGACGAACCCAAGGTCGACACCCATTGCCATGTGCTCGACCCGGCCCGGTTCCCGTATGCGCCCGACACCGCCTACCGGCCCGGCGGGCAGGAAATCGGCACGCTGGTGCAGTTACGCCAGGTCATGGACGCCTACGGCGTGCGCCACGCGCTGCTGGTGGGCCCGAACTCCGGCTACGGCCTGGACAACCGCTGCCTGCTCGACGCGATCGAAGGCAGTCAGGGCCGCTTCAAGGGGATCGCCGTGGCGCCGCTCGATGCCACGCGGGCCGAGTTGGAGCGGCTCAAGTCGGCCGGTGTCATCGGCCTGGCCTTCAACACCACGCTGCTCGGCACGGCGCACTACGCCGGCGCCGCACCGCTGCTGAAGATGCTCGCCGACCTGGACATGTTCATCCAGGTCCAGGCCGAGCACGAACAGCTCATCCCGCTGCTGCCGCTGCTCGAGCGCAGCGGTGCGCGCATCCTCGTCGACCACTGCGGGCGGCCGACCCCCGGGGCCGGCACGGGCGAGCCCGGCTTCCAGGCGCTGCTCGGTCTGGCGCGCAGCGGCCGTGCGGCCGTCAAGCTCTCGGGTTACCAGAAGTTCTCCGCCGCGCCGCCGCCCTACGACGATGTGCTGCCCTTCGTTCGTGCACTGCTGGATGCCTTCACACCCGACGCCTGCATGTGGGCATCGGACTGGCCGTTCCTGAAGGCGACCGAGCGAATCGACGTCGGGCCGCTGCTGAAGACGCTCGAGCGTGTGCTGCCCGATGCGGCCGACCGGCGCCGTGTGCTGTGGGACACGCCGTGCCGGCTGTTCGGATTCGAATCCTGAGCCACCCGTCATGAACAAGACCAAGACAAGCCGTATCGCGCGCCGAAACTGCCTGGCGGCCCTGCTGCTGGCGCCGTTGGCGCAAGCGCAGACCCGGTTCCCCGAGCGGCCGATCTCGCTCCTGGTGCCTTTCGCGCCGGGCGGCATCGCCGACCTCACGGCCCGCGCCGTCGCCGAGGTGATGGCCAAGTCGCTCGGCCAGCCGGTGGTGGTCGAGAACAAGCCGAGCGCCGGCAGCATCGTGGCGTCGCAGGCGGTGGCCAGCGCGCGGCCCGACGGCCACACGCTGCTGCTGATGAGCAATGGCAACGCGGTCAGCGTGGGGCTGTTCAAGAAGTTGCCCTACGACACCCTGAGCGCCTTTGCACCGGTCACCACGCTGGGCTTCTTCGACATCGGCATCTTCGTGCCCGCGAACTCGCGTTTTGCCACGCTGCGCGATGCGGTGACCTATGCCAAGTCCAACCCGGGCAAGCTCAACGTCGGCAGCGTCGCTGTCGGCAGCACCCAGCACCTCGCGGCCAAGCTGTTCGAGACCGTGGCCGGCATCGATGTGCTCGTGGTGCCGTACAAGGGCTCGCCCGCGGTCCTCACCGCACTGCGCGCGGGTGAACTCGACCTGGCGTTCGAGATCGTCGGCCCGATGGTGCCGCAGGTGAGTGCCGGTGTGGTCAAGATCCTGGCGGTGTCTTCCGCCAAGCGCAACCCGGCACTGACCGAGGTGTCCACGGTGCAGCAGGCGGGTGTGGCCGGCTACGACGTCGCGTCGTGGAACGCCATCGCGGCGCCGGCGGGCACACCGGCCGATGTGATCGACAAGCTCAACAAGGCTGCGCGCGAGGCGGTCGCATCGCCAGCGGTGCAAGAGCGCCTGGGCAAGCTCGGCATGCGCTTGCAGGCCGGCACGCCGGCGGAGTTGCAGTCGCTGCTGGGCAGCGAGATCAAACGCTGGGGTGAGGTGATCCGGGCCGCGAAGATCGAACCCGAGTAACGCGCTACTTGTAGATCAGGTCGCGCAACGCGAGCGAGAGGCCCGGCACGTAGGTGATCACCATCAGGCAGCCCAGCACCACGAGCACGAAGGGCACGAGTTGCGTGACGACGCGGTCGAGCGAGATGCGGGCCACGGTGCAGGCGGCAAAGAGGTTGACGCCGAAGGGCGGGGTGATCATGCCCAGCGCCAGGTTCACCACCATCACGATGCCGAAGTGGATCGGGTCGATGCCGAAGAAGATTGCCACCGGCGCGAGGATCGGCGCGAGCACGATGATCGCCGCGCTGGTTTCGATGAACATGCCGATCAGGAACAGCGCCGCGTTCACGCCGAGCAGGAAGATCGCCGGGCTTTGCAGAACGTCCTTCAGGTACAGCCCGATCGCATCGGGCACGCCGGCACGGGTGATCAGGTAGGCGAACAGGCCCGCGTTGGCGATGATGAACATGATCACCGACGACGAGATGACCGACTTCTTCAGGATCGTGTACAGGTTGGCGATGCCGATTTCGCGGTACACGCCCATGCCCACCAGCAGCGCATAGAACACCGCCACAGCCGAGGCTTCGGTAGGCGTGAAGATGCCGCCGTAGATGCCGCCCAGGATGATCACCGGCATCAACAAGGCCAGCCCGGCGTGGGCGGTGGCGATGCGACGCAGGCGCGGAACGATCAGGAAGATCAGCAGGTACGCACCCGGCGCCACCAGGTGCACCGTCTCGTCGACCGTCAGCTTGCGCACGAGCCACACCACCAATCCGAATCCCGCGACGAAGGCGAGGTCGCTCGCCGCGACGCCGAGCGACAGGCGGCCCTCGCCGTCGTTCTTGCCCCATCCCTTCCACTTGCACCACAGGTAGACGAACAACATCAACGCGCCACCGATGAGCAAGCCCGGGCCGAAGCCGGCGATGAACATCTCGCCGATCGAAACCTCGGCCGCGACGCCGTAGAGAATCATCGGGATCGAAGGCGGGATGACCACACCCAGTTCGGCGCTGGTGGCCTGCAGTGCCGCGGCCCAGGGAGTCGGATAGCCATGTTTGATCAGCGCCGGGATCAGGATCGCGCCGATGGCGAAGGTCGTGGCCACGCTCGATCCCGACACCGCCGCAAATATCATGCATGTCAGCACGCAGGTCATCGGCAGCCCGCCCTGGACGCCGCCGACGAGGCTCTTCGCGAACTCGACCAACCGGCGGCTGATGCCGCCGGTTTCCATCAGGTTGCCCGCAAGGATGAAAAACGGGATCGCCGCGAGCGGGAACTTGTTGATCGAGGAGAACATCTCCTTCACCGCGACGAGCATGTTCACGTTCGTGATCTGGATGCCGACCAGCGCGGCCAGACCGATCGACACCGCGACCGAAATGGTGAGTGCAAAACACAGCACCATCGTCAAGACCATCGCGGTGGTCATCGGGACACTTTCATTGCGCGTTCTCGAGTTCGAGCCGTTGCGGATCGAGCCAGTTGGCGATGATCGCGATCGCCGAGAACACGCCGCCCACGGGCAGCGCCAGGTAGGCCCAGAACATCGAGACGTTCTCCAGGCCGATCACGCTCTGCACGCTGCCGCGCTGGGCGTACTGCCAGCCGACGATGACGATCACGGCGATGAGCAGCAGCGCGGCCAGCGCGACCATCGTGTCGAGGAAACGGCGCGTGCGCGCACCGCTCCAGCGGTAGAGCACGTCCACGCTCACCATCGCGCCGAGACGGAACGCCATCGGGATGCCCAGGAACACCATCCAGATGAGCGTGAATCGGATCAGGACTTCGGTCCACTCCGCCGGACGCTCGATGATGAAGCGTGTGACGATCTGCCACATGCCCAGGCCCGCGGCGGCGACCAGCATCGCGCACGCCAGCGCCGTGGAGAGCGCGGTCGTGCCGCGCTCGGCGCTCAGGAACAGCTTGCGCACGCAGCAGCCGGCGTTACTTGAAGTTCCGGATGCGGTCGATGTTGGCCTTGCCGAACTGCTTGTCGAACTCGGCGTACACCGGCGCCAACGCGGCCACGAACTTGGCCTTGTCGACGTTGTCGATCACCTGCATGCCCTTGGCGCGCAGTTCGGACGCGCCCTTGTCGTCGTCTTCGGCGACACGGGCGCGGTTCGCCTTGGTGCCTTCGGCGGCGGCCTCGATGAAGGCCTTCTGGTCGGCCGGGGTCAGCTTGTCGAAAGCCGCCTTGTTCATGAGCCAGATCGCAGGGCTGTAGACATGGCCGGTGAGCGACAGGTGTTTCTGCACCTGGTCGAACTTGGCCGCCATGATCACGCTGAGCGGGTTCTCCTGGCCGTCGACCGTGCCCTGCTGCAGCGCGGTGAACACCTCCGGGAAGGCCATCGGCGTCGTGATGATGCCGAAGCCCTTGTAGGCGGCCACGTGCACCGGGTTCTCCATCGTGCGCATCTTCAGGCCCTTGAGGTCGTCGGGGGCGTTGACGGCACGCTTGCTATTGGTCATGTGGCGCACGCCGTTTTCGGCCCAGCCCAGCGCCTTGAAGCCCTTGGGCTCGAACTCCTTCAGCATCTCCTGGCCGATCGGGCCGTCGAGCACCGCATGGGCGTGCGCCTTGTCGCGGAACAGGAAGGGGATGTCGAGGATGCGCGCCGCCGGCACGAAGTTGGGCACCGGCCCGGTCGAGGTCAGGGTGAGTTCCTGGGTGCCGAGTTGCACCGCCTCGATGCTTTCGCGCTCACCGCCGAGAGAGCCTGAATAGAAGGTTTGGACCTTGTAGCGACCGTTGGTGCGCCTTTCCACTTCGCGCGCGAAGGTATCGATGCCGACGCCCTGGTGAGAGTTCTGGCCGATCGAGATGCTGATCTTCATCGGCGCCTGGGCCTGCGCATGGGCGTTGGCGCCCAGGCCGATCGAGAGCGTGAGCGCCAATGCGCCAGACAACGCGCCAAACAACGGGGTCGGGTTTTTCATCGAATGTCTCCAGCAGGTGGTTTGCACAGGCGCACGGGGCGGCGCCTTCTCGGGCCCTGACTTTATGCGCGAACGAGGGCGCCCCGACCCGCTCCCCGGGGTAAGTCCCGAGAGGGCCATCCGCTGGTGCGCCGGGTCAGAGGCGCAGTGTGCCCGCGTAGCCGGTCATTTCCAGGTAACCCAGGCCGACGCGCCGGCCCTGGGTGTCGAGCAGTTCCGACAGCCCCTCCCAGTAGGCCGTGCCGGTGGATGCGCGGCTGTCGAGCTCCTGCGCGTCCATCAGCGCGCGCAGCGCATAGGCACCGCTCGGTGTGGCGATCAGCCACTCGACGGGGTAGGCCGCGTTCGAGCCCGGGCTGCGCCACTGACGACCGGGCGTGAAGCGGACCGACGTCGCATCGAATGTGCGGACCGTGCCGCCTGCGGGCCTGAAGCTGCCGCCGGCCCACAGCGCCGAGCCGTCGGCGCGGCGCAGCCGGAAAGCCGTCAGCGCCGAACCGTCGTCGAGGTTGATGCCGATCCAGTCCCAGCCCACGGCCTGCGGGTGCAGCAACTCGTCGCTCCACTCGTGGTCGAGCCAGGCGCGACCGCGCACATTGCGGAGAACGCCTTCGATGCCGAGGCGGCCACTCGCGGCGAGTTGCGGCTGGCTGTAATAGTGGCTCGCCTGCCTTTCCTCCGGGCCTTTGCGCGAGAAGCCGGCATCGCCCTGCAGCAGCACCGGCTGGCTCGGCACGAGGTGAAGCGAGAGCCCGAAGCCGTCGGCGTCGATCTGGGCCGCGTAGTCCGCTGCGGCCGCTGGTGCGCTGCGCACCAGCTGCCAGCCGTTCAGCCACACCCCCGTGTCACTCGATGCGGCGCGTGCACGCAGGCCCGACGCCTCGTCACCCGACCAGCGCGCCACACGGTCGGCGTGCAGGTGGCGTTGCGACGCGATGTCGGTCACCGCGGCGTGGGCGAAGAGCAGCTGGCGTGCCGCGAATCGGCTGCGCAAGGTGTCGGCCAAACCCGTGCGGCTGCGGAAGAAGGTGAGCTGGAAGCCCCAGAGTGCCGCGTCCCCATCGGCGCGCAGCCAGCCGGTGGCGTACCACCACTCGGTTCGTTGGCCCGGGTGGGCGCCGTGGTCTCGGGGGAAGGCGAGGGCGCGGCCGCGTCGGACCGGATCCGCGGCGGCAGAGGCGGCTGCAACGCCGCCCGATGCCAGCGCGGGCAGGCCGAGCAGCCAGGCGCGCCGGCGCAGGTTCACCAGTCCTCCTTCACCGACAGCACGGCGGCGCGCGAGGCGGCAGCGCGCGCGCTGAACGCGGCCGTCGCCACGCCGGCCACCATCACCGCCGCGCCCAGCAGCGCGAGCCGGCCCCACGGCAGCACCAGCGCCATCGTCCAGTGAAAGCTCTGCGGGTTGACCACGTGCACGAGCACGATGCTGATCGCGATGCCGAGCGCGAGGCCGATCGCCACGCCCGCAGCCAGCCAGGCCGCGACTTCGCCTGCGACGATCGTGATCACCTCGCGCCGCACCAGCCCCAGGTGTGAAAGGAGGCCGAACTCCTTGCGCCGCGCCAGCACCTGCGCCGAGACGCTGGCGGCGATGCCGACGAGCCCGATGACGATCGCCACCGCTTGCAGGTAGTAGGTGACGGCGAAGCTGCGGTCGAAGATCGCGAGCGACAGGCGGCGCAGCTCGGCTGTGGCCGCGAACTCGAGCATCGCCGGGTCCGGCGCGGCGGCGCGCAGCGCGGCCTGCACGTCGGCGGCCCGCACGCCGGGGGCGAGCCAGATCGCGAGATCGTTGATGCGGGTGTCGCCGGTGAGTTCGCGATAGCGCCGGTCGTCGATCGTCACGGCGCCGAACTGGCGTGCGTAGTCGCGCCAGACCCCGAGCACACGCAGCCGCACCGGCGCGCTACCGAGCGGCAGCACCAGTTCGCTGCCCGGCGCGGCGCCGTAGAGGTCGACCATCGCTTCGCTGACGTAGACGCCGGTTTCGCCGGGTCGCGCGGGCAGTGGCGGCGCCAACAGCGGCAAGGCGGCGGCAGGGTCGTCGAGCGCACGCGCGATCAGCGTCACGGCCGGCCGACCAGGCGCCAGCAGTATCGACCGGACGCGCGAGGCGCGCACCGCCTGCACGCCGGGCAGCTGCGTCGCCGTGCGAACGAATTCGGGGTCGAGCCAGGCCTGGTCGCTGGCGGCGCTGGTGCCCGCCGTGCGGGCGTAGAGGTCGGCCGGGAGCACGCTGTCGAGCCAGGCCGAGACACCCTGGCGAAAGCTCGTCACCATCACCGTCAAGGCCACCGCGAGTGCCAGGCTCGCGACCACGCCGGCCACCGCCGCAGTCGCGGTACGGCGCTGGAAGCGCGCACGTTGCAGCGCCAGCAGGGGCAGCGCGCCCTGGGGCTGCGGCAGCAGTTCGAGCAGCGCATCCACCGCCGCCGGCACCAGCGCCACGCCACCGAAGAGCAGCGCTGCCACCGACAGGTAGGCGGCAACGGGCAAGCCACCGACCGCCGGCGCGAGTGCGAGCAGGCCACCGGCGCCGAGCAGGGCGAGCGCGGGCCAGGCCGGCGGTGCGTGGTCGATCGGCGTGCCGAGGCCCTTGAGCGCGAGTGCGGGCTGCAACCGCTCGGCCTGGCGTGCAGGCACCCAGCCGCCGACGAGTGCCGACACGATGCCGAGCACGGCGAAGCCCGCGAGACCGACCGGGTCGAGCTGCAGCGCCG
>DATDER010000250.1:0-7060 GCA_036523095.1 Rubrivivax sp.
CGCGAAGCCTGAGGTCACACGTGACGCCTCGACCGGGCTCATCATGGTCGCCTGCCGGTTGCGACTGCGGCCCTGGGCGTCGAGGTACGCGCCGCCCCTGCCCGCATCCTCGAACCAGATCGCCTGGTACGTCTGGCCGCCGTTCGCCAGTTCGGCGGCCAGGACACGCCCGGCGCCCTGATTCCATGCGACCGGCTCGCCGTCGGCACTGAGCGACTCGTAGACGACATGGAAGGTGCTGCCCTTCAAGGGCCCGCGCTTGAGCTCGGTGGCAAAAATGTCCCTGAGTTGCGACGTCACCGGAGCCGGCAGTTGCGCTTCCGCTGCGGCCGCCGTCAGCGCGCTCAGGAAGGTCCCGCTGCCCAGGCGGGGCTCGCTCGTGAATCGTTCGCTTTCGACCCGGCTCGTCCACCTGCCGTCGACGCGCGACGCCGTCAGCCGCGAGAAGTGGGTCCTCGACTGCGCGGGTGCTTGTGCAGGGTAACGCACCACCAGCTCTACGAGCGACCCGTCGGCGCGCGCGCGCGCGTGCACCAGGCGCTGGGCGCGGCCGTCGATCGCGCGCCGCAGGGCCCTGTCCTGGCGCAGCAGCGCCGCCACTTCGGCATCGGCCACGCCGAGCCGCTTCAACACGGTGTCGATCGAGTCGCCCGCACGTGTGAGGTCGCTCCGGCTCAATTCCAGGTCCTGCGCGGCCAGCGCTTCCAACTGCTCGCCGACGTCGGCCACGGCAACAGGCGCGGTGACGAGCTGCTGCGGCAGCGCAGCGTCCGGCGACAGCGGCGCGACGGCAATGGCCAGGGCGCCAAATCCACCGAGCATCACCATCACCGCCAATGCGGACAAACGTGCGTGCCGGGAGCGGAAGTGGGCGGCGTCGTGCCGAATCCGGTTGATCAAGTCCAACAAGCGATGTCCTGCGAAATCAGGCGAATGGTCGGCGCCACCACCATCGGGAGCGCGGGGCCCCCGTTGGCCGGCCCCTAGAATCGAGCGTCGTTTGCTGCAGGGGCCTTGGGCCCGATTGCCGCGTCGAAAGCGCCCGAGTATAGCCACCGGCCGCGCGCACATTGATCCCAAAACCCCTGCGTCCTCCCACCATGCCAACGCCCCCCATTGCCGCCGCTGGCGGCGTCGCGCCGGTCGACCAGCGGGTGCTCGAAGCGATGATGGTCTCGAAGCGCGGCTGCGACGAGCT
Organism: Rubrivivax sp.; assembly: GCA_036523095.1. Lineage (GTDB taxonomy): Bacteria > Pseudomonadota > Gammaproteobacteria > Burkholderiales > Burkholderiaceae_C > Rubrivivax. The sequence continues at coordinate 1,199 of DATDER010000250.1, forward strand.
GCTGCCCGAATCCGAGTGGCTGGGCAAGCTCGCCCGCTCGCAGGCGAGCGGGGTGCCGCTGCGCATCAAGCTCGGCCTCGACCCGACGGCGCCCGACATCCACCTCGGCCACACCGTGGTGCTGAACAAGATGCGCCAGTTGCAGGACCTGGGGCACCAGGTGATCTTCCTCATCGGTGATTTCACCTCGATGATCGGGGACCCCTCGGGTCGCAACACGACGCGCCCGCCGCTCACACGCGAGCAGATCGAGGCCAATGCGCAGACCTACTACAAGCAGGCCAGCCTCGTGCTCGACCCGACGCGGACCGAGATTCGCTACAACAGCGAGTGGAGCGACCCGCTGGGCGCGCGCGGGATGATCCAGCTAGCGGCGCGTTACACCGTGGCGCGCATGATGGAGCGCGACGACTTCTCCAAGCGTTTCAAGGACGGCACGCCGATTTCGGTGCACGAGTTCCTGTATCCGCTGATGCAGGGTTACGACTCGGTGGCTTTGAAGAGCGATCTCGAACTCGGCGGCACCGACCAGAAGTTCAACCTGCTCGTCGGCCGCTCGTTGCAGACCGAGTACGGCCAGGAGCCGCAGTGCATCCTGACGATGCCGCTGCTCGAAGGGCTCGACGGGGTCGAGAAGATGAGCAAGAGCAAGAACAACTACATCGGGATCAGCGAGCCCGCGAACTCGATGTACGCCAAGCTGCTGTCGATCAGCGACACGCTGATGTGGCGCTACTTCACGCTCCTGAGCTTCAGGCCCGAACGTGAGATCGCGGGTCTGAAGGCCGAGGTCCAGGCCGGCCGCAACCCCAAGGACGCGAAGGTGATGCTGGCGCGCGAGATCACGACCCGCTTCCACGGCGCCACGGCCGCGGATGCCGCACAGGCCGACTTCCAGCACCGCGCCGCCGGCGGCGTGCCTGACGAGATCCCCGACGTGACCTTGCACGGCGCGCCGATGGCGATCGGCGCGCTGGTCAAGCAGGCGAACTTGGCACCATCGACGAGCGAGGCGCTGCGACTCGTCGACCAGGGCGGTGTGCGCATCGACGGCACGCCGGTGGGCGACCGCGCGCTCAAACTCGCGGCCGGGACATACGTCGTGCAGGTCGGCAAGCGCAAGTTCGCGCGAGTGACGCTGGCATGACGCGCAGCGGCGCACCAGTCCCCGGGGGGTGATCCCCGTTCAATCGGCGTCACCCTGAATGCAGGTCGCGGCCTACCTGAAGCTGTCGATTGCGGTCGCCGTGGCCACGATCGCGCTCAAGACAGGCGCGTGGTGGCTCACCGGATCGGTCAGCCTGCTGTCCGACGCACTCGAATCGCTCGTCAACCTGGCGGGTGCGATCTTCGCGCTGATGATGATCACGCTTGCGGCGCAGCCGCCCGACGAGGACCACCCCTACGGTCACCACAAGGCCGAGTACTTCTCGAGCGGCTTCGAGGGCGTGCTGATCTTCGTCGCCGCGCTGGCCATCATCTGGGCCGCGGTGCAACGTCTGATCGCGCCGCAGCCACTGGAGCAACTGGGCTGGGGCCTGGCGCTCTCGGCCGTCAGCACCGCGCTCAACACCCTGCTGGCGAGGTCGATGCTGAAGAAGGCGCGCGAGGTCCGCTCGATGGCGCTCGAAGGCGACGCGCGCCACCTGTTCACCGATGTCTGGACCTCAGTCGGCGTGGTCGGCGGACTGCTGGCGGTCATGGCCACCGGATGGCTATGGCTCGACCCGCTGATCGCGATCGCGGTTGCGGTCAACATCCTGCGCGAAGGGGGGTCGCTCGTCTGGGCTTCGGCCGACGGGTTGATGGACCGTGCCCTCGATCCCGACGTGCGCGCAGAGATCGACAAGACGCTCGACGGCTTTCGCCACCAGGCGATCCGCTTCGACCACATCGTGACGCGGCGTGCCGGCCAGCGTCGGTTTGTCGACCTTCACATGCACATGCCGTCGGCCTGGACCCTCGGCCGTGCCGCCGCGGTGCGGACGTCGGTCGAGCAGGCGCTGATGAGCGCCGTGCCGGGCCTGCGCGCGACGATCCAGCTGCTGCCGATGGATGTGGAAGCGCACTTCGATGACACGCGGGACCTGCTCTGATCGCGCAAGGGCATCCTCGCCGCAGTTCAGCTTTCGGCGCACAGGCCGTCGATCCACTGCCGCAGCCTCAGGCCCGGCGACGCCCCGAGCGCAGCCGCCGCGCTGTTGGCGTGCGAGATCACGCCATCGTCGAACGTCGACCGCGCGTCGCCGATGCACGCGCTGGTGTGCGCCACGGTGCAGGCGGCGATCGCCGCTGACTGCAGCAGTGCCAGCGCGGCGACACCCGCGCCGTCCTTGCCGACACCGGCGTCGTTGAAGACGACGATCGTCGGCCGCGCCCGTAGTGCAAAGTGCCCGGCGCTGATGCCGCCGTGCGAGCCGCTGACGACGATGTGGCCCGCCCCCGTGGCCAGTGCCTCGGTGATGCTGTCGACGAGCAAGAGCTGCATCGGCGAGTCGCCCGACGAGAAAGGGCCACCCTGACGGCTGGCCCTCGGAGCGGAGGCGCGGTGGCTCAGTCGGCGTACTGGCCGGCGGCCTTGATCGCCGGGCCCCACTTGTTGATCTCCGACTCGACGAACTTCTTGTGCTCCGCCGGTGCGAGGCGGCCGTCGGTCACGACCACGGCGCCGAGCGCTTCTTCGCGCTTGATGAACTCCGGGTCTTTCAAGGCGGCGCGCAGCGCGGTGTTCAATTGCTCGAGAACGGCCGCGGGCGTGCCCTTGGGCGCGTACAGGCCGTGCCAGATCGACACGTTGAAGCCCTTCATGCCCGACTCGTCGAGCGTGGGGAGGTTCTTCAGCGCCGGCGTGGTCAAGCGCTTGTTCGTGGTCACGGCAAAGGCCTTGATCTTGCCGGACTCGATCTGGCTCGTCGTGTTCGTCGTCTGGTCGCACATGATGTCGACCTGGCCGCCAAGCAGGTCGGTCATGGCCGGAGCGGTGCCCTTGTACGGCACGGTCGTCATGTCGATCTTCGCGGCTTGCTGGAACAGCAGGCCGCACAGGTGCGACGCCGCGCCCAGGCCCGCGTTGGCGAGGTTGATCTTGCCCTTGTTGGCTTCCATCCACTTCGTCAGTTCGGCGAAGTTGTTGGCCGGCAGCGTCGAGCGCCCGACCAGCGTCATCGGCACTTCGTTGATCATGCCCAGGTACTCGAAGTCGTCTAGGGTCTTGTACGGCATGTTGCGGTACAGCGCTGGCGATGTCGCCATGCCGATGTGGTACAGCAGCAGGGTCTGGCCGGTGGGGGCGGCCTTGGCGACCTTGTTCGCGCCGAGCGTGCCGCCGGCGCCGCCGACGTTCTCGACAACCACCACGGCGCCGTTCAGCGGCTTGCGCAGCGCTTCGGCGAAGTCACGAGCCACCTTGTCGGTGGGCCCGCCGGCGGCGAAGGGCACGACGATCGTGATCGGCCCGTTGGGGAATGCGCTTGCAACGAGCGGCAGGGCTGCGGCCGCGGCCGCGATCATCAGCTTCTTCATCGGTTTGTCTCCAGGGCTGCGGTTCAAGGGGGTCGATGGTAGGCAAACCCGGGTTGATGCGCGACGCGGAAACTACGTAGCAGCACTCGGGTCGTGGGCTTGTGCTCAGTCGTAGCGACGCTGGTCGTCGATCACCTTGCCGTCGTTGGGCAGGCTGCCCGGCGCGCAGAGTTCGACGTCGCAGCGCAGCTTGGTCACGTCTCGTAACGTCTGGGCAACGCGGTCGGCCAGCCCCTCGGCGCCCGGCGCGCACTCGGCGCACAACAGCATCCGGTCGTTCGCCATCTCGCCCGCGACCACCAGGCGCGCGCGGCCGATCTCGGGATGGCGCTGCAGCACCTGGGCCACCTGGCTGGGGTGCACGAACATCCCGCGCACCTTGGCGGTCTGGTCGGCGCGGCCGAGCCAGCCCCTGATGCGGGTGTTGGTACGACCCGTCGGGCAGCGGCCGGGCAGCACGGCCGACAGATCGCCAGTGCCGAATCGCAACAACGGGTAGTCGGCGTTGAGTGCCGTCACCACGACCTCGCCGACCTCGCCGTCGGGCAGCACGTCGCCCGTGCCGGGGCGAACGATTTCAACGATGACCCCTTCGTCCAGCACGAGTCCCTCACGCGCCGCCGTTTCGTAGGCGATGACGCCGACATCCGCTGTGGCGTAGGCCTGGTAGCCTTCGACACCGCGTTCGCGCAGCCAGTCGCGCAGGGCGGGCGGGAAGGCTTCGCCGCTGAGCAGCGCCTTCTTCAGGCTCGGCAGGGCGGCGCCGGCCTCGGCGGCCTTCTCGAGCACGATGCGCAGGAAGCTCGGCGTACCGACGTAGCAGTCGGGGCGCAGCTCGCTCATGGCCTGGAGCTGCAGCTCGGTGTTGCCGACGCCGCCGGGGAACACCGTGCAGCCGAGCGCGTGGGCCCCGCTTTCCATGATCCAAGCGCCCGGGGTCAGGTGGTAGCTGAAGCTGTTGTGGACGAGGTCGCCGGCGCGGAAGCCGGCGGCGAACATCGCACGCGCCGCGCGCCAGTAGTCCGGCGCTTCGCCTTCGGGCTCGTAGATGGGCCCGGGCGACTGGTACACGCGGCGTGCGGGCCGCGCGGTTCGCAGCGTGCGCCAGCCGATGGCCGAGAAGCCGCCGAAAGGATCGCGCGCGCGCAGCGCCTTCTGTTGCTCGAAGAGCTCGGCCTTGCGCAGCACCGGCAGCCGCGCCAGCGCCGCGCGTGAGTCGATCGCAGCAGGCTCGACGCCCGTGAGCCGCCCGGCGATCGCCGGCAAGGCCAGCGCTGCTTTCAGCTGCACCGGCAGCGCGGCCATCAGCGAAGCCTCGCGTGCGGCGGCGTCGCGTGTTTCCAGCGCGTCGTAGTGATCGGCGGTCACGTCCCCACTCCCAGTTCTCTCTGCAGTTTTTTGGTCAGCTTGCCGGCCACCAGAGCATGCGAGCGCCGAACGAGGTCGTCGAGCGCGGTGCTGCCCAAGCCGTGGTCGCGGCCCACCTGAACCCAGTGCGCGCGCGCGAGGTACGGCGCCGGGGTCACACCCGGCACCCCGGTCAGCTCGATGAAGCGCTGGTCGTCGACCTTGAGCGAGCACGTGACGGGCGCGGTGTCGTCGAGCAGGAAGACGCAGAACATCTTCGCGCCCACGCTGTAGACCAGATCGGCACCCCACTTGATGTCTTCGGTGGCACCGGGCAGCGTCGCGGCGAGCGCACGCTGGCGCTCGAAGCCATTGCCGGCGGCCGCACGCCGCGCCATCACTCGTCGCGCTCCCAGCGGGCGAGACGCTTCTTCAACTCGTCGAGCCACTTGCGCTGGTCGGCGGAGGACTTCAGCAACTGCCGGTCCCACTCCGGCGTCAACGCCGGCTTGCGTGTGATGCGGGCCTGGATCGCCGTGGCCCCGGCGTCGAGCTCGAGTTCGACCACCCGCTTGCCGCGCAGCTCGTAGCCGTTGCCGCGCTCGGACAACTGCAAGTCACGCAGTGACCGCCGCAACTGGGTCAGCGCCGTGCCGGCAGCAAAAGGGGGTGGCGCGAAGCCGCCTTCGTCGCTCACGACAGCCACCGCTTGCGCCGCTTGTAGCTCTTGGAGTCGCGGAAACTCTTGCGATCGCTGCCGCCCACGCCGAGGTAGAACTCCTTCACGTCCTCGTTCTCGCGCAAGGCCTTCGCCTCGCCGTCCATCACGACACGGCCGTTCTCCAGGATGTAGCCGTAGCCGGCATAACGCAGCGCCATGTTGGTGTTCTGCTCGGCGAGCAGGAAAGTGACCTTCTCGCGCTGGTTCAGGTCCTTGACGATCTCGAAGACCTCCTGGACGATCTGCGGCGCCAGTCCCATGGAGGGCTCGTC
>DATDER010000251.1:0-2713 GCA_036523095.1 Rubrivivax sp.
CGGCGCTGCACGGCCTGCCACCCGTGTTCGTGAGTGCCGCCGCGCTCGACCCGCTGCACGACGACAGCGCGGCGCTCGCCGCGCGCCTGGCCGAAGCCGGCGTGTCGCATGAGTTCAAGCGCTATCCGGGGGTACACCACGGCTTCATGCAGATGGCAGATCTCCTGGCTGAAGCCGACCAAGCGTTCGACGATGCCGCCGCCTTCCTGCGCGCGCGCTGGCCGAGGACTCGCTGATGGCCGCGGTCGCGTTGAAGGGCGTGGTCAAGAGCTACGACGGCAAGAGCAACGTCATCCACGGCATCGACCTGGACGTCCAGCATGGCGAGTTCGTCGTCTTCGTCGGCCCCTCGGGCTGCGGCAAGAGCACGCTGCTGCGCATGATCGCCGGGCTGGAGACGATCAGCGGCGGCGAGATCCGCATCGGCAACCAGGTCGTCAACGACCTGCCGCCGCGCGCGCGCGACATCGCGATGGTGTTCCAGGACTACGCGCTGTACCCGCACAAGAACCTGTACGACAACATGGCCTTCGGCCTGCGCCTTCGCGGCACCGACGAGGCCGAGATCAAGCGGCGCGTGATGGACGCCGCCAAGCTGCTGCGGATCGACCACATGCTCGAGCGCAAGCCCGCCGCGCTGTCGGGCGGGCAGCGCCAGCGCGTGGCGATCGGGCGCGCCATCGTGCGCCAGCCCAAGGTCTTCCTATTCGACGAGCCGCTGTCGAATCTCGATGCCCAACTGCGCCACGAGATGAGGAGCGAGATCAAGCGCCTGCACCAGCGCCTGGGCGCGACCATCATCTACGTCACGCACGACCAGGTCGAGGCGATGACGATGGCCGACCGCATCGCGGTGCTCAGCGCCGGGCACAAGATGCAGTACGGCACGCCCGACGCGATCTACAACCAGCCTGCGGCGCTGTTCGTGGCCGGCTTCACCGGCGCGCCGCCGATGAACCTGGTGGACTGCCGCCTGGTCGGCGACACGGCCGACTTGGGTGGTGCGACACAGATCGTGGTGCCTGCGAGTCTCGCGCAAGGTGCGCGCGAGTCCGCGCAACTGAAGTTCGGCGTGCGACCCGAGAACCTCACGCTCGCGCGGCAGCACGCCGACGATGTGGAGCTCGCGGCCGAGCTGACACTGCTCGAACCGCTGGGCGCCGAGACCTTGGCCACGCTGAAGATCGGTGCGGCCGAGATGGTCGCGCGCTGCCCGGCCTCGTTCCGCGAGGCACCGGGCACGCGCCTGGCGGTCCACCTGAATCCGCGCCATATGCATCTCTTCGACGCTGCCAGCGGCAGCGCGATCAGAACCACCCCACAGGAGACACCATGACAAAGTCCCGCTCGTTCTCGACCCTGTGCCGCACCCTGATCGCCGCCGCCCTGACCACCGCCGTCGGCAGCGGCCTGCACGCCCAGTCGCCGCAGACCATCGTCTTCTGGTACCACTTCGACAACCCGGAGCAGACCAAGGTGATGGACACGCTGGTGGCCGACTTCCAGGCCAAGAACCCGACGATCAAGGTCGACGCCCAGAACATTCCCTGGAACAACTACTACGACCGCCTGTTCACTTCGGTGGCCGGCGGCAAGGCGCCAGACGTGGCGATGGTCAAGCTGCAGCAGCAGGCGCAACTGATCGAGATGGGCGCGCTCGAGCCGATCGACCCGCTGATCGCGTCGTGGCCCGGCAAGGCCGACCTGGGTGACAACCTGCTCGAGATCAACAAGAGCCACGACGGCAAGCAGTACTACCTGCCGCTGCAGTACGTGGTGATCTACCTCTACTACCGTACCGACCTGTTCCAGAAGGCCGGCCTGCAGCCGCCGGCCACCTGCGAGGCGTTCGTCGATGCAGCCAAGAAGCTCACCCTCCCGGCGGCAAGCAACGGCGGCACGCCGCAGTTCGGATTCGGCATGCGCGGCGGCCGCGGCGGCCAGGACAACTGGGGCCCCTTCGTGCTGTCGCAGGTGGCGATGAAGCCGGCCGAGCTGGACTCGCCCAAGGCGGTGGCGGCCAACCAGCTCTACATCGACCTGATGCGCAACCACAAGGTGGTGCCGCCGTCGGCGCCGAACGACGGCTTCAACGAGATCATCAACGGATTCAAGTCGGGCCAGACCGCAATGATCTTCCACCACATCGGCTCGTCGAAGACGATGCACGACACACACGGCGACAAGGTCTCGGCGGTGCCGGTGCCGGCCTGCGGCGGCAAGCGCTGGACCTCGTTCGGCGATGAGAGCAACGCGCTGTTCAAACAAAGCAAGAACAAGGCGGCAGCGTGGAAGTGGATGAGCTACCTGTCCGAGCGTGAGGGCAACGTCAAGTTCGTCGGCGCCACCGGGCAGATGACGGTGACCAAGAGCGGCGTGCCGCAGGTGAGCTTCCAGCCGCGCTTCGCCAAGGCCACCGCCGACTCGCTGCCCTTTGCCGCGATCCTGCCGCCGGTGCCGCAGACCTCGGACTTCGTCTCGAACGTCTGGCCGACGAACATGCAGCGCGCCCTCAACGGCGAAATCACGTCGGCACAGATGATGGACGCCATCGCCAAGCACTACGCCAGCAAGTAGACGTTTCGTGACGAACCGGCCCGTGCGGGCACGAACGGCGCGGCGCCAGTTCGACGCGCTGCCCTATGTGCTGCTGTCGCCGGCCGTGCTGGCGACGCTGGCACTGGTGTTCGTGCCGATGCTGCAGGCGGTGTTC
>DATDER010000252.1:0-2660 GCA_036523095.1 Rubrivivax sp.
AGCTGCGCGTCCGCGCTGCCCATGTAGGCTTCCATCACGGCCGGGTTCTTCGACACCTCGGCGTACGGGCCTTCGGCCAGCGTGGCGCCGCGCTGCAGCACCGTGATCGTGTCGGCGATGCTCGACACCACGCTCATGTTGTGTTCGACCATCAGCACGGTGCGGTCGGCCGCGACCTTCTTGATCAGCTGGCGGATGCGGTCGACATCTTCCAGGCCCATGCCCTGGGTGGGCTCGTCGAGCAGCATCAGTTCGGGGTCCATCGCCAGCGTGGTGGCGATCTCGAGCGCCCGCTTGCGGCCGTAGCTCAGCTCTACCGTCGGGGTCGTCGCATAGCTCTCCAGGTCGACCGCACGCAACAGCTCATGGACCCGGGCGTCGAGCGAAGCCAGGCTCTTGTCCGAGCGCCAGAAGTGGTACGAGGTGCCGAGCTTGCGCTGCAGCGCGACGCGCACGTTCTCGAGCACGCTCAGGTGCGGGAACACGGCCGAGATCTGGAACGAGCGGATGATGCCGCGGCGCGCGATGTGCGCCGGCTTCTCGCCCGTGATGTCGATCCCGTTGAACAGGATCTGCCCCGCGGTAGGCGTGATGAACTTCGTGAGCAGGTTGAAACACGTGGTCTTGCCGGCGCCGTTGGGGCCGATCAGGGCGTGGATCGAACCGCGGCGAACACGCAGATTCACATGGTCGACAGCGACGAATCCCTTGAACTCCTTGGTCAGATCGCGTGTTTCCAGGATGGTGTCGTCGCTCATTACTGCTGCGGGATCGATGGGGCTGGCTCGAACAGCCGCGCAGTCTAAGGGCTCCCGACACCCGATCCGGCCGGGTGAATACCGAGAGCGGCCACGACTTCCGGCGGCGCCTGCACCAGTTCGATCAGCACCCCCTCGCCGCCGAGCGGGAAATCTTCGCTGCCTTTGGGGTGGATGAAGCAGATGTCGTGGCCCGCCGCACCTTTTCGGACACCACCGGGCGCAAAACGGACCCCGTTCGCCGTCATCCACGCCACAGCCTGGTGCAGGTCATCGACCCACAGTCCGACGTGGTTCAACGGCGTGGTGTGCACGGCGGGCTTCCTGTCAGGATCGATCGGCTGCATCAAGTCGACCTCGACCTCGGTCGGACCCGAGCCCAGCGTACAGATGTCCTCGTCGACGTTTTCGCGCTCCGAGACGAAATTGCTCTTGACCGTCAGGCCGAGGATGTCGACCCATAGCGCCCGCAACCGCTGCTTGTCTGGACCGCCGATGGCGATCTGCTGGATGCCGAGAATCCTGAACGGCTTATTCTCCATCATGCAAAGCTCAGGATCGGTTGATCGACCGAGAGGCTCTCTCCCTTCTTCGCCAGCACCTCGCCCACGGTGCCGTCCTGTGCCGCGGTGAGGATGTTCTCCATCTTCATCGCCTCGATCACGGCCAGCTTCTCGCCCGCCAGGACCTTCTGCCCCGGCTGCACCACCACGTCGGCCAGCAGGCCCGGCATCGGCGAGAGCAGGAACTTGCTCAGGTCCGGCGGCGCCTTGTGCGGCATCAGCTTCAGCAGTTCGGCCGCGCGCGGCAGCAGCACCAGCGTCTCGATCTGCGCGCCGTTGTGCGCGACGCGGATGCCGAGCGGGTTCTTCGCGCCGCTGCGTTCGATCTGCGCCGTGAACGGCTTGCCGTTGCAGGTGCCCACCATCAGCGCGCTGCCGAGCATGCTGGCGCTCTGGATCGCGAAGTGGCGCTTGCCGATCATGATGTCGGCCTTGCCGGAGGTGGGCTCGAACTCGTTGATGTGCACCGCGTGGTGTTCGTGCCGGCCCTCGGGCCCCAGCACCACGACCACCAGGTCGGCCAGCGTCTTGACGCCGTGGCCCGGCAACTGCCCGCTGATGCCGGCAGCCCGCTCGCGCGCCTTGCGCCGCACGAAGGCGGCGAGTGCGACGAGGAACAGCGGGTCGTCGTGTGGCACGTCGGCGGCGCTGAAGCCCTGGCCATAGTGCTCCGCAATGAAGCCGGTGTTGAAATCGCCGGCGACGAACTTCGGGTGCGCCAGCAGCGCGGCCTGGAAAGGGATGTTGCTGCCAACGCCGCGGATGACAAAGGCATTCAGCGCCTCGCGCATCCTCGCGATCGCGTCGTCGCGGTCGCGGCCGTGCACGATGAGCTTGGCGATCATCGAGTCGTAGAACATCGGGATCTCGCCGCCCTCGTAGACGCCGGTGTCGACACGCACGCCACCGCCCGGGGGCATTGGCCCGGCCGCTTCCAGCGTCGTCGGCGGCGGTGCATAACGAACCAGCCGCCCGGTCGACGGCAGAAAGTTGCGGTACGGGTCTTCGGCGTTGATGCGGCACTCGATCGCCCAACCCTTGCGCTGGACTTCGCCCTGCGTGAACGGCAGCGCCTCGCCCGCCGCGACGCGGATCATCAGTTCCACCAGATCCAGGCCGGTGATGCATTCGGTGACCGGGTGCTCGACCTGGAGCCGCGTGTTCATCTCCAGGAAATAGAAGCTCTGGTCGTTGCCGACCACGAACTCCACCGTGCCTGCGCTCTGGTAGTTGACGGCGCGCGCCAGCGCCACCGCCTGCTCGCCCATGGCCTTGCGGGTGCCCTCGCTGATGAACGGCGAAGGCGCTTCTTCGATCACCTTCTGGTGCCTGCGCTGGA
>DATDER010000253.1:0-18346 GCA_036523095.1 Rubrivivax sp.
GGAGCGAGCCGCCCCATGCCACGTATCCCACATGCCTTCGTGCGGGGCCCATGCCACCCATGAACGCCGCGATCAAAAGCGGCGGCTTGACAAACGAGTCCTCATAGAAGCGGACGTTCGCGTTGGCCTGGTTCAGTTAAGGCTTGTGCGACACCAGCCCTCGCGAGCAGGGATCGCGGGCCCTTGCTGCCTGCGGGCAGGTGTTGCATAAGCCTCGAGGGAGGAAACCGCGGCGAACGCCACGGTGGTCGTTAGGCGCAGCTGCTATGGCGATTGAGCTGCGTTGGCGCCGCGATCACGCTGCCCGCGACGCCTCGTCAGGACCGGGCCGACGATCGCCGGTGGCTTGGCGAGCGCGGCTGTAATGCGGCAGCGGTCAGCAACGGGGCATCGAGGCGCCGTGGCCAAGCAGCGCACGAAGAGATCCACCGGACGCCCGAATCGACGTCGAGTTGGTCGACGGTGACGTAGCGTCGTCATGATGCTGGTGGTGCCCGAATCGAGCAGTCGCGCAAGAAGACCTGCAACACCACCATGGCGTGGCCGCAGTGCGCGCACACGAAGGTCGGCGCCGGCACGGCCGACGGTTCGTCAGCCGACTCGTCGGGCGGTGGCGGCGCCACGTGCAACAACTCGCGCGCCAGTGCCGGGTTGGCCCTCCGATTGCCATTGGCCAGCAGGCCGTAGTGCCGGATCCGATGGAAGCCGCCCGGCGGCCAACAAGCAGGCACGACGCTTCTACGAGCGTCAAGGCTGGATCCTGGACGTCACTGGCGAGGACTGGGTCTTGGATGCCGTTCCATGCCCGATCGTCCGCTACTGTCTGCGCACGCGGCGAGCCTGAGGCATCGCGTTCGCTGCGCGCCGCCAGCGGCTTACCCTGCCCGTTTGCCAGCAGGCCGCAACCACTGGCGCCCCGCGAACTCCTGGGTTCCACGCCGGTCAGGCCTTGGGGCTCTCCACGTTCAGCACTCGCATGCCCAGCGAGCGCCCCGCCGGCCCGTCAAGCACCTGCACCGTCGTCTGCCGCGGCGTGAAGTCGTCGGGCAAGGGCATCGAGCCGCTGACGATCTCGTGGCCCTTGACCGATAAGGACACGGGCTCCATCGTCAACGTCGTCGGCTTGCCGCCGGCCGACGCCCCCGCAACGACGAGTTGCATCACGCCGGCCAGCGGCTTGGTCGCGTTTCGCCGCGTCAGCACCACCTGATAGTCCAGACCGCCGCGGCGCGCCGTGAAGCGGCCGGCGCGCACCTCGACGGTGTTCTGCCCCGCACGCGGGTCGGGTGGCAAGGTGGCGAGCAGCGTCGCCAAATCGGCGCGCGCGCGTTCGGCGGAGCTTTGCGCAGCGGCCAGCATCGTGCCGCGTTGGCGCGCCTCGGCGTTCGCCTTGTCGAGTTGCTGCTGCAAGCTGTCGCGCTCGCGCAGCAGGCGCTCGCGTTCGGCGTTGGCTTTCGCGGAAGACTCGAGAAGTGCATGTGACTCGGCTACGGTAAGCCGCGGCGGTAGCAGCTTGTGCTGCACCGTGACCACCGCGACGATGCCAAGCACGACGCCCAGCAAAAGCAACAGCAGCCAAGTCGGCGCTCTGCGGCGGCGGCCCCGGTAGGAATCGAAAACGATGGCTTTGCGCGATCCAAACATCGGGCCAGCTTAAGCGTGTGTCGAAACCCAGTGCAACACAATGTAAGCGGTAATGGCCAAAGCGGTAGCGGCGATAGATACCCTATATGTGCGCACGCCGAAGCAACGGGGTGCAGCGCTCGATCTTGCTGTTCTCCCACGAAGGCCTTGTGCCGCAAGACTTCGATGTGATGACCTCCGCGCTGGCGCCTTATCGCACTCGGCCGGCACGCGGACTTCCCGAGCGCCGGGCGCTCTACGACCAGCGCGCCACTGACTTCGCGATGGCGCGCACCCGCAGCGGATGCAAAGTGGTCGAGCAGAACTTCCTACGCCTCGAGCAACCCGAGCCTCGAACTCCCCACTGCGGGGCGGCGGCAGCCGCCTGTTCGAGAAATAGTTCCACCGTGATCCGGTTTGCTGTCCATACCATCGGGAATTACCTGCTCAGTCGCCGAACCACCATGCCAGCATCTGTACTTCTGTGCGTTCGTGTCACCCGCTACCTGGGCGGAGCACTCATCGGGCTTTCGCTCGCAGGGTGCGGTGCTGAGGTCATGGGTGGCGCGGCCACCGTAGGGGCCATGCAAGCTACACAGGCCAAGCAGGCCCAGCAGCAGCAGGCGAAGGTGGAGGATGGCCTCAAGGCAGCCCACGAAGCCGGCGCTGCGCGCGCGGCAAGTAGCCCTGACTGACTTCGTGGCGGCACCCCTGGCAGGTGAGCCCGCAGGCACGCGCGCAGTGTGCAGCCTTGGACACTGCGTCAGGTAACCGATTAGTGTCCGCGCTCGTCGCCCATCGCAGCCGTTACCTCGCCTGGACATCACGCCCGAGCCTCCACCGGAGGTAGGCACGTTGTCGACCGGGCGGCGGCGTTCTTGCAATTCCTCCGCGACAACGTGCCTTTGTGATTCGGTTTCATGGAGCACCCCTAGCGCGGCGCTCAGTCCTCCAAGTTCTCATGGTGCGCCACAGCCCCGCGCTTCCAGTACGCCGCGGCGCGGATGGCATGGCGGTCGTGCCCCTTTTCTTCCACCAGGACCGCGCGCAGCGTGGCCATGACCCCGGCCTCGCCGGCGCACCACGCATAACCTTCGCCCGCGGGCAGGGCCAGCGCGCGCACGGCGGCGACCAGCTCGCTGCTGTCGTTGACCCACTGAACCTTCACCGACGCGTTGCTCGGCAAGACACGCCGGTCGGCCAGTTCGGGCACTTGCAGCAGCACGATCGCGTGCGCCGTCGCGGGCAGTTCTTCGAGCCGCCGCGCGATGGCCGGCAGCGCTGTTTCGTCGCCGACCAGCAGGTGCCACCCGTAGTCGAGCGGGATGATGAACGAGCCGCGCGGCCCGCCGATGGTCACCCGCTGACCGGGTGCGGCCTGCGCCGCCCAGTGTGCGACGGGGCCATCGCCGTGCAGCGCGAATTCGATCGTGAGCTCGCGCGCGGCGGTGTCGAAGCGGCGCGGCGTGTAGTCGCGCCGCACCGGCGCCGGGCCGTCGTTGTCGAGCATGAACTTCACGTGGTCGTCGAAGGACGCGCTGACGAAGTCGCTCAGTGAATCGCCGCTGAACGTGATGCTGCGCACGTGCGGGCTCAGCGGTTCGATACGGGCGACCTGCAGTTCGCGCCGCTTCAGTTCGTGGCGCACGCGCTGCACGCGGCGGGTTTCGGTGGACAGGGGCATGGGTGCGTTCTGCAAATGATTGACAATGTCACCCATCATGCGCAAAACAATTGATATTGTCAACAAAGCACCGACCGCACCGGACGAAGGCGTGCTGGAGCTGGTGCACAGCGTGATGCACCTTTACCGAGCGCGCCAGTTCCAGGTCCTGCGCGGCGGGCCGCATGCAGTGACGCACATGGAAAGCAAGGTGCTGAGCTTCTTCGGCCGCCACCCCGGCGCGACGCCGAGCGACCTGGCGGCGCACAGCGGGCGCGACAAGGCGCAGCTCACGCGCCTGGTGGCGGGGCTGCGCGAACGCCGCCTGCTCGAAGGCGCGGCCGACTTGGCCGACCGCCGCAGCGTGAAGCTGTCGCTCACGGCAGCAGGCCAGTCGGTGCAGCGCGCCTTGCACCAGCAGGCCGGGCGCCTGGAGGCGCGTGCGGTGGCGGGGATGAGCGCGGCCGAGCAGCAGCTGCTGACCACCTTGCTGCTGCGGTTGAGGGACAACCTCGCTTGACCGGCAGCGCCAGGGCCACGAGCATCGGCGCAGCCTGACAACCGCCGTTCCGAATGCGCCGCACCAGCCTCGCCCTCATCCTCACGTGCCTGGCCGGTTGTGCCGCGCTGACGCAGGACTCGCTCGACACCCGCTTCGGCCCTTCCGACACCACGCGCTTCGACCAGGCAAGCTTCCACGCTGAGCCCGGCCTGTCGTTCCACGGCGATGTGCAGCCCATCCTCGAGCGCCGCTGCGTCGTCTGCCACGGTTGTTACGACGCGCCTTGCCAGCTCAAGCTCGGCTCGTGGGAAGGCGTCGCGCGCGGCTCAAGCAAGGCGCTGGTGTACGACGCCACGCGTCTGCGCGAGGCCGAGCCGACACGCCTGTTCATCGACGCCGACAAGGCCTCGCAGTGGCGCCAGCGCGGCTTCGACGCGGTACTCAACGAACGCACGCCGACGCCGCAGACCAACCTCGCCGGCAGCGTGTTGTACCGCGCTCTCGCGCTCAAGCAGGCGCACCCGCTGCCCGACGTGAAGGTGCTGCAGGGCGACTTCGACTTCTCGCTCGACCGCAGCCAGTCCTGCCCGCGGCTGGCACAGTACGACGCCCACGAACGCGACCACCCGCTCGCCGGCATGCCCTACGGCCTGCCCGGGCTCGACCAGCGCGAGATGGCGGTGCTGACGCGCTGGATCGCGGCCGGCTCGCCGGGCGACAAGCCGACGCCGCTGCCAACGGGCCTGGCGCACCAGGTCCAGTCGTGGGAGGCTTTCCTCAACGGCGCCTCGCTCAAGCAGCAGTTGATGAGCCGCTACCTCTACGAGCACCTCTTCCTCGGCAATCTGGTGTTCGATGGCGACCCCGAGCGGCGTGTCTTCCGCGTCGTGCGCTCGGCATCGGCACCCGGTTCGCCGGTGCAACTGCTGGCCACGCGCCGCCCCTACGACGACCCCGGCATGGCGCGGGTGTATTACCGGCTCGAGCCGGAGCGCGAGACCGTGCTCGCCAAGACCCACATGCCGTACCTGCTGTCGCCGGCACGCATGGCCAAGTTCCGCGGCTGGTTCCTCGACGCCGACTACGCAGTCGACAAGCTGCCGTCGTACCAGATCGAACAGTCGTCGAACCCCTTCATCACCTTCGCGGCGATCCCGCCCGACGCGCGCTACCGCTTCCTGCTCGACGAGGCCGAGTTCTTCATCATGAACTTCATCAAGGGCCCTGTGTGCCGTGGCCAGACCGCGCTCGACGTCATCGAAGACCGCTTCTGGGTCTTCTTCGTCGACCCCGATCGCGGCGCCACCGACAGCGTGGCCCAGTTGCTCGTGCGGCAGGCCGATGACCTGCGCCTGCCGGCGGCGAGCGGCAGCAACGCCCGTGCACTGGGATGGCGCGAACTCGCGGCGCGCGAGACACGCTACCTCGCGGCCAAGAACGCTCTGCTCAACGAGCGCGGCGCGGGGGCAGCCAGGCTCGACCTGTCGTTGCTGTGGGATGGCGACGGCCAGAACACCAACGCGGCCCTCACGGTGTTCAGGCACTTCGACAGCGCATCGGTGGTCAGGGGCCTGGTCGGTGACGCGCCGAAGACGGCCTGGGTCATCGGCTACCCGCTGTTCGAGCGCATCTTCTACCTGCTGGCCACCGGCTACGACCCCTACGGCAACCTCGGCCACCAGCTCCAGAGCCGGCTCTACATGGACTTCATGCGCATGGAGGGCGAGTCCAACTTCCTGATGTTCCTGCCCAAGGCGCTGCGCGAGCCGAAACGCGACTTCTGGTACCGCGGTGCGAGCGACGAGGCCAAGTCCTTCGTCGGCGGCAGCAAAGGCCGCTTCGAGGCGGAGACCGGCATCGAGTACCGCAGCGCGGACCCCCAGCGCGAGTTCTTCGAGCTCGCCGGCCGCAGGCTCGGCCGGGCACTCGACCGGCGATTCAGCCTCGACAACGAGCCCGACCCGGCCTTGCGCGCCGCGCTTCGCGCCTTGACCGGCGTGCGCGGCGCGAGCCTGTCGTGGCTGCCCGAGGCGGTGGTGCTGCGCGTCGACGATGCGCCACGTGCGCCCCGTTACTTCAGCCTCCTGCGCGAAACTGGTCACGCCAACGTGACGAACCTGCTGCGCGAGGGCACGGCGTTGCTGCCGGACGAGAACACGCTCACGGTCGTTCCCGGTTTCATCGGCGCCTACCCGAACGCGATCCTGCGGGCCACGCCGGCGCAGCTGCCGGCGCTGGTGGCGGCGATCGCCGGCCTCGCGTCGGAAGCCGACTACAGCGCGCTCGCCGACCGTTTCGTGGTCCGCCGCACGAGCGCGGACTTCTGGGCCACGAGCGACGCGATGCTCGATGCCTACGCCCGCTGGTCGCCGCTCGAGGCGAGCCTCTTCGACTACAGCCGGCTCGAGAACCGCTGAACGACGCCCGGGTTCAGGCGGTGGGGTGAAGCGCGGCCCAGACCCGGCTCGACGTGAAGGGCATCTGCAGTGCCTCGACAGCACTGCGCGACGCCCCCCCGGCCAAGAGCGCATCGACGACCGCGTTCACGACGCACGGCGTCGCACCGATGGTGCCGAGTTCGCCCACGCCCTTGACCCCGAGCACGTTGGTCGTGCACGGCACCGAGGTGTCGAACTCGGTCTTGAAGCCGCGGAAGACATCCGCGTGCGGCAGCGCGTAGTCCATGAAGCTGGCGGTCAGCAACTGGCCCGAGTCGTCGTAGACGACCTGCTCGCTCAGCGCCTGGCCGATGCCCTGCACCGCGCCGCCTTCGACCTGGCCGCGCACGATCTGCGGGCTCACCACGCGCCCGATGTCGCTCACCGAGGCGTAGGCGACGATCTCGACCTCGCCCGTGTCGGGGTCGACTTCGAGCTCGCACACGTGGCAGGCGTTCGGCCAGCTCGGCGCGCCTGCGGTGGCGTCGCCCGACATGCGGATGGACTTGTCGGCCTGGCGCGCAGCCAATTCGAAGAGCCCGATCTTCAGGTCGGTGCCGACGACGTTGAAACTGCCGGCCTTGTATTCGATGTCGTTCGCAGCGGCTTCCAGCGCCTCGGACGCCAGCGACTTGGCATGTTCGACCGTGCGTTCGCTCGCGACCTGGACCGCGCCGCCGCCGGTGAAGAGCGAGCGGCTGCCCGCGCTGCCGAAGCCGTTGGCGCGGTCGGTGTCGCCCTGCAGCACACGGATGCATTCGATCGGCACACCGAAGACGTCCACCGCCAGCTGGGCGTAGCTCGTCGCGATGCCCTGGCCCATCGCCTGCGTGGCCGAGGTCAGCTCGATGATGCCTTCGGGCCGCACGTTGACGGTCACGCTTTCGGCCAGCGCGTTGCCGCCGGTCCACTCGAGGAAGGTCGCGACGCTGCGCCCGCGCAGGCGGCCGCGCGCCTCGGATTCGGCCGCGCGTGCGGCGTAACCGTTCCAGTCGGCCAGGGCCAGTGTCTGGTCGAGCATCTTCTCGAACTGGCCCACGTCGTAGACCTGCTTCATCGCGCTGGTGTAGGGCATCTGCTCGGGCCGCACCAGGTTGCGCCGGCGCAGCTCGGCCGGGTCGAGCTTGAGCGCGCGCGCGGCGGTGTCCATCAGGCGCTCGACGATGTAGATCGCCTCGGGCCGGCCCGCGCCGCGGTAGGCACCTACCGGGGTGGCGTTGCTCATCACCGCGCTGAGGTGCAGCGACAGCGTCGTGATGTCGTAGACGCTGGTCGTGACCCAGGGTCCGATCAGCAGCGGGATCAGCACCCCGGTGGCCGAGGGGTAGGCACCGACGTTGGCGAGGGAACGAACGCGCAGCGCGAGCACCTTGCCCTGCGCGTCGAGCGCCATCTCGGCCTGGCTCGTGAGGTCGCGACCGTGCACCGACGCGGTGAACTCCTCGATCCGCTGCGCGCACCACTTCACCGGGCGCTGCAAGGCGCGTGCGGCGTAAGCGGCGACGATGTCCTCCGGGTACAGCCCCGTCTTCATGCCGAAGCCGCCGCCGACGTCGCCCACGCGCACGCGCACCTGCTCGGCGCTCAGGCCAGGCAGAGTCGCGACGAGGCCGTCGCGCACGGCGGTCGGTTGCTGGCTCGACAGCGTCACCAGCAGCTTGCCGCTGCCGTCTTCGATCTCCGCCAGCACCACGCGAGGCTCCATCGCGCTCGGCGCCAGGCGCTGGTTGACGAGGTCCAGGCTTACCGTGTGTGCGGCGCGCGCGAACGCGGCGTCGGTCGCGGCGGCGTCGCCGTAGCGTGATTCGGCGACCACGTTGTCGGGCGCGGCTGGGCACAGCGCCGGCGCGCCGGTGGCCATCGCGGCCTTCGCGTTGGTGACCGCCGGCAGCATGTCGTAGTCGACGAACACGGCCTCGGCGCCGTTGGTGGCGGCTTCGCGGCTGGTGGCGACGACGGCGATCACGGCCTCGCCGACAAAACGCACGGTCTCGTGCGCGAGTGCGAAGCGTGTCGTGCTCGCGGTGTCGCTGCCGTCAGGGCGCTTGAAGAGCGGTGGCGGGCCGGCCATCGGCTTGACGCCGGCCGCGATCAGGTCGGCGCCGGTGTAGACCGCCAGCACGCCGTCGACTGCCAGCGCGCCGCTGGTGTCGATCGACAGGATGCGGGCGTGGGCATGCGGCGAGCGCTGGAACACGAGGTGCAACTGCCCCGGTCGCGACAGGTCGTCGGTGAACTGGCCCAGGCCTGACACGAGCGCAGGGTCTTCGAGGCGGCGCACCGTGTGCCCGCTGCCGAATCGCAGCGCGTCGCGGGGGGCGTTCATGCCGATGCTCCGGTGGCCATCGTGGCGGCCGCTTGCTTGACCGCGGCGACGATGTTGACGTAGCCGGTGCAGCGGCACAGGTTGCCTTCGAGCGCGTGCACGATCTGCGCTTCGCTCGGCTGCGGCGTCTGCGCCAGGAGGCCGGCGGCCGACATCATCATGCCCGGCGTGCAGTAGCCGCACTGCAGGCCGTGGCAGGCGCTGAAGGCTTCTTGAATCGGATGCAGCTTGTCGCCCTGGGCGAGGCTTTCCACCGTCTGCACACGGCCGCCCTGCGCCTGCAGGGCCAGCATGCTGCAGCTCTTGACCGCGCGGCCGTCGAGCAGCACGGTGCAGGCGCCGCATTGCGCGGTGTCGCAGCCGACGTGGGTACCGGTCAGGCGCAAGGTGCTTCTGATCAGGTCGACGAGCAGGGTGTTCGGTGCCACGTCGGCGGCGACCGGCTGGCCGTTGACCTGGAGTTGCAGTGTTGTCATCGAAGATCGGCTTTCAGTGTGTGGCAGGGCGGCGCGGCAGGCTGGCCGCGTGCTCGCCCAGGTCGAAGAACAGCCCGGTCATCAACTCCAGCGCCTGCCGCGCCACCGGCGCCAGCAGGTGTTCGTCGGGCGCGTGTTGCGAGCAGGCCGGGTAGCTGTGCGGGACCCAGACCGTGGGCAAGCCGAGGATATCGGCAAACACGTCGTTCGGCAGCGAGCCCCCCAGGTTGGGCAGCAGCACCGGCGGGGCACCGGTGCTGCGTTCGATGGACTCGAGCGCAAAGCGGACCCAGGCGTTGTCCGGGTCCAGGCGCGTCGCGGCCATGACCATGGGCTCGCTAACCTCGATGGCGTCGAAGCCGCGCTCCGCCAGATGAGCCAGTACCTGCTCGCGCAGCCGCGACACGTCGGTGCCGACGACAAAGCGCATGTGCATGTGGGCCCGGGCCGATGGCGGAATCGCGTTGACCGGGAAGTCCGGGTTGCCGGTCCGGTAGGCCAGCACTTCGAGCGTGTTCCAGGCGATCACGCGCTCGGCCGGCGTCAACCCCGGCTCGCCCCAGTCGGCGTCGACCGCAGGGTCGCCCGGGTCGCCGCCGAACTGCAGCCCGGCGAGCGCGGCGCGCACGTTGGCCGGAATTGGCGGCGGGCGCAACGTTTCGACGAGGATGCGGCCGCCGCCGTCGACCAGGCTGGCGATCGCGTTGGCCAGCACCGTGCCCGGGTTGCGCAGCAGCCCGCCCCAGTTGCCCGAGTGGTGTGCACCGTCGCGCAGGTTCAACGTGAGGTCGAAGTTGGCGACCCCACGCGAGCCGAGGAAGACGGTCGGGCGGTCGCGTTGCAGGCGCGGCCCGTCGCTGGCGATCAGCACGTCGGCAGCGAGTGCGGCGCGCTGCGCGCTGCAGAACTCGGCCAGCCCTGGCGAGCCGGTTTCTTCACCCGTCTCGACCAGCCACTTGACGTTGAAGCCGAGCTTGCCGCCGCGCGCCTCCAGCACCTGGGCCAGTGCTGCGATGTTGATGCTGTGCTGGCCCTTGTTGTCGGCCGTGCCGCGCCCGTAGAGCCGCTCGCCGTCGGCGGCCACGGTCCAGGGACCCTGGCCGCGGGCCCACGACTTGTCCTGCCCGCGGACCACGTCGCCGTGGCCGTACATCAGCACGGTGGGCAGGTGATCGGCTTCGTGCCGGGTCGCGATCAGCAGCGGGCCGAAGGGCTGCACCGGGTTGTCGAACAGGCTCGACGTGAAGCCGAGCGTGCCGAGCGACGGCGCCAACTCGTCGGCCAGATAGGACCGCAGCGCCGGGCCGCTCGCCGCGTCCTGGCTCTCGGTGCGGATCGCCACGCGCCGGGCCAGATCGCGCACGAAGGCGCCGCTGTCGAAGTGCTGCGTCGCGAGCGCGAGCGCTTCGTCCCGGCTGGTCACGACTTGGCAAGCAGCGTGAAATGTTCGACCTGCGGGGGCGCGGCGAAAAACGGCCCGACGATCGCGCGCCACTCGGGGAACAGCGGGCCCTGCCGGAAGCCCACGGTGTGGTCTTCGAGCGTCTCCCAGAAGATCATCAGCAGGTACCGCTCGGGGCTCTCGATGCCCTTGTTGACCTTGAAGCCCTTGTAGCCCTTGGCACGGCTCGCCACGGTGGCGATGCCACGCTGGATGGCTTCGTCGAAGGCGGCCTGCTGGCCGGGGGCGATGCGGATGTCGGCAACTTCGAGGATCACAAGTCTCTCCTGGTACGGGGGAATCAGACACCGACGTACTGTTGCAGCACGGCCGGCTGGGCGCGCAAGGCGTCGGAGGGGCCCTGCCAGACGACACGGCCCTTCTCCAGAATGTAGTGCCGGTCGGCCAGGCGCAGCAACGGGCCGACGTTCTTGTCGATCACGATCATCGACAGCCCGGCCGCCTTGAGCCGCTCGAGGCAACTCCAGATTTCGGCGCGGATCAGCGGCGCGAGGCCTTCGGTGGCTTCGTCCAGGATCAGCAGCTTGGGGTTCGTCATCAATGCGCGGCCGATCGCCAGCATCTGCTGTTCGCCACCCGACAGGTTGGCACCCAGGTTGCGCTCGCGCTCCTGCAGGCGCGGGAACATCGTGTAGACCGTGTCGAGCGTCCACGCGTCGCCGCGCCGGTGGCGGTTGCCGGCGGTGGCGACGAGGTTCTCGCGCACGGTCAGGTTGGGGAAGATCTGGCGCCCTTCGGGCACCAGGCCGATGCCGCTGCGCGCCACGCGGTAGGCGGGCTGGCCCTGCAGCGCCCGGCCTGCCATCGCGACCGCGCCGCGCAAGGGCTTCAGCAGGCCCATGATGGTCTTGACGGTGGTCGTCTTGCCCATGCCGTTGCGGCCGATCAGCGTGACGACCTCGCCCGCGTTCACGGCGAGCGAAACACCGAACAGGACCTGGCTTGTGCCGTAGGCGGTCTCGATGGCGTCGACTTGCAGGAGCGTGTTCATGCCGCCACCTCCTGGTCGCCCAGATAGGCTTCGCGCACGTCGGCATTGGCGCGGATCTGATCCGGCGTGCCGCAGGCTATCGGCCGGCCGTAGACGAGCACGGTGATGCGGTCGGCGAGCGCGAACACGGCGTCCATGTCGTGTTCCACCAGCAGCACCGTGTAACGCCCCTTGAGCGATCGCAGCAGCCTCACCACGGCTTCGGATTCGACGTGGCTCATGCCGGCCATCGGTTCGTCCAGCAGCAGCAGCTTCGGCTGCGTCGCGAGCGTCATCGCGATCTCGAGCTGACGCCGTTCACCGTGTGCCAGTGCCGACACCGGGGTGTTCATGCGCTCGCTCAAGCCGACTTGTCGCAGCGCCGCCTGCGCGGGTTCGAGCAGCGCCCCCTCACTCGCCGCCGGGCGCCAGAAACGGAAGCTGTGCCCGGCATGCGCCTGGGCCGCAAGGCACACGTTCTGCAGCACCGTGAAGTCGGGGAAGACGGACGTGATCTGGTACGAGCGGCCGAGCCCCGCAAGCGCCCGGCGGTAGGGCGGCTCTTGGGTGATGTCGCGCCCGTCGAAGACGATGCGGCCTTCGTCGGGCGCGATCTCGCCGCCCAGCTGGTGGATCAAGGTCGTCTTGCCCGCGCCATTGGGGCCGATGACGGCGTGGATCTCGCCCGGCTCCAGCGTCAGCGACAGGTGGTCGGTGGCGAGCAGGCCGCCGAAGCGTTTGACGAGGCCAGTGATTTCCAGACGGCTCACGAACGCCGCTCCTTTGCCACGACCCAGCCGTACAGCCCCTGCTTCAACACCAGTACGACGAGCACGATGAAGAGCCCGATCAAGGCCAGCCAGTGGGCATTGACGAGCGCATCGACCGCCGGCACGCCGATCTTCAGCGACGACAGCAATTCTTCGAGCACGAGCAAGCCCGCCGCGCCGACGATGGGCCCGACGAGCGTGCCCAGGCCACCGAGCACCGCCATCACGATCAGTTCACCCGAGACTGTCCACGCCATGTAGGCCGGCGCGACGAAGCGCGTCAGGTTGGCCAGCAGCACACCCGACAGTACACACACCAGGGCGGAAATCACATAGGCCGCGAGCTTGTAGCGGAGCGTGGGGAAACCGAGCGCGGCCATGCGGCGCTCGTTGCTCTTGCAGCCGCGCAGCACCATGCCGAAGCGCGCGCCGAGCAAACGGTGCAGGCCGAACAGCACCGCCAGCAGCAGCCCGTAGGCGGTGTAGTAGAGCGTGTTCGCCTGCGCCAGGCTGAAGAGGCCGAAGTCGCTGCGCGCAGCGATCGGCAGGCCGTCGTCGCCGCCGTAGTCCTTCAGGCTCACGGCGAGGAAGAACAGCATCTGCGCAAAGGCGAGCGTGATCATGATGAAGGCCATGCCGCTGGTGCGCAGGCAGATCGCGCCCACCGCCAGCGCCACCAGCGAGCCGGCAACCAGCGCCACCGCCAGCTGCGCCCAGCCGTTGCCCACGCCGTGGAACGACAGGATGCCCACCGCATAGGCGCCGATCCCCATGTACATCGCGTGGCCGAAGCTCACCATCGCACCGAAGCCAAGGATCAGGTTCAGCCCCAACGCCGCCAACGCGAAGATCAGGATGCGCGTGAACAGCGTGACGTAGAAGGGCTGGTCGAACGCTGCGGCGAGCAGGGGCACGGCGCCCAGCAGGACCAGCACCGCGCCCGCGAACAGCGTGCTCGGCTTAACCATGTTTCACCGGGAACAGCCCCTGCGGCTTGAGTGCCAGCACGGTGGCCATCAGCAGGTAGATCAGCATCGATGCGATCGCGGGCCCGGCCGCTTGCGCGACCGAACGCTCCAGAAACTCCCGCAGCAGCGCGGGCAGGAAGGCACGGCCGACGGTGTCGACGATGCCGACGATCAGTGCGCCGTAGAAGGCGCCGCGGATCGAGCCGATGCCGCCGGTGACGATGACGACCAGGGTCAGGATCAGGATCGGCTCGCCCATGCCCGACTGCACCGAGACGATCGGCCCGGCCATCAGACCGGCGAGCCCGGCGAGCGCCGCGCCGAGCGCGAACACGAGCGTGTTGAGGCCCTTGATGTCGACGCCGAGCGCCGACACCATGTCGGCGTTCGACGCGCCGGCGCGGATCAGCATGCCGACGCGGGTCCTGTGGATCACCAGGTACAACGCCGCGCCGACCGCCAGGCCGACACCGATGATCGCGAAGCGGTAAGAGGGGTAGGGCAGCCCGAACAGGTTGACCGTGCCCGACAGCGCCTTGGGCACGTTCATGTAGACCGATGCCGGGCCCCAGATCGCCCGCACCACCTCGTTGAAGAACAGAATCAGGCCGAAGGTGGCGAGCACCTGGTCGAGGTGGTCGCGGCTGTAAAGCGATGCCAGCACCAGCCTTTCCACCAGCAGGCCGAGCAGCAGCGTGCCGGTCACGGCGGCGACGGCCGCGGCCGTGAAGGAACTGTCGAAGTGGTTGTACGCCGCGGCGCCGAAGTACGCTCCCATCATGTACAGCGAGCCGTGCATCAGGTTCACGAAGTTCATGATCCCGAACACGAGCGTGAGCCCGGCCGAAAGCAGAAACAGCAGCACCCCGAGCTGGAGCCCGTTGAGCAACTGGGTGAAGAAGAGGCCGGTGGTCACGCTGTGGACGGAGGATACAAAAGGGCCGGCATGAAGCCGGCCCGTGGCGGGATCAGGACAGCGCTGTCAGGCGCTGCGGCCCGTCACATTTTGCACAGCGATGCGTACGCGTCGGTGTGGTTCTTCAGCGGCGTGGCGATGGTCTTCAGGCTTATGCGACCCTTGGCGTCCTTCGCGACTTCGAAGATGTGCTGGTCCTGGATCGGGAAGTGGTTGTTGCCGAACTTGAAGGCACCGCGAACGCTCTTGAAATCAGCCGCCTCCAAGGCGGTCTGGAAGGCCTTCTTGTCGACCATGTTGCCCTTGACCTTGGCGATCGCCGAGTCGAGCAGCAGCGCGGCGTCGTAGCTCTGCGCTGCGTACTGCGAAGGGATGCGGTTGAACTTGGCCTCGAACTCGGCCACGAACTGCTTGCTCGCCGGGTTGTCGAAGTCCGGGCCCCAGAAGGTGCCCGAGATGACACCCAGCGCCGCTTCCTTCTGCGCCGGCAGCGTCGAGCCGTCGGTCGTGGAGGTGCTGAGCAGCGGCACCTTGCCCAGCAGGCCGGCCTGCTGGTACTGGCGCACGAAGTTCACGCCCAGGCCACCCGGGTAGAACACGTAGACCGCGTCGGGGTTCTTGGCCGCGACCTGCGCCAGTTCGGCCGCGAAGTCGGGCTGGTTCAGCGGGGTGTAGATCTCGTCGATCACCTCGCCCTTGTAGAAGCGCTTGAAGCCGGCGATGAAGTCCTTGCCGGCCTGGTAGTTCGGCGCCATGCCGATGACCTTCTTGTAGCCCTTGTCGGTGGCGTACTTGCCCACGACCTCGGCCTGGTTGTCGTTCTGCCACGAGGTGATGAACTGGAACGGCGAGCACTGCGCCCCGGCAATCGGCGCCGGCCCGGCGTTGCTGCCGATCAGGAAGACGCCCTTTTCGGTGATCGGCTTCTGCACCGCCATCATCACGTTGGAGAAGGTGACGCCGGTGATGATCGAGACGTTCTCCTTCTCGATCAGCTTCTGCACGATCTGGGTCGCGACGTCGGGCTTGAGCTGGCTGTCCTCGCGCAGGATCTGCACCGGGGTGCCGCCGAGCTTGCCGCCGTTGCGCTCGACCACCATCATGAAAGCGTCGTACTGGTCCTGCCCGAGCGCACCCTGCGGGCCCGACAGCTCGGCCATGAAGCCGATCTTGATCGGGGCTTGCGACTGGGCGAGGGTGGCGGCAGCCGCGAGCGCCAGCGCGGCTGCGGTCTTGAGCGGGAAGCTGGGCAATCGGGCCATGGATCGGAACTCCTGGTGGGAAAGTGCCCTGAGTCTACGGTGCAGGCCCGGGCGCTTCCAGCCGGTACAACCCGAGTCGGCTACAGGCTGAAAAAGCCCTTGGCGTTGCCGTGCAACATGCGCTCGCGGTCCGCATCGCCCAGAAACGGCGCATCGGCGACAAGGCTGCCGATGCGCTGCTCGCCGAGCGGAAAGGGGTAGTCCGAGCCGAGCATCACGCGGTCGCTGCCCATGACGTCGACCAGCAGGCGCAGTGCGCCGGGGTCGAAGACGGCACTGTCGACATGGAAGCGGCGCGCGTAGCTGGACGGCAGGTTGGGGCAGTCCTTGCGGATGATGTCGCGGTGCTTCCAGGCGTTGTCGACCCGCCCGAGCAGCCAGGCGAAGCTGCCGCCGCCGTGGGCGAAGCAGATCCTCAGCGATTGGGGGATGCGCTCGAGCGCGCCGGAGAGAATCAGCGACACCATGCCGAGTTGCGTTTCCGCCGGCATCGCGACGAGCCACGGCAGCATCCACTGCTTCATGCGCTGGCCGCCCATCATGTCCCACGGGTGCACGAGCACCGGGATGCCGGCTTCAGCACAGTGGATCAGAAAGTCGACCAGCGCCGCGTCGTCGAGGTCCCGGTCGCCGACGTGGTTGCCGATCTGCACGCCCACGCAACCGGCCTTCTGCGCGCGGCTGGCCTCACGGCAGCTGAGTTCGAGCGATTGCAGCGGCACCTGCGCCAGCGCTTTGAGCCGCTGCGGCGCGGCGTCGCAGAAGCCGAGCACGGCGTCGTTCATGCGCGCCGCCCAGTCGGCGGTGCGCTCGGCCGGCCAGCCGTAGCCGAACATGACTGGCGTGGCGCAGGTGATCTGCACGTCGACGCCTTGTGCGTCCATCTCGGCCAGCCGCACCTGCGCGTCCCACAGCGGCGGCTGCACGGGGCGGAAGGGCTTGTCGCCGAGCATGATCGAGCCCTTTGCGCCGCTTTCGTCGACCCGCAGCCAAGGCGCACGCTCTGCGTCGATCGAGAAGGCTTCGTCGCGTGAGATGCGCGGGAAGCAATGGGCGTGCATGTCGATCATGGGCGGTGTTCTTGCAGGGTCTGGTGCCAGGCGGCATGGTCGCGGCCCGGGTGCACGGCGCCACACTGTGTGCAGGTGCGCTCGGCCGGTGGCGACGCGTAGAAGCGCTGGTAGGTCGCCGGCAGGTCGGTCACGATGTCGGCGAGCTGGACCTCGATACGCGAGACCAGGTGGCCGCATTGCGCGCAATGCCACTGGAAGGCGTCGATAAGCCCGGCCGGGCGCTGGCGTTCGATGACGAGGCAGCGGCTTTCGGGCTCGGGCCGCTGGGGCGAGTGCAGGACGTGCGGCGGCAGCAGGAAGATGTCGCCTTCGTTCAGGTCCAGGCGTTCATAGCGGCCGCGGTCGTGGATCAGCAGGTGCGCGTTGCCCTTGAACTGGTAGAAGAACTCTTCCAGCGGGTCGTCGTGGAAGTCGCTGCGTGCGTTGGGCCCACCGACCACGGTGACCATGAAGTCGGCGTCCTGCCAGACCTGGCGGTTGCCGACCGGCGGTTTCAGAAGATGGCCGTGGTCTTCGAGCCAGCGCGGGAAGTTGAGCGGTCGGCCGTATTTCATGCGGGTTTATAGGCCACGACCTTGATCTCGATCAGCAAATGCGGGTGCGGCAGCTGGTGCACCGCGACCGTGGTTCGTGTGGGTGCGGTCTGGCCGTCGACACCGAACCAGCGTGCGTACTCTTCGTTGTAGCCGCCGAAGTCGGCCATGTCGACGAGGAAGGCGCTGACATCGACCACGTCCGCGAGCGCAGCCCCTTCACTGGCCAGGATGTCGCGGATGTTCTCGATCACTGCACGCGTCTGCTCGTGGATGTCCAGCGCGAGCTTGCCCGTCGCGTCGACGCTCGCCCCCGCGATGCTGTTGTCGGCGCGGCGCGAGCTGATGCCGGCGACAAAGAGGAAGTCACCCGCGCGCCGGATGTGCGAATAGGCGCCGCGGGGCTGGGCCTTGCCGGGGACGACCCCGCTCACTTGCGGAACTCCGCAATGTCCGGCAACGAACCCCACATGCAGAACGACTCGGGCACCAGCGGGAACTGGCGCGGCTGGTAGCTTGATTCGTCTTCGGGCGCGATCCTGCGCACGCCGGTGGAATATTCGAACACCATGCCGTCGGGCCCTTCGAAGTAGAGGAACACGGCGCCCGAGGTCGGATGCCGGCCGGGGCCGAAAACGATGCGCACACCCGCCTTCGCAAGCTGGTACCAGGCGCGCATCACGTCGTCGATGCTGGCGACCTGGTGGTTGATGTGCTGCACGCCGACGCGCGTGGTCGGGAACAGCGCGACGGTGTGGTGCACCTCGTCGATGCGCAGCAGCGCGGCGTCGCCGATGCGGTCGCTCACCCGAGCGCCGAGCAGGCCGGTCCAGAAGCGCTCGTCGCGCGGTGCGTCGGTGCTGCACAGGCCGACGTGGCTGAAACCGGTGATGCCGGCGTCGCGCGACGGGAAGTAACGCCGCCCGCTGTGGTGCGGCCGCACGACGAGATCGATCTTGTTGCCGGTGAGGTCGCGGAAGTTGACGAAGTCGCGTACCTGACGCTGCCCGCAGTCTTGTTTGCTGCCGGCCTGCACCGCGAAGCCGGCGTTGGACAGCGCCGCCGCGGCCGCCTCCAGTGCATCGCCGTCGGCGAGCTCGAAACCGACGGTGTGGTCCTGCGGGTCGCCTTCGAAGTAGACCAGCGTGTGGTCGCGCTCGTCGCTGCGGTAATAACGCGCGCCTCGTTCGCTGCGCGCCAACTCCAGCCCGACGACCTCGCGCGCGAAGCGGTCGGCCGCGTCGAGGTCGCGCGTGCCCAGCCGCACGTAGCGGATCTGGCGCAGCGCGGTCACGGCAGCGCTCACGGGAGTTTGGGCGCCTGCCAGGGCTCGGTGCTGGTGAGCGTCTTCAGGAACTCGACCA
>DATDER010000254.1:0-6479 GCA_036523095.1 Rubrivivax sp.
CCTGCAGCCCCGGCAGCCGGACCTTGCCTTCTTCGATGCTGCGCGCGAGCGCCTCGCGGTCGACCGCTGCGGCGTCCAGCTGCTCGGCGTACTGCGCACCGCCGAGCTGCGCCGCCTGGGCCTCGAGCTGCAGCTTGACGAGCTTCTCGCGTAGCGGGTCGAGGCTGCGCTCGAACTCCAGGCGCTGCTCGTCGCCCGCACGCAGGCGGGCCGTGAGGTCGTCGTACTCGCTTCGCACCGCGCCGAGCGCGTGCTCGCGCTCGAGCTTGAGGACCAGGGCGGACTGCAGGCCGGCCTGCGCCGCGGCGTCGTTGAGCGTGCCGAGCTCCATCTCGAGCTGCTGCCCGGCGTTGGTGTTCGTCTGCACCTGTTGCAAGGCGGTCTCGATCGCACGCTCCAGCTCGCCGCGCCGCGCCGTCAGCGTGCGGGCCTGGAACTGCGCTTCGCTGGCCTGGCGTTCGAGGGCGCGCTGTTGCTCGCGTGCGTCGGCGAGTCGGCGTTCGGCGTTGATCACGGCTTCGTCCAACTCGGCGTGGCGCTCCTGCGTGGTGGCGAGTTCGAGGTCGAGTTCTTCGAAACGTGCTTCGCCGGTGGCGCGGCGCTCCTGCAGCTCACCGATCTGCTCGTCGACCTCGGCCAGTTCGCCTTCGATCTGCGTGCGCCGGCTCTGGGCCGCCTCGGCCTGCTGGCTCAGGCGCAGCAGTTCGACGTGCAATTGATGTGCCCGGGTCTGCGCCTCGCCGGCTTCACGCCGCGCCGAGACGAGGCGTTGCGAAGCTTCGGTGAATGCGGCGTCGAGCCGCACGAGCGTGGTCTTCGCTTCATCGGCGATCAGCCGCTGGGCACGCAGACGGCGGTCCAGGTTCTCGATCTCCTGCGCGCGCGCGAGCATGCCGGCCTGTTCGGAGTCGGGTGCGTAGAAGGCGACGGCGAACTGCGACACCGCATGGCCGTCGCGCGTCATGATCACTTCGCCGTGCGTGAGCCTGGCCCGGCTGGCAAGTGCGTCGTCCAGGCTCGGCGCGGTGTAGACGCCTTCGAGCCAGTCGCCGAGCAGCGCTTTCAACCCGGCGTCGCCCAGGCGCAGCAAGTCGGCCAGCCGCGGCAGGGTCTGGTGCGTGCTCGCCAGCGCGGCGGGTGGCGCGGTGTAGAAAGCCAGTCGCGCCGGCGGTGCATCGGCGGCGAAGGCCCGCACGGTGTCGAGCCGGCCGACGGCGAGCGCGTTCAAGCGCTCGCGCAGGGCCGCTTCGAGCGCGGTCTCCCAGCCGGCTTCGATGTGCACCTGCGTCCAGAGCCCGGCGAGTCCATCGAGGCCATGGCGCGCCAGCCAGGGCTTGAGCTTGCCTTCGGTCTGCACCTTCTCCTGCAAGGCGCGCAGCGCATCGAGGCGCGCACTCAGGTCGGCCTGTGTGCCGGCTTCGCGGTTCGCGCTGTCCTGCTGCACACGGCGTTGTTCGTCGAGGGCGGGCAACTGCTCCTGCTGCTCGTGCAGGCGCGCTTCGGCCACGTCCTTGGCCTCGTCGGCGCCCGCGGTCTGCGTCTTCAGCGCAGCGAGCCGTGGCAGATCGGGTGCGGCGAGCGTCTGCTGCTCGGCGGCCATGCGCTCGCGTCGTGCGTTGAGCTGGCGTGACTGCTCTTCGACGTTGCGGCCTTCGGCGGCCAGGATCTGGATCTGCTGCTGCACCTGCGCCACGACCGTGCGCTGGGCGCTGCTCTGTCCCTGCGCGGCGCGCAACGCGTCCTCCGCCGACGGCAGCTGCGCGCCCTGATCTTCGGCCTGCGCCGCGAGCACTTCGCCCTGCTCCTGCGCCGCCGCCACCTGCTCGGCCAGGCTGCCGAGTTCGGCCTGCGCATCGTCCTGGCGCTGCGCCCACTGGGCGTTTTGTGCACGAAGGTCCGCGAGGCGCTGCTCGACGCGCTGGCGGCCCTCGACGACGTAGCGGATGCGTTCCTCGAGCCGGCTTACTTCCAGCGCGGCGTCGGCCAAGGCGCCTTGTGACGTGTGCAACTTGTCGGCCGCCGCATAGTGCGCCTGGCGAACGGTCTCGATCTCGGCTTCGCTGTGGCGCAGTTCGGCCAGGCGCGCTTCGATCGCGGTCTGCGCCTCGGCGGCGGCGCGCTGGACACGGGCTTCTTCGTTTGCCGCGTCGCGGTGTTTCAGGAACCACAACTGGTGCAGCTTGAGCGCACCCTGCTCCTGCAGCGTGCGGTAGACCTTGGCGACCTCGGCCTGCTTCTCGAGCTTGTCGAGGTTGTTGTTGAGCTCGCGCAGGATGTCGTCGACCCGCGTCAGGTTCTCGCGTGTGTCCTTCAGGCGGTTTTCGGTCTCGCGCCGGCGTTCCTTGTACTTCGAGACACCGGCGGCTTCTTCGAGGAACAGGCGCAACTCTTCGGGGCGCGACTCGATGATGCGGCTGATCGTGCCCTGGCCGATGATCGCGTAGGCACGCGGCCCGAGGCCGGTGCCGAGGAAGACGTCCTGCACGTCGCGCCGGCGCACCGGCTGGTTGTTGATGTAGTAGCTGCTGCTGCCGTCGCGCGTGAGCACCCGTTTGACGGCGATCTCGGCAAAGCTGTTCCACTGTCCGCCGGCGCGCGCGTCCTCGTTGCTGAAGACGAGTTCCACGCTCGAGCGGCTCGCCGGCTTGCGCAGGCCGGACCCGTTGAAGATCACGTCCTGCATCGACTCGCCGCGCAGTTCGCTCGCCTTGCTCTCGCCGAGCACCCAGCGCACGGCGTCCATGATGTTGGACTTGCCGCAGCCGTTGGGGCCGACCACCCCGACGCGCTGGCCCGGGAGTTGGAAGGTCGTGGGTTCTGCGAAGGACTTGAAGCCGGAGAGCTTGATCTGGTTCAGGCGCATCGGCTTGCAGGCGTCTAAGTATTTGATTTGATTGAAGAATCGCACCGATGCCGGGCGACTTTCGGGGGCCGGATGATACCATCGCGACCCCGCAAACCGGCCTCGAAATCCCATGCCCAAGCCCGCCCCTGCCAGCCCGGTGCGGCAGCGCGCCAAACCCGCCGTGCCGCCGAGCCAGCCGAGCAAGCAACTCGACGCGTTCCCGAACCCCGCCCCCGAACGCGATTACCTGATCCGCTTCGACGTGCCCGAGTTCACCTGCCTGTGCCCGCTCACGGGCCAGCCCGACTTTGCGCACTTCACGATCGAGATCGTTGCCGACGCCTGGTGCGTCGAACTCAAGAGCCTGAAGAACTACTTCTGGAGCTACCGCAACGAGGGCGCCTTCCACGAGAAGGTCACCAACACGATCGCCGACGACATCGTGCATGCGATCAAGCCCCGCTTCGTGCGGGTGCATGCCGACTGGTTCGTGCGCGGCGGCATTCGCACCTTCGTCACCGCCGAGCAGCGCAAGAAGGGCTGGAAGCCGACGCCGCGCGTCGACCTCGGCGGGCTGGCTTGAACACGTCGACCGACCGGCCGGCCTACCAGAAGTTCGCCGTCAGCGTGGCCGCCAGCCGCATCGACGGCCAGGGCGCCTTCGCCGCCGAAGCGATCCCGCCGCGGCGCAAGATCGGCGAGATCCGCGGCGAGTCGATCAGCGTGGCCGAAGCGCGCATCCGCGCGACGCGCCACGAACGCATCATGATCGTCGAGGTGTCGAACCGCCGCGCGATCGACTTCAGCCGCTCGGGCGATCCGATGCGCTTCACCAACCACAGCTGCCAGCCCAATGCGCGGCTGTGCATCCGCCAGGGCCGGGTCGAGTTCTATGCCGTCAAGCCGATCGCGCCAGGCGAGGAGATCACCGTGAAC
Source organism: Rubrivivax sp. (assembly GCA_036523095.1). Lineage (GTDB taxonomy): Bacteria > Pseudomonadota > Gammaproteobacteria > Burkholderiales > Burkholderiaceae_C > Rubrivivax. The sequence continues at coordinate 3,782 of DATDER010000254.1, forward strand.
TACGGCGAGACACACCACGAAGGCAGGCTCGCCTGCCGCTGCGGCGCGCCGGGCTGCGTGGGCAAGCTCTGAGGTTTCAGCGCACCGCGCCGGTAAGCTCGGCACGCAACTCGTCGAGGTAGAGCCGCGACTCGTGCACGTCGTTGTGGCCGACGCCGGGCAGCCGCAGCAGGCGTGCGTGCGGCGCATGCAGCAGCAGGCGCTCGCTGTGGCGGATCGAGATCAGCGCGTCGCCTTCGCCGTGCACCAGCAGCACCGGGTGCTTGAGCTGCATCAGCGCCGCGTCGGTGCGCAGCGGGTAACGCAGCAGTGCACGCGGGACCCAGGGGTAGTGCTCCGCAGCCATCGAGACCATGCTCTCGTAGGGCGACACCAGGACGGTCAGCTCCGGCTGCAGTTCTGCCGCCATCGACGCGGCGAGCGCGGTGCCGAGCGAGCGACCGAAGAAGACACGCCGCTGGCCGGCGTAACGCGGGGCGATCGTGGCCCATGCCGCACGCACGTCGGCCTCCAGTTGGGCCTGGCTCTCGATGCGCCCGCTGCTCTTGCCGAAGCCGCGGTAGTCGATCATGAACAGGTCCAGGTTCGCGTGCCGGTAGAACTCGGCATTGGTGAACCACGAATCCAGGTTGCCGCTGTTGCCGTGGAGAAAGAAGACCACCCCCTCGGGCTGGGGGCGACGCAAGTGCAAGGCGTTCAGGCGCGCACCGGGTACCTCGATCCAGGTCTCGTGCACGTCAGCGCCGAAATCGAAACGGTGTCCGGCGGCCAGCGGCACCGGATAGAAGATCAGGCGCTCCTGGCCGACCCACAGTGCCAGCATCAGCGCTGCGTAGAGCGCCAGCGCCAGCAGCAGCGCATTCAGCCCCCACATGCGCGGCTTTCCAAGCAGTCCGGTCGACAGCCGCCCGAGCTTGGCGAGCGGGCTGGGTAGCGGCATGGCAGGTTGCTTGGCGTGGGCATGGTGGACAACCCCACTCTACGCCGCACTCGCCGCCCCGGATGCCATCGCGCGCTCCACCCGCTCCGGGATAATCCATGCATGAATCCGCTGCTCCAGCGCCTGCACGCCTACCCCTTCGAACGCCTGCGCGAACTCACACGCGGCATCGTGCCATCCGCGGGGCTGCGGCCGATCGGCCTGGGCATCGGTGAGCCGCGCCACGCGACGCCCCAGCTGATCGAAGCGGCGTTGATGGCCGCGCTGCCAGGCCTGTCGTCCTACCCCGCCACCGCCGGCGAGCCAGCGCTTCGCGAGGCGATCGCGGCCTGGGTCGGGCGGCGTTACGGGGTTGTGGTCGACCCCGGCAGCCAGGTGATCCCGGTCACCGGCTCGCGCGAGGCGCTGTTCGCCTTCGCCCAGACCGTGATCGACCCCACACGCCCGGGCGCCACCGTCGTCTGCCCGAACCCGTTCTATCAGATCTACGAAGGCGCAGCCCTGCTTGCCGGCGCGCAGACGGCCTTTGCCAACAGCGACCCGGCGCAGCATTTCGCCGCACGCTGGGACCAGGTCGACGCCGCCACCTGGGCGCGCACCCAACTGCTTTACGTCTGTTCGCCCGGCAATCCCACGGGCGCGGTGATGCCGCTGGCCGAGTGGAAGCTTCTGTTCGAGTTGAGCGACCGCCACGGCTTCGTCATCGCGAGCGACGAGTGTTACTCCGAGATCTACTTCCGCGACGAAGGGCCGCTCGGCGGGTTGCAAGCCGCCCAGGCGCTCGGCCGCAGCGACTTCCGCCGCCTGCTGGTCTTCACCAGCCTGTCCAAGCGCAGCAACGTGCCCGGGATGCGATCCGGCTTCGTCGCCGGCGACGCCGCACTCGTCAAGCCCTTCCTGCTCTACCGCACCTACCACGGCAGCGCGATGAGCCCGATGGTGCAGCGGGCCAGCATCGCGGCCTGGAACGAAGAGGCGCACGTGGTGGCCAATCGCACGCTCTACCGCGAGAAGTTCGCACGTGTGACGCCGATCCTGGCACAGGCGCTCGACGTCGCCCTGCCCGACGCCGGCTTCTACCTCTGGCCGGTGGTTCCCGGAGGCGACGACATTGCCTTCGCCCTCGGCCTGCTCGCTCAATACAATGTGACCGTGCTGCCGGGCAGCCTGCTCGCACGGCCGGCCCACGGCATCAACCCCGGCGCCGGCCGCATCCGGCTCGCGCTTGTCGCGGGCACCGACGACTGCGTCGAAGCCGCCAAGCGCATCGTGCAATTCACCCGAGCCCTGACATGACGCAACAACTGCAAGCCCTCATCGACCTCGCCTGGGAAGGCCGCGCCCAGATCACGCCCGTGTCGTCGCCTGAAGTGCGCGAAGGCGTCGAGCATGTCATCGCCGAACTCAACGCAGGCCGGCTGCGTGTAGCTGAGCGGCAGGGCGTGGGCCAATGGACGGTGAACCAGTGGGTCAAGAAGGCAGTGCTGCTGAGCTTCCGCCTCAGCGACAACAAGATCATGCGCGCCGGAGACCTGGGCTTCTTCGACAAGGTGCAGACCAAGTTCGCTCACCTGGACGAAGCCGCGATGCGCGCGACGGGTGTGCGTGTGGTCCCGCCGGCGGTGGCACGGCGCGGCAGCTTCATCGCCAAGGGCGCGGTGCTGATGCCCAGCTACGTCAACATCGGCGCCTACGTCGACGAAAACGCGATGGTCGACACCTGGGCCACCGTCGGCTCGTGTGCGCAGATCGGCAAGA
>DATDER010000255.1:0-2927 GCA_036523095.1 Rubrivivax sp.
AGCTCAAGCTCGTCGCGCTCGGTCGCCACAGCTACCTGCTCGACGGCGATAACGTGCGCCACGGGCTCAACCGCGACCTCGGCTTCACCGCCGAGGATCGGGTCGAGAACATCCGCCGCGTCGCCGAGGTGGTCAGGCTGATGGTCGACGCCGGCCTGATCGTGCTCACCGCGTTCATATCGCCGTTCCGGTCCGAGCGCGCGTTGGCCCGTGGGCTGCTGACCGAGTCCGAGTTCATCGAGATCCACGTCGACACACCGCTCGAGGTGGTGGAGCAGCGCGACGTCAAGGGCCTCTATGCCAAGGCCCGCCGCGGAGAGCTGAAGAACTTCACTGGCATCGACTCACCGTACGAACAACCCGAGCAACCCGAGTTGCGCATCGACACGGTGTCGATGACCGCCGAAGCCGCCGCCGACCGGGTGATCGATCACCTGAGGCGACTCGGCTTCGTCGCCTGAATCGCATGGACTGGATCCATCCCGTCGCTGGATTGGGCGTCGGCCTTGTCGTCGGCCTCACGGGCGTGGGGGGGTGGCGCGTTGATGACGCCGATCCTCGTCCTGCTGTTCGGCATGGCACCGGCGACGGCCGTCGGGACCGACCTCTGGTTCGCCGCGATCACCAAGATGTTCGGCGGCGCGATACACCACAGCCGCGGCAGCGTCGACGTGGAGGTCCTGCGCCTGATCTGCACCGGCAGCCTGCCGGCGGCCTGCCTGACCTTGTACTGGCTGCACAGCACCGGTGCCAGCCAGATGAAACAAGGCATCATCCTCAACCTGCTGGGCGCGGTGTTGGTACTCACCGCCGGTGCCATGGTGTTCAAGCGCCAGGCTCAGGCGCTCGGCAAGACACTGCGCATCAACGCAGCAGTGCGCTTCAAGCGTGCGCAACCCGGCCTGACCGTGCTGGCGGGTGCCGTGCTCGGCTTCCTGGTCACTTTGACCTCGGTCGGGGCGGGCGCGCTCGGCGCCGTGATGCTGGTCTATCTGTATCCGCTGCGCATGACGCCGGGCAAGCTGGTCGGGACCGACATCGTGCACGCGATCCCGCTCACGGTCGTGGCGGGCACCGGTCACCTGAGCATGGGCAACGTCGATGGCGGGCTGCTCTGGCAGTTGCTGGCCGGCTCGATCCCCGGGGTGATCATCGGCTCGATGCTGAGCCACAGAGCGCCCGATGCGTTCCTCAGACCGGCGATCGCGTTCGTGCTGGTACTGGTGGGCGCCAAGCTCGTGGCGAGCTGACGGTTACCGAGGGCGCTAGATCTCCACCTTCGACCCCAACTCGACGATGCGGTTCGTCGGCAGGTTCAGGAAGTCGGCCGCGGCCGCGGCATTGCGGTGCATGCTGGCGAACAGCTTCTCGCGCCACATCGACATGCCGTCGCCGAAGGTCGGGATCACGGTGTCGCGGCTGAGGAAGTAACTCGTCTCCATCTCGTCGAGGTTGACGCCGCGGCCCTCGAGCAGGCGCAGCGCCTCGGGCACGTCGGGGTCGTTCTTGAAGCCGAAATGCAGCGTGACCTGCCAACAGTCGTGGCCAAGCGGCTCGATCTCGCAGCGCCGGCCGAAGCCGATCCACGGCACCTCGTGGTGCTGCACGGTGACAAACAGGTTCTGCTCGTGCAGCACCTTGTTGTGCTTGAGGTTGTGCAGCAGCGCGAACGGCGTCGATCCCTTCTCGGAGTTCAGGAACACCGCGGTACCGCTGACGCGCTGCGGCGGGCTCGTGAAGACCGACTCCAGGAAGCTGTCGAGGTCGATCGCTTCGTCGCGCAGGCGCGCACTCATCAGGTTGCGGCCCTGTTTCCAGGTCATCATGAGCGTGAACATCACGCCGCCGATGAGAAGCGGGAACCAGCCGCCCTCGAACACCTTGACGATGTTGGCGGCGAGGAAGACGAAGTCGACGACGAAGAAGAAACCGGTCGCCGCGATGCACAGCGGTAGCGGCAGCTTCCAGCCGTAGCGGATGACGAAGAAGGTCATCAGCGTCGTGATCGTCATGTCGATCGTGACCGCGATGCCGTAGGCCGACGCGAGCGCGCTGCTCGAGCCGAAGGCCACGACGGCGATGACGATGCAGCCGTACAGCGCCCAGTTGACAAAGGGCACGTAGATCTGCCCCGTCTCGCGCACAGAGGTGTGCAGGATGCGCAGGCGCGGCAGGTAACCGAGCTGCATCGCCTGCTTGGTGACCGAGAACGCCGCCGTGATGAGCGCCTGCGACGCGATCACGGTGGCGAGTGTGGCCAGCCCGATGAGCGGGAACAGTGCCCACGACGGCGCCATCTCGTAGAAGGGATTGCTCACCTTCTCGGGCTGCGCGAGCAACATCGCACCCTGCCCGAAGTAGTTGAGCACCAGCGCCGGCATCGCCACGCTGAACCAGGCGAGCCGGATCGGCCGCTTGCCGAAATGACCGAGATCGGCGTACAGCGCTTCGGCGCCGGTGACACACAAGACCACGGCGCCCAGCGCCGCGAAGGCCACTTTGGGCTGGCTGAGCAGGAAACCGAGTGCATGGTGCGGCGACAACGCGACCAGCACGCCGGGGTTGTCGGCAATGTGGTCCACGCCCAGCACGGCCAGCACGGCAAACCACAGCAGCGTGATGGGCCCGAAGAAGCGGCCAACGACCGCGGTGCCGAAACGTTGCGCGGCGAAGAGCAGCGTCAGCACCACCAGCGTCACGGGGACGATGAAGCGGTGCAGCCCCGGCGCCGCGACCTCGAGCCCCTCGACCGCGGACAGCACCGAGATCGCCGGCGTGATGACCCCGTCGCCAAAGAAGATCGCGGTGCCGAAGATGCCCAGCATGAGCAGGCGCCGGCGCAACTCCGGACGGTCGGCCACGGCCTGCGAGGCCAGGGCCAGCATCGCGATCAGGCCGCCTTCGCCGTTGTTGTCGGCGCGCAGGAT
>DATDER010000256.1:0-33037 GCA_036523095.1 Rubrivivax sp.
CGGGCCCTTACCCGTGACTTGACAGACGCGTGCCATATAAAAATCAGCCGTGGGAGGCCGCTCCAGACGAGCAGGGTGGGCTGCGGATTTGCCGCGCGACCCCGTCGGGTTCAAAGTAAGCCGTTGCCGGCAAAGCTTGCGATTATAGCGTGGCTTGCACGGTCAAGACTAACTGTCCTGCTGCTCGAGGAACCGTTGCGCGTCCAGCGCCGCCATGCATCCGGTGCCGGCACTGGTGATCGCCTGCCGGTAGACATGATCCTGCACGTCGCCCGCGGCGAACACACCCGGCGCGCTGGTCATCGTGGCGAAGCCGTTGAGGCCGGTGCGGGTGACGATGTAGCCGTCCTTCATCTCGAGCTGGCCCTTGAAGATGTCGGTGTTGGGCTGGTGACCGATGGCGATGAAGCAGCCCTTCAGCGTGAGTTCCTTGGTCGCACCGTCGCGGGTCGACTTCAGGCGCACGCCGGTCACGCCCGACGCGTCGCCCAGCACTTCGTCGAGCGTGTGCCAGTAATGCAGTTCGATCTTGCCCGCGGCGGCCTTCGCCGCGACCTTGTCGACCAGGATCGCCTCGGCGCGGAACTTGTCGCGCCGGTGCACGAGGTGGACCTTGGACGCGATGTTGCTCAGGTACAGCGCTTCTTCGACCGCGGTGTTGCCGCCGCCGACGACACAAACCTCCTGCTGCTTGTAGAAGAACCCGTCGCAGGTGGCGCAGCCGCTGACGCCGCGGCCCATGAACGCCTCTTCGCTCGGAAGGCCGAGGTACTTGGCGCTCGCGCCGGTGGCGATCACGAGCGTGTCGCAGGTGTAGGTGGCCGAATCGCCCTTCAGGGTGAAGGGGCGCCGGGCCAGGTCGACGGTGTGGATGTGATCGAACACGATCTCGGTCTGGAACCGTTCGGCGTGCTCCAGAAAGCGCTGCATCAGCTCCGGGCCCTGAACGCCCATGGCGTCGGCGGGCCAGTTGTCGACATCGGTCGTCGTCATCAGTTGCCCACCCTGCGCGATGCCGGTCACGAGCATCGGTTTAAGGTTGGCGCGCGCGGCGTAGATCGCGGCGGTGTAGCCGGCGGGGCCGGAGCCGAGGATGAGCACGCGCGCGTGCTTGGGAGCGGTCGTCATGAGGGGCTTTCGGAGGGCGGCGTCGCCAGGAACGGACACCATTGTGACGATCAGGCAGGCAAAAGCAGTGCTAAGCGTGTCAATGGGCAGAATAGAGAGATTTTAAGATTCCGCGGCAAAGTGCCGATACAGCTAGCGTGCTGGTAACAAGACAGGAGCCCCCGAATGTCGATGCTTTCTAACCTGGACCTGATCCGTCGCGTCCCGCTGTTCTCGATGCTCACCCCGGAGCAGGCGCAGGCAGTGGCCGACAGCGTGGTCAAGCGGCGTTTCCGGCGCGGCGAACTGGTGGTCGAGCAGGGGCGCAAGAGCAACTCGCTGTTCATCCTGTTGAACGGCCGCGCCCGCGTCCTGACCGCCGACTCGCGCGGTCGTGAGGTCATCCTGGCCGTGCTGGAGTCGGGCGACTACGTCGGCGAGATGAGCCTGATCGACAACGACCCGCACTCGGCCACGGTGCGTGCCGAGGTCCAGACCGACATGCTGGTGCTGGCGCGCAACGACTTCGCGCGCTGTCTCCCCGAGAACTCGAGCCTGTCCTACGCCATCATGCGCGGCCTCGTGCGGCGCCTGCGCGCGGCCGACCGCCAGATCGAGTCGCTCGCGCTGCTCGATGTCTACGGCCGCGTTGCGCGCACGCTTCTGGACATGGCCGAGGTCGACAACGACGTCAAGATCATCCGCCACAAGGTCAGCCGTCAGGACATGGCCAAGGTGGTTGGCGCTTCGCGCGAGATGGTGAGCCGGGTCATGAAGGACCTGGAAGAACGCGGCGTGATCGAGACGCAGGAAAACGGCTCCGTCATCCTGAAAGAGCCGATCACGCAGGACGAGTAAGCCCGCAGGCTCTGCCGAGGGCGAGCTCCCGCTTGGCGGGACCGGCCGCAGGCCGTAGGGTGCTCCTGGTCTGGGGCGGCGGCGGTGGCCTTGCGCCACAATCGCGGCCATGACTTTCCCCCTGGGCTCGCTCCGAGCCGACGGCACCTACGCCCGCGGCACGGCCGACGCGGCCGCTGACACGGCCACGCCTTCCCGCCATCGCCGCGGCCTCCTTCTCATGGCCGGCGGCACGCTCTGGCTGCTGCTGCTCATCGCCCTGCTGACCCACGACGCCGCCGACCCGGGCTTCAGTACCTCGGGTGCAGGCGGTTTGCTCCACAACAAGGCCGGCAGCGTGGGCGCCTGGGTCGCCGACCTGCTGTACTTCTTGTTCGGCTTCTCGGTCTGGTGGTTGATGCTGGTCGGGGCACGCGAGTGGCTCACCGCCTTCGCACGCCGCCTGCGCGGCCCGGCCACCCCAGAGCGGCCGTCGGGACGGCACCGTGCGGCGTTCTGGCTCGGGGTGGGGCTGCTGCTGTGCGCCAGCTGCGCACTCGAATCGACGCGCCTGTACCGCTGGGAGCAGCACCTGCCGGGCCACGCCGGCGGCGTGCTGGGCTATGCGCTCGGCCCGGTGTCGGCGCGCGGGCTCGGCTTCGCCGGTTCGGGCGTGCTCTGGATTGCGGCGCTCGTGGCTGGCATGGCGCTGGCGTTGCGTTTCTCCTGGCTCGCATTGGCCGACCGCATCGGCGCACGCATCGACGCCTTCAGCGAGCGCCGCCAGGAGCAGCGCGACATCGCCGAGGACGTGCGGCTGGGCGAACAGGCGTTGCGCGAACGCGAACTGGTGGTCGACGAGAGCCTGCAGGCGGTGCAGCAGCACGAGCCGATCCTGATCGAGCCGACGCTGCTGGAGGTGCCGAAGTCGGCCCGGGTCGAGAAAGAACGCCAGAAGCCGCTCTTCGCCGAACTCGCCGACACCAGGCTGCCGCAGGTCGACCTGCTCGACGCCGCGCCGTCGAGGCAAGAGACAGTGCCGCCCGAATCGCTCGAGATGACCTCGCGCCTGATCGAGAAAAAGCTCGCCGACTTCGGCGTCGTGGTGCGGGTCGTGGCGGCGTCGCCAGGCCCGGTGATCACACGCTACGAGATCGAGCCGGACACGGGCGTCAAGGGCGCGCAGATCGTCAACCTGGCGAAGGACCTTGCGCGGTCGCTGAGCCTCGTCAGCATCCGCGTCGTCGAGACCATTCCCGGCAAGACGACGATGGCGCTCGAATTGCCCAACGCGCGCCGGCAGACGATCCGCCTGGCCGAGATCCTGGGTTCCAAGGTCTACAACGACGCCGCCTCGCAGCTGACGATGGGCCTGGGCAAGGACATCGTCGGTGCGCCGGTCGTCGCGGACCTGGCCAAGATGCCGCACTGCCTGGTCGCCGGTACCACCGGCTCGGGCAAGTCGGTGGGCATCAACGCGATGATCCTGAGCCTGCTCTACAAGGCCGAGGCGCGTGACGTGCGGATGATCATGGTCGACCCGAAGATGCTCGAGTTGAGCGTCTACGAAGGCATCCCGCACCTGCTGTGCCCGGTCGTCACCGACATGAAGCAGGCGGCGCATGCGCTCAACTGGTGTGTCGGCGAGATGGAGCGGCGCTACAAGCTGCTGAGCAAGCTCAGCGTGCGACAGCTCTCGGGCTACAACCGCAAGATCGACGACGCCGCGGCCGCCGGCAACAAGCTGCCCAACCCCTTCAGCCTCACGCCCGAAGCACCCGAGCCACTCGAGCGTTTGCCCCACATCGTGGTCGTGATCGACGAACTCGCCGACCTGATGATGGTCGTGGGCAAGAAGATCGAGGAACTGATTGCCCGTCTGGCGCAGAAAGCACGCGCTGCCGGTATCCACCTCGTGTTGGCCACGCAGCGCCCGAGCGTGGACGTGATCACCGGCCTCATCAAGGCCAACATCCCCACGCGGCTGAGCTTCCAGGTCAGCAGCAAGATCGACAGCCGCACGATCCTCGACCAGATGGGCGCCGAAGCGCTGCTCGGACAGGGCGACATGCTCTACATGTCGGCGCCCGCCGGCGTGCCGACGCCGATGCGTGTACACGGTGCCTTCGTCAGTGACGACGAGGTCCACCGCGTCGTCGAATACCTCAAGAGCCAGGGTGCGCCGAACTACATCGAGGGCATCCTGGAGGGGGGCACGCTCGACACCGATGGCGATGGCGCGCCGGGCGAGAGCGGCGCCTCGGGCGAGGCCGACCCGATGTACGACCAGGCCGTGGCGGTGGTGCTGCAGCATCGGCGGGCGTCGATCTCCCTCGTGCAACGCCACCTGCGCATCGGGTACAACCGCGCCGCGCGGCTGCTCGAGCAGATGGAGCAGTCGGGCCTGGTTTCCAACATGGCCACCAACGGCAACCGCGACATCCTGGTGCCGGCGAGGGCCGAATGAAGCGCGCCCTGTTCGCCGTCGCGCTCGCCATCGCAAGCGGACTCGCCCATGCCGACGCTGTCGGCGCGCTGCGCGACTTCGTGCGTGAGGCCAAGAGCGGCACCAGCACCTTCACGCAGACCGTCACCTCGCCCGACGGAGCGCGCAAGAAGGTCTCGGCCGGTACCTTCGAGTTCCTGCGCCCCAACCGCTTCCGCTTCGCCTACGCCAAGCCCTTCGAGCAACTCATCGTCGCCGACGGCGTCAAGGTCTGGATCTTCGACGCCGACCTCAACCAGGCCAGTTCACGCAAGGCGGCGCAGGTGCTTGGCTCGACGCCTGCGGCGATCCTGGCCGGGGGCTCGCTCGAGAAGGACTTCGATCTGTCCGCCGAGGCCGCGCGCGACGGCCTGGACTGGGCGCTCGCCACGCCGAAGCAGAAAGACGGCACGATCCAGTCGGTACGGGTCGGCTTTCGCGGCCAGCAACTGGTAGCGATCGAGATCGTCGATGCCTTCGGCCAGCGTTCGTTGCTGCAGTTCAGCGACCTGAAGCTGAACGTGGACCTCGCGCCGGAGCGATTCCGTTTCACGCCACCGGCCGGCGCTGACGTGATCGAGCAGTGACCGGTTCACTGTTCGAGGACACCGAAGGAACGCCCGCACCGGGCAGCTTGCCCGCGGTGCCGCTCGCCGAACGCCTGCGTCCGCAAACGCTGGATGAGGTCATCGGCCAGAAGCACCTGCTCGGCCCGGGCAAGCCGCTGCGCGTGGCCTTCGAGAGCGGGCGCCTGCATTCGATGATCCTGTGGGGCCCGCCGGGAGTCGGCAAGACCACCCTCGCGCGGCTGGTCGCCGGCGCGGTCGAGGCGCAGTTCATTGTGCTCTCGGCGGTGCTCGCCGGCGTGAAGGACATCCGCGAAGCGGTCGAACGGGCCCAGGCGATACGCGGCGCGGGCCGCGGCACGGTCGTCTTCGTCGACGAGGTGCATCGCTTCAACAAGGCGCAGCAGGACGCGTTCCTGCCGCATGTCGAGTCGGGCCTGTTCACCTTCATCGGCGCGACCACCGAGAACCCGTCCTTCGAGGTCAACTCGGCGCTGCTCTCGCGTGCCACGGTGCACGTGCTCAAGAGCCTCGAAGACGACGACCTGGCCGAACTGCTCGGCCGTGCGCAGGCCCTGCTGGGCGCCGCACCACTGACCGACGCCGCGCGGGCGCGCCTCGTCGCGCATGCCGACGGCGACGCGCGCCGATTGCTCAACGCCTATGAAAATGCGGTCGCCGCCGCACCGGGTGCCACGATCATCGACGAGGCCGCGCTCGAGAAGGCACTGGGCGAGCAATTGCGCCGCTACGACAAGGGTGGCGATCAGTTCTACGACACGATCTCTGCGCTGCACAAGTCGGTGCGTGGCTCGGACCCGGACGCGGCGCTGTACTGGCTTGCGCGCATGCTCGACGGCGGCGCCGACCCGCGTTACGTCGTGCGCCGCGTGCTGCGCATGGCGAGCGAGGACATCGGCCTGGCCGATCCGCGCGCCTTGCGCGCCGCACTCGACGCCGCCGAGCTGTACGAGCGCCTGGGATCGCCCGAAGGCGAACTCGCGATCGCGCAGGCCGTGATCTACCTCGCCGTGGCGCCGAAGTCGAACGCTGCCTACACGGCGTGGAGCGCCGTGCAGGCCTTCGTCAAGCAGGACGGTTCGCGCCCGGTGCCCGATCGGCTGCGCAACGCACCGACACGGCTCATGAAAGACCTCGGCTTCGGGCGGGGCTACCGCTACGCCCACGACGAGGCGGGCGGTTACGCCGCCGGCGAGCGTTACCTGCCCGATGGCATGGCCGACCAGCGCTTCTACGAACCGGTCGACCGCGGCCTGGAGGCGCGGATTCGGGAGCGCCTGGCCGAGTGGCGGGCGCAGGACGCCAAGGCGCCTGGCACCGGCCTTGCAAGGGGGTAAGCCCGCGTCGGTCTTCCTGGGCGCAAATCTACAATCGCCCACCGTCCGCCAGAGGCAGCCCGATGGATATCTTTCTCCAGCAGATCATCAACGGCCTGGTCCTCGGCAGCATGTACGCGCTGGTCGCGCTCGGCTACACGATGGTCTACGGCATCATCAACCTGATCAACTTCGCCCACGGCGAGGTGCTGATGGTGGGGGCGCTGTCGAGCTGGACGGTGGTCACGGCGCTCGCCGACACCGGCATGCCGGGCTGGCTGCTGATGCTGCTGTCACTGGTGTGCTCGATCATCATCTGCGCAACGCTCAACTTCACGATCGAGAAGCTTGCCTACCGGCCGCTGCGCAGTGCGCCGCGGCTGGCGCCCTTGATCACCGCGATGGGCATGAGCCTGCTGCTGCAGACGCTGGCGATGATCATCTGGAAGCCGAACCCGAAGCCGTACCCGCTGCTGCTGCCGACCGAGCCACTGGAAGTGGGCGGTGCGGTGATCAGCGTCACCCAGATCCTGATCCTGGGCCTGACGGTCGTGATCCTGGCCGGGCTGATGTACCTAGTCAACCGGACCAAGCTCGGCCGCGCGATGCGCGCCACCGCAGAGAACCCGCGTGTCGCGGCGCTGATGGGCGTGCGCCCCGACATGGTCATCTCGGCCACCTTCGTCATCGGCGCCGCGCTCGCCGCGGTGGCTGGCGTGATGTGGGCCGCCAACTACGGCACCGTGCAGCACTCGATGGGCTTCCTGCCCGGCTTGAAGGCCTTCACCGCGGCGGTGCTCGGGGGCATCGGCAACCTGGCCGGCGCGGTCGTCGGCGGCATCCTGCTCGGGCTCGTCGAAGCGCTGGGCGCCGGCTACCTGGGTGAACTCACCGGCGGCGTGCTCGGCAGCCACTATGCCGACATCTTCGCCTTTGTCGCGCTGATCCTCGTGCTCACGCTGCGCCCGCAGGGCCTGCTCGGCGAGCGCGTGGCCGATCGCGCCTGAGCCCGGAGCACTGCCATGAAGAACAAGATCCTCCTCTTCGTGATCGCAGCGCTCGCGCTCGTCGCACTGCCGCTCTTCGCGCAGCAGTTCGGCCAGGGCTGGGTGCGCATCCTGGCGCTCGCGCTGCTCTACGTGCTGCTCGCACTCGGCCTCAACATCGTGGTCGGTTATGCCGGCCTGCTCGACCTGGGGTACGTTGCGTTCTATGCCGTCGGTGCCTACATGTACGCACTGCTCGCGTCGCCGCACCTGATCGAGAACTTCGAGTGGATCGCGCAGATGTTCCCGGGGGGGCTGCACACGCCGATCTGGGCCGTGATCCCGCTTGCGGCGGTGATCGCCGCGGTGGCCGGCGTGCTGCTCGGCACCCCGGTGCTCAAGCTGCGTGGTGACTACCTGGCGATCGTGACGCTCGGCTTCGGCGAGATCATCCGCGTCTTCCTGAACAACCTCGAGCACCCGGTCAACATCACGAACGGCCCGCGCGGCCTGGACCGGATCGATTCGATGAACCTGTTCGGGCTCGACTTCGGCAAGGGGATCGAGATCGGGGGCTTCGCCATTCCCTCGGTCACGCTGTACTACTACCTCTTCCTCGCGCTCGTCGTCTTCAGCGTCCTCGTCTGCTACCGGCTCGAGACTTCGCGCATCGGCCGCGCCTGGATGGCGATCCGCGAAGACGAGATCGCGGCCAAGGCGATGGGCATCAACACACGCAACATGAAACTGCTCGCCTTCGGCATGGGCGCGAGCTTCGGCGGCGTCTCGGGGGCGATGTTCGCGTCGTTCCAGGGCTTCGTCTCGCCCGAATCCTTCAGCCTGATGGAAAGCGTGATGATCGTGGCGATGGTGGTGCTCGGCGGCATCGGACACATCCCGGGCGTGATCCTCGGCGCCGTCCTGCTGGCGGCCTTGCCCGAGGTGCTGCGCTATGTCGCCGGCCCGCTGCAGAACATGACCGGCGGCCGCCTCGACGCCTCGATCCTGCGCCAGTTGCTGATCGCCACCGCGATGATCTCGATCATGCTGCTGCGACCTCGCGGCTTGTGGCCGTCACCCGAACACGGCAAGGCGGCACCGTCGCCCCTGCCGGCCAAGTGAGGAGCACACGATGAGCACCGTGGTACTCAAGGTGGCGGGTGTGTCCAAGCGCTTCGGCGGGCTGCAGGCGCTGTCCGACGTGGGCATCACGATCCTGCAAGGCCAGGTCTACGGCCTGATCGGCCCCAACGGCGCCGGCAAGACGACCTTCTTCAACGTCATCACGGGTCTGTACACACCCGACTCCGGCAGCTTCGAGCTCGGCGGCGCACCCTACAAGCCCGCGGCGGTGCATGAAGTGGCCAAGGCCGGCATCGCACGCACGTTCCAGAACATCCGCCTCTTTGCCGACATGACGGCGCTCGAGAACGTGATGGTCGGGCGCCATGTGCGAACCCATTCCGGGCTGCTCGGCGCGGTTTTTCGCACCAGCAGCTTCAAGGCCGAGGAACGCGCCATCACCGATCGTGCACGCGAGCTGCTGGCCTACGTCGGGATCGAGAAGTACGCCGATTTCAAGGCGCGCACGCTGAGCTACGGCGACCAGCGCCGGCTCGAGATCGCGCGCGCCCTCGCCACGGACCCCAAGCTCATCGCGCTCGACGAACCCGCCGCCGGCATGAACGCGACCGAGAAGGTCGTGCTGCGCGAGTTGATCGACCGCATCCGCAACGACAGCCGCACGATCCTGCTCATCGAACACGACGTGAAGCTGGTGATGGGGCTGTGCGACCGCGTCACGGTCCTCGACTACGGCAAGCAGATCGCCGAGGGCACCCCCGCCGAGGTGCAGAAGAACGAGAAGGTGATCGAGGCCTATCTCGGCGCCGGCCACAAAGTGCACTGAAGGCATCCAGATGGCACAGACACTTCTCAAGGTGACGAACCTCAAGGTCGCCTACGGCGGCATCCAGGCGGTCAAGGGCGTGAGCTTCGAGGTCCACGAGGGCGAACTCGTGAGCCTCATCGGTGCCAACGGCGCGGGCAAGACGACCACGCTCAAGGCCATCACCGGCACCCAGGCCGTCGCTGCGGGCGAGATCGAGTTGATGGGCAAGAGCATCAAGGGCCAGGGCGCGTGGGAACTCGTGAGCCAGGGCCTCGTGATGGTGCCCGAGGGCCGCGGCGTCTTCTCGCGCATGACCATCACCGAGAACCTGCAGATGGGCGCCTTCGTCCGCAACGACAAGGAGATCGATGCCGACATCGACAAGGTTTTCGCCGTCTTCCCGCGCCTGAAGGAACGCCGCGCGCAGCTCGCCGGCACGATGAGCGGCGGCGAGCAGCAGATGCTGGCGATGGGGCGCGCGCTGATGGCCAAGCCCAAGGTGCTGCTGCTCGACGAGCCGTCGATGGGGCTGTCGCCGATCATGGTCGACAAGATCTTCGAGGTCATCGCCGACATCCACAGTCGCGGCACGACGGTGCTGCTGGTGGAGCAGAACGCGAGCCGTGCGCTCGGCCTCGCCAACCGCGGCTACGTCATGGAGTCGGGCGAGGTCACGATGTCGGGCGACGCGAAGGCACTGCTCGACGACCCCAAGGTGCGCGCCGCGTACCTCGGCGAGTAGTCCGGCGCCGCGCTGCCTTCCGCGGGCAGGCAACTCAGCCGGGCAGCGTCGGCGCCAGCACCTTGATCTTGATCTCGGTGATGCCCGGCTCGGTAGCGGCCAGGTCGGCCAGCAGCGTCGGCAGTGCCTGACGAAGCTTGGCCGCTGCGCCGCCGTTCGCGGCCAGGAGCGTCCAGACGTTGCCCTCGATCGGCCCGGCGCGCACCTGCGTCGCCAGCGTCTGCGGCAGCAGCCGGCGCACCTGCGCAAATGACGCCTGCGCACGTCGGTGGCCGCCGAGCAGGCCCGCGAGCGACGGAATGCTGTCGAGCATCTGGCCGACCGGGCGCGTCGGCGGCGCCACGTTGGCGCGCTTGGTGCGCCTGGCCTCGGGCCGCGCGGTGTCAGTCGGCTTTCGCACCCGAGGCTTTCACGACAGCTTCGTACTTCGCCAGTTCGGCCTTGACGAAGTCGCCGAACTGCACACCCGTCGTCGGTGACGCTTCGGCCATCAGCGTGGCCATGCGGGCTTTCAGCTCGGGCGAATTGAGCGCGTCGACGAACGCCGCGTTCAGCTTCTGGGTCACGTCGGCGGGCAGGCGAGCCGGCCCGAAGAGGCCGAACCAGGTGCTGATATCGAAGCCCTTCAGCCCGAAGGCGGCGCCGGCATCAGCGACGGTCGGTACCTCGGGCATCGCGCTCGAGCGCCGGGCCGTGGTCATCGCCAGCGCGCGCAGCTTGCCCGAGCGGATGTTGGCCGATGCCGCGGCGAGGTTGTCGAAGTTGAAGTCGACCTGCCCGCTCAGCAGCGCCAGTTGCGCCGGTGGCCCGCCTGCGTAGGGGATGTGCACGATGTAGAGACCCGCCTGCGCCTTGAACATCTCGCCCGCCAGGTGCCCTGCGCTGCCGTTGCCGCCCGAGCCGTAGTTGAGCCGGCCCGGGTTCGCCTTCGCGTAGGCCACCAGGTCGGGCAAGCTCGTGATCTTCAGCCGCGCTGCAGCCTCGGCGTTCATCACCAGCACGTTGGGTACCTGGGCCACGAGCGTGATCGGCGTGAAGTCGCGCACCGGGTCGTAGGGGATCCTGCTGTAGAGCCAGGGGTTGATGGCGTGGGTGGCGACGGCGCCCATGACGAGGGCCTGACCGTCCGGCGTGGCCTTCGCCACCAGGTCGGCGCCGACGTTGCCACCCGCGCCGGGCCGGTTCTCGACCACCACCGTGCCGAGCGTGTCCCTGACCTTGTCGGCGAGCGCGCGCGCCACGATGTCGAGCGGACCGCCCGGCGGGTAGGGCACGACGAGGCGGATCGTCCTTGTCTGCGCGAGCGCCCAAGGTGCGGCGATCGGCAAGGACAGGGCGGCAAGCGTTTGGAGCGCGCGGCGGCGACGGGTCATGGGCGGGTCTGGGTTGATTGCTGGCGCTGCAAGACTAGCGCAAGATCGCCCCACCCCAGCCACCGCCAGGAGCCCTGCCATGACCCTTTGCCCGATCGCCCTCGTTGCCGGCTGTGCCAAGTGTCCTGCCTTCAAGGTCTGCCCTCTGAAGAGCGTGATCGGGGACCAGCCCCCGGCCGGCGCTGAGCCTTCGAAGCCCGAGAAGCCGAAGTCGCACTGAGGCGCGGCTCAGAACAGGCCGGCGATGCGCCCGTCGTCGTCGACGTCGATCGACTCGGCAGCCGGCACCTTGGGCAGCCCCGGCATCGTCATGACGTCGCCACACACCATGACGACGAACTCGGCTCCCGCCGCGAGGCGCACTTCGCGCACGTCCACGACGTGCCCGGAGGGCGCGCCGCGCAGCTTCGCATCGGTCGAGAAGCTGTACTGGGTCTTGGCGACGCATACCGGATAGTGGCCGTAGCCGGCCTTCTGCAGCGCCGCGATCTGCAGCCGCACGGCGGCGCTCGCGCTGACGTCGGCGGCGCCGTAGACCGTGGTGGCCAGCTTCTGCAGTTTGACCCACAGCGTGTCGCTGTCGGGGTAGGCAAAACGCAGCTCGTTCGGGGTCGCACACAGCGCGACGATCTCTCGTGCCGCCTCTTCGGCCCCGGCGCCGCCTTCGGCCCAGTGGCGCGCGACCGCGATCCGGGCGCCGCGCCGCTTCACACGCTCGACCAGCAGCGCCACCTCGGCGGCGGTGTCGTGGCTGCGGTGGTTGACGACGACCAGGCAGGGCAGGCCGAACACGCCCTGCAGGTTGTCGAGATGGCGTTCGAGGTTGAGGAGCCCGCGCTCGAGCGAGTGCAGGTCTTCCTTCGCCACATCGGCCACCGCGACGCCGCCGTGGTACTTCAAGGCACGGATCGTCGCCACGACGACCGCGGCCGCAGGGCGCAGGCCGCTCTTGCGGCACTTGATGTCGATGAACTTCTCGGCCCCCAGGTCGGCGCCGAAGCCGGCTTCGGTGACCACGTAGTCGGCCAGCTTCAGCGCCGCGCGCGTCGCGACAACCGAGTTGCAGCCGTGCGCGATGTTGGCAAAAGGCCCGCCGTGGATGAAGGCCGGCGTGCGCTCGAGCGTCTGCGCCAGGTTGGGCGCGAGCGCGTCCTTCAGCAGCGCCGCCATCGCGCCCTGGGCCTTCAACTGCGCCGCCGTGATCGGCTCCTGCGCTGCGCTGTAGCCAACGACGATGTGCCCGAGCCGTGCCTTCAGGTCGGCCAGGCTGCTCGCGAGGCAGAAGATCGCCATGATCTCGGACGCGACGACGATGTCGAAGCCGGTCTCGCGCGGCACGCCGTTGGCGGTGCCGCCGAGGCCGACGATGATGTCGCGCAGCGCGCGGTCGTTCATGTCGAGCACGCGCCGCCAGGTGATGCGGCGGAAGTCGAATCCGAGCACGTTGCCGTGGTGGATGTGGTTGTCGACCAGCGCCGCAAGCAGGTTGTGCGCCGCCGCGATGGCCGCGAAGTCGCCCGTGAAGTGCAGGTTGATGTCTTCCATCGGCACCACTTGCGCGTGGCCGCCGCCGGCGGCACCCCCTTTCATGCCGAAGACCGGCCCGAGCGAGGGTTCGCGCAGGCAGATCATGGCCTTGTGGCCGATCCGGTTCAGCGCGTCGCCCAAGCCCACGGTCGTGGTCGTCTTGCCTTCGCCGGCGGGCGTGGGCGAGATCGCCGTCACCAGGATCAGCTTGCCGTCGGGGCGCGACTCCAGGCTGCGCAGGTGCTGCAGCGAGACCTTGGCCTTGTAGTGGCCGTAAGGCACCAGCGCGTCGGCAGGCAGGCCGAGTCTTTCTTGCGCGAGGGGGACGATGGGTTGAAGGATGGCGCTCTGGGCAATCTCGATATCGGTTCGCATGAAGGTTGCTCAGTGCTTGTCGCGTTCGGAGGTGAAGCTGTCGGCGTAGAACTCGTCTTCGGGCAGGCCGCAGCGGCTGACGAAGTCGGCTCGCGCCGAATCGACCATCACCGGCGCGCCGCAGGCGTAGACCTGGTGGCGGGAGAGGTCGGGCAAGTCCTGCATCACGGCTTGGTGGACGAGCCCGGTGCGGCCGGTCCAGCCGTCTTCGGCTTGGGGTTCGCTCAGTACCGGCACATACCGCAGCGTGGGCATCTGGCGCGCGGCTTCTTCGGCCCAGCCATTCAGGTAAAGGTCCCGCCTGCTGCGGCAGCCCCAGTACAGCACCGCCGGGCGCGTGCTGGCCTTCATCTGCAGGTGTTCGATGATCGCCTTGATCGGCGCGAATCCGGTGCCGCTGGCGAGCAGCACGATCGGCTTGTCGGAGTCCTCGCGCAGGAAGAAGGTGCCGAAGGGCCCCTCCATGCGCAGGATGTCGCGCTCTTTCATCGCGCTGAAGACATGGTCGGTGAACTTGCCGCCGGGCATGTGGCGCAGGTGCAGTTCGATCGACGGCGGCGAGCCCAGGTTGTGCGGCGCGTTGGCCATGCTGTAGCTGCGCCGTGCACCGTCGCGCAGGATGAACTCGATGTACTGGCCGGCACGGAACCGCAGGTTCTGGTTCGCCGGCAGTTGCAGCTTCAGGATCGCGACATCGGGCGCCGGGCGTTCGATCGCCATCACCCGGCTCGGCAGCTTGAGCACTGCGTACTCGCCCGCACCGGGCACGTAACGCGCTTCGACGATGCAGTCGGTCTGCGGCGTGGCGCAGCAGGTCAGGATCAGGCCGGCCTCTTCTTCGGCAGCCGACAGGGCCTTCTGCTGATGCACACCGTGGATCACGCGCCCTTCGAGCAGGCGGCTCTTGCACGAGCCGCAGGCACCGTCGCGGCAACCATAGGGCAGGCCGATGCCCTGGCGGATGGCGGCGGCCAGGATTGGCTCGTCGCGTTCGACCGTGAAGCTGCGTTCGACGGGTTTCAGGGTGACGGTCAGGCTCATGGAAGGGGGCGATGCAGGGCACGTAAACTGGCCTGCGATTGTGCCCGCGTCGGCACCGACCCGATGACGCCAGCCCCATGACCCCGAACCGCACGCGCCGCGCGCGCCAACCGACGCTGCTGATCGTCGGCTGCGGCGACATCGGCCTGCGGGTCCTGCGCCTGCTGCGGCCGCGCTGGCGGGTGCTGGCGCTGACCTCGAATCCCGCGCGCTGCGCCGAACTGCGCAGCGCCGGCGCCGTGCCCTTGGTGGGCAACCTCGACGACGCCGCATCGCTCGGCCGGCTCGGCGGCCTGGCCGACGCGGTGCTGCACCTGGCACCGCCGCCGGCGCACGGTGCCACCGACCCGCGCACCGCCGCGCTGCTGCGTGCACTGTCGCGCGGCGGACGTGCGCGGCAGCTTGTCTACGCCAGCACCAGCGGCGTCTACGGCGATTGCGACGGGGCCCGGATCGACGAAACGCGTGCGTCGAACGCCACCACCGACCGTGCGCGCCGGCGGGTCGACGCCGAGGCTCGCGTGCGCCACTTCGGCCGCCGCACCGGGTGCCATGTCAGCGTGCTGCGCATCCCGGGCATCTACGGCGTCGATCGTCCGGGCGGACATCCGCGCGACCGCCTGCTGCGCGGCACGCCGGTGCTGGCCGCGGCCGACGACGTGTTCACCAACCACATCCAGGCCGATGACTTGGCAAGGGCCTGCATGCTGGCGCTGTGCCGCGGGTTGCCGCAGCGGGTCGTGCACATCAGCGACGACACCGAATTGCGCATGGGCGACTACTTCGACCTCGCGGCCGACATGTGCGGACTGCCGCGCCCGCCCCGGATCTCGCGCGAAGAGGCCGCGCAGCGGCTCTCGCCGGTGCAGATGAGTTTCATGAGCGAGTCGCGCCGGCTGGGCAACCGCCGCATGAAGCGCGAGCTGCGGCTGGTCCTGGACTACCCGACGGTCGCGGACGGGCTGCGGGCGGCGCCGTCTGCGCCGCCCGCACCTTAGACGCCCTGCGCGCGCTTGAGGGTCTTCATCCGGTCCACGCTCTGCAGCTTCAGCGTCTGGCGCTCGCCGCCACGCACGATGTCGAGGCTGACCTCGCGCTCCGGCGGGCCACCCGCCCATAGTGACTTCCAGAGCGCAGCGAGGGACTTGACGTCGGCGCCGTCGATGCGCTCGATGCGGTCGCCGGCCTCGAGCCCGGCCACGTCGGCGGGGCTGTCGCTGTTGACGCGCAGCACGCGCAGGATGCCGTCGGACTCGATGCAGTTGATGCCGAGCCAAGCGCGTTCGCTCTGCCGGCTCGAGCCGCGGCTGCGCAGTTCGGCCAGCACCGGCTTGAGCAGGTCGATCGGCACGAACATGTTGCCTTGCACACGCGGCGCCTGCGGGCCGAGCGCGTCGGCGACGAAGAGCGAGCCGATGCCGACGAGCTCGCCGCGGCCGTTGAAGAGCCCGGCGCCGCTGTGGTCGCGCCTTGCCGGCGCGGTGAAGAGCGCGCTCTCGATGTGGTACTCCCAGTAGCCCGAGAACGGGCGCTGCGACACCAGCACGGCCACGCTGACGGCGCCATCCTCGCCGCCGCTGGCCACCACCAGCGGCTCCTCCAGCGCCAACGCCGAGGCCTGGCCGAGCGGCACCGGCTCGAGCCGCAGCGGCGCCAGTGCCTGGACAAGACCGAAGCCGGTGGCCACGTCGTAGGCCACCACGCGCGCCGGCACCTGGCGGCCGTCGTCGGTGAGAAGTTCGACCTGATCGGCCTCGAGGATCAGGTAGCCGATCGTGAGCACGATACCGTCGTCGCCGACGACAACGCCCGAACCCTGGCGCCGCGGGCCGAGCGTGGCGTTGGAGCGTGCGTCTTCGACGGTGGTCACGCGCAGGCCGACGACGGCGTCGCTGGCGCGACTGAGGGCGCGCGAGCGCTCCTCGAGCTCGGTCGCTGCCGACGACGGTGACGCCGCGGACACGGCGAGTGCGATCAGGGCACAGGCCATCAACGCTTTCATGCTGCCTCCTCGGGGGTGACGCCAGCACGCAGCATGCGCCTGCCGCGACGCCGCGGCAAGCCAGGGGTCTTCGTGGCCCTTAGCGGCGGCGCATCGGCCCGCGCCCGCGCCAGTAACGGATCATCAGGTAGCCGCCGAGCATGCCGCCCAGGTGCGCAAAGTGCGCCACCCCGGTGCGGCCCCACAGGCCGAGCAGCAGTTCGAGGGCACCGAAGACGATGACGAAGGTGCGCGCCTTCATCGGGATCGGCGGGAACAGCGGCATGATGGTGCGGTTGGGGAACAGCATGCCGAAGGCGAGCAGCAGCCCGTACAGCCCGCCCGAGGCCCCCACGGTGGGCACCATCGAGCCGGCGAAGGCGGTGATCACCAGCTGCGCCACGGCGGCGGTGAGCACGCTGGCGAGCAGGAACTGCAGGTAGCGGTTGCGGCCCCACAGGCGCTCGATCTCGGCGCCGAACATCCACAGCCCGAGCATGTTGAAGAACAGGTGCAGCGTGTCGCCGTGCAGGAAGGCGTAGCTCACCACCTGCCAGGGATAGAAGTTGCCGCTGGCCAGCGGCCAGAGGGCGAACCAGGTGTCGAGCGGGATCAGCAGGTTGAGGCAGAAACCGGCTACGCATGCGATCAGCAGCGCTTGGGTCACGGGGGGCATGGGCGGCATGGGCAGGCTCGGACGGCAGCGGGTCCGTCAGCGACGGCGAAGAGGAGGGGTGGTGCCCGCGGCCAGACTCGAACTGGCACGCCTTGCGGCGGCGGATTTTGAATCCGCTACGTCTACCGATTTCGTCACGCGGGCGCGGCCGGCCGGAGCCGGCTTTCAGGGAGCCAGTATCGCATGCAGGGCCTGGATCGCCCTGCGACAATCCCCTTCAAAGGAGCTTGCATGGCGCCGCGTTACAAGACGGTCGAGGACGTGATCGGGCAGACCCCGCTGGTGCGCCTGATGCGCCTGCCAGGCGCCGACAACGAGCGCCGCGGCAACATCATTCTGGGCAAGCTCGAAGGCAACAACCCGGCCGGATCGGTCAAGGACCGGCCCGCGATCAGCATGATCCGGCGCGCCGAGGAGCGCGGCGAGATCAAGCCCGGCGACACGCTGATCGAAGCCACCTCGGGCAACACCGGCATCGCGCTGGCGATGGCGGCGGCGATCCGCGGTTACCGCATGGTGCTCGTGATGCCCGAAGACCTGTCGATCGAACGCGCACAGACGATGCGCGCCTTCGGCGCCGAACTGGTGCTGACCCCGCGCTCGGGCGGCATGGAATACGCCCGCGACCTGGCCGAGCAGATGCGAAGCGACGGCAAGGGCCATGTGCTCGACCAGTTCGCCAATGCCGACAACCCGCGTGTGCACTTCGAAACCACCGGGCCCGAGATCTGGGACGACACCGGCGGCAGGGTCACCCACTTCGTGAGTGCGATGGGCACCACCGGCACCATCACCGGCGTCTCGCGTTACCTCAAGGAGCGCAACCCGGCGGTGCGCATCATCGGCGCGCAGCCGAGCGAGGGCTCGCGCATCCCGGGCATTCGCAAGTGGCCCGAGGCCTACCTGCCCAAGATCTACGACCCGACGCATGTCGACGACACCGTGCTGGTGAGCCAGGCCGACGCCGAGGACATGGCGCGTCGCCTCGCGCGCGAGGAGGGCCTGTTCGCCGGCATCTCGGCCGCCGGGGCTTGCTGGGTGGCGCTGCAGATCGCCAGGACGGTGGAGAACGCCACCATCGTCTTCGTCGTCTGCGACCGCGGCGACCGCTACCTGTCGACGGGCGTGTTCCCGGCGTGACGGTTTTCGAGACCCGGTTCTGCCCCCACTGCGCCACGCCGCTGGCACTGATCACGCAGGCCGAAGACGGGGGGCCGAAAGAACGCCTGCGCTGCCCGGCCTGCGGCTGGACCCACTGGAACAACCCGACGCCGGTGCTCGCGGCGGTGATCGAGTGTGCCGACCGCGGTGGCCAGATCCTGCTCGCCCGCAACGCCGCCTGGACCGGCCGGCGTTTTGCGCTCATCACCGGCTTCATGGAAGCGGGCGAGACACCCGAACAGGGCATCACACGCGAAGTCGGCGAAGAGACCGCGCTCACGGTGGATGCGCTGGCGTTGATCGGCGTCTACGACTTCCAGCGCATGAACCAGCTTATCGTCGCCTACCACGTCGTGGCGCGGGGCGAAATCGTGCTGTCGCCCGAGCTGGCAGAGTACCGCCTGTTCACGCCCGAGACCGTGCGCTGTTGGCCCGCGGGCACCGGCTACGCACTCGCCGACTGGCTGCGCTCACGCGGGCACCTGCCGCGATTCATCGAGCCGGAGCGCCCGCCTTCGTAGAATGCGGCCCACTAGAGGACCCCGATGCAAGCCCAGAAAGAACTCGACACCCGCGGCCTGAACTGCCCGCTGCCGATCCTGAAAGCCAAGAAGGCGCTTGCCGACATGGCCAGCGGCGACGTGCTGAAGGTGGTCGCGACCGACCCCGGCTCGGTGCGGGACTTCCAGGCCTTTGCGCGCCAGACCGGCAACGAGCTGGTCGAGCAGAGCACGGTCGACACCGACTTCATCCACTACCTGCGCCGCAGGTAGGTCTCGGCTCAGAGTTCGAGCCCGCGCAGGAACTTGCGGAAGTCGGGGCCGAGCAGCGGATGCGCGAGCGCGAGTTCGACGTTGGCCTGCAGGAAACCTTCCTTGCTGCCGCAGTCGTAGCGTTTGCCCTCGTAGCGGTAGGCAAACACCTTCTCGCGCCGTAGCAGCGCCGCGATGCCGTCGGTGAGTTGGATCTCGCCGCCGACGCCGCGCGGCTGGTTTTCGATCTCGTGGAACACACCCGGTGTCAGGATGTACCGCCCGGCCACGCCCAGCAGCGAGGGCGCGTCCTTGGGTGCCGGCTTCTCGACGATGCGGGTGACGTCCATCACACGTTCGTTCACCGTGGTGCCGGCGACGATGCCGTAGCGGCTGGTCTGCTCGGCCGGCACTTCCTGCACCGCCAGGATCGATGCGCGCCACTCGGCATACTGTTCGACCATCTGCGCCAGCACCGGGGGTTCGCCGACCATCAGGTCGTCGGCCAGCAAGACCGCGAAGGGCTCGTTGCCGACCAGGCGCTGGCCGCACAGCACCGCGTGCCCGAGGCCGAGCGCCTGCGCCTGGCGCACGTAGATGCAGTGCATGTCGTCGGGTTTGACACTGCGCACAACGTCGAGTAGTTCCGCCTTACCCGCCTGTTCGAGGGCTACCTCCAACTCGAAAGTCATGTCAAAGTGGTCTTCAATCGGCCGCTTGTGGCGCCCGGTGACGAAGATCATCTCGCGCACGCCGGCGGCGTAGGCCTCTTCGACCGCGTACTGGATCAGCGGTTTGTCGACCACCGGCAGCATTTCCTTGGGCTGCGCCTTGGTGGCTGGCAGGAAGCGTGTGCCGAGGCCGGCCACAGGGAAGATTGCCTTATTGACGAGCATGGGCTTATTTAGAATCGTTGGGGTTTCTCCTCAGCATTTTGGCATGCGGCCCGGCATCGGGCGCGCGACGGTTTGGCAAATACCCACATGGATGTCCTGATCGTCGAGCCGCTCGAGTCCGAGGTGCTGCAATGGCTGGGCGCCCGCCATGCGGCGCGTTACGCGCCCGAGCTGGCACGCGACCCGCGGGCCTTCAGGCAGGCGCTGTACGCGGTGCGGGCGCTCGTGATCCCGCCGTCGGTGGCGCTCGACGCCGCCGCGTTGCGTGTGGCGCCGATGCTGCGCACGGTCGGGCGCCTGAGCGCGGGGGCCGAGAACATCGACCTCGAGGCCTGCGCCGTTGCGGGTGTCGAGGTCGTTCGCCCGGCGTCAGCCAGTGCCAGCGCCGAGGCCGAATTTGCCATCGGCGCGCTGCTGCAGATGCTGCGCCGTGTTCCCGTGCTGAGCTCAGAGGGCCTGCTCGTCGGGCGCGAACTCGGCAGCTGCACCGTGGGGCTGGTCGGCATGACCCCGGCAGCGCGGCCGCTGGCCGACCTGCTGCACGCCTTCGGCTCGCGTGTGGTCGGTTACGACCCCACCGTGCATGCGTCCGACACCCTGTGGTCGCGCTGGGGCGTCGAGCCGCTTGGTTTGCGCGAACTGATGGAACAAAGCGACGGCGTCTGCGTGCTGCTGAGCTACTTCAGCCGTTACGAGGGGCTGATCGGTGAGCGCTACCTCAACCTCGCCAAACAGGACCAGGTGCTGCTGAGCCTCGGCCATTCGAGCCTTTTCGACGAGTACCCGCTGGCCGAGGCGCTGTCGGGCGGGCGCCTCGCCGCGGCCTGGTTCGACAGTGTCGAGCCCGGCCTGGTGGCCCCCGGCCGGCCGCTGCACGGAGTGGACACGCTGCAGGTCACGCCCCGGGTCTCGAGCACCACACGTGAATCGCGTATCCGCAGCGCCTGGGCGGTGGCGCGCAGGATCGACGAAGTGCTGAATCAGCCGCTCGAACGCGCCGAGTTCAAGGCGACGTCGCCAGACGAGCCGATTGGTCTTGAACCCGGCCCAGCGCCAGCCTGAAGCCGGCGAGGCGTTCGCGCTCCTGCGCCACCACCGCGGCCGGCGCGCGCGCCACAAAACCCTCGTTGCCGAGCTTGGCCTCGGCCCTGGTGACCTCGCCTTGCAGGCGTTCGATCTCCTTGCCCAGGCGCTCGCGTTCGGCCGCAGCGTCGATCTCGACATGGAGCGCAAAGCGCAGCGACCCCACGCCCGACACTGGCGTCGCCTGCGTGGCGCCGGTGAAGGCCGCCTCGTCGTCGAAAGCGCGCACCTCGCTCAGCTTGGCCAGCGCCTGCAGAAGCGGCGCGGCTTCGGCGATGAAGCCCGCGTCGCCGTGCACCAGCAGCGGCACGCGCTGCGCCGGTGACAGCCCCATCTCGCTGCGCAGCGTGCGGCTCGCGCCGACCAATGCCTTCAGGCGGCCGACCCAGGCGTCGGCGGCGCCGTCCACACGTTCGAGCTGCGCCTGCGGGTAGGGCGCGACAATGACGCCGAGGGCATCGCCCGCGGGCTTGCGGCCGGCGACAGGCGCCACACGTTCCCAGAGTTCGGCCGTGATGAAAGGCACCAGCGGGTGCAGCAGACGCAGCACGGTTTCCAGCACCCGGATCAGCGTGCGACGCGTCGCGCGCTGCTGAGCCTCGTTGCCGTTCTGCAACTGCACCTTCGCGATCTCGAGGTACCAGTCGCAGTATTCGTCCCACACAAAGGCGTAGGCCGCGTTGGCGACGTTGTCGAGCCGGTAGTCGGCGAAGCCCTGGGCGACGGCGGCCTCCACGCGCTGCAACTCGCCGCTGATCCAGCGGTCGGCGGGCGAGAAGACCATGTAGCCGTGGAAGGGCTGGCCGGGCGCGCACTCGGCCTTGCTGTGCTCCTTCAAGCCGCAGTCGAAGCCCTCGCAGTTCATCAGCACGAAACGGGTCGCGTTCCAGAGCTTGTTGCAGAAGTTGCGGTAGCCCTCGCAGCGTTTGTGGTCGAAGCTGATGTCGCGGCCCAGGCTGGCGTAGCTCGCCATCGTGAAACGCAGTGCGTCGGCGCCGTAGGCGGGGATGCCGGCGGGGAACTCCTTCTTCACGCGCGCCGTGATCGCGGGCGCTTTTTCCGGCCGGCGCAGGCCGCTCGTGCTCTTGGCGATCAGCGTGTCCAGATCCACGCCCTGCACGAGGTCGACCGGGTCGAGCACATTGCCTTCGCTCTTGCTCATCTTGTGGCCCTGCGCATCGCGCACCAGGCCGTGGATGTAGACGTGGCGGAAGGGCACCTGGCCCGTGAAGTGCACCGTCATCATGATCATCCGGGCAACCCAGAAGAAGATGATGTCGAAGCCGGTGACGAGCACGCTGCTGGGCAGGAACAGGTCCTGCTCGATCGTATTCGCCGGCCAGCCGGTGGTCGAGAACGGGAACTGCGCCGCCGAGTACCAGGTGTCGAGCACGTCTGCGTCGCGTGTCAGCGCGCCGCTGTAACCCGCCGAAGTGGCCTTCGTGCGGGCTTCGGCCTCGTCGCGTGCGACGAAGACCTCGCCGCCGCTGCCGTACCAGGCCGGGATCTGGTGCCCCCACCAGAGCTGGCGGCTGATGCACCAGTCCTGGATGTTGTTCATCCACTGGTTCCAGGTGTTGATCCACTGCTCGGGCACGAACTTCACTTCGCCCGACTCGACGACCGCGATCGCCTTGCCCGCGATCGAGCGGCCGTCGGCACCCGGCCTGGTCATCGCCATGAACCACTGGTCGGTGAACATCGGCTCGACGACCTGTCCCGTGCGCGCGCAGCGCGGCACCATCAGCTTGTGTTTTTTCGTCTCTGCGAGCAGACCCAGCGCGTCGAGGTCGGCGACCACCCGCTTGCGCGCGACGAAGCGGTCGAGGCCCCGGTAGGCCGCGGGCGCGTTGTCGTTGACGGTGGCGTCGAGCGCCAGTACGCCGATCATCGGCAACTGGTGGCGCTGGCCCACCGCGAAGTCGTTGGCGTCGTGTGCCGGCGTGACCTTGACGACGCCGGTGCCGAAGGCGCGGTCCACGTACTCGTCGGCGATGACGGGAATCGTGCGATCACACAGCGGCAGCACGACCCGTTTGCCGACGAAGGCCGCGTAACGTTCGTCTTCCGGGTGCACCATCACGGCGGTGTCGCCGAGCATCGTCTCTGGGCGTGTCGTCGCCACCACCAACGAGCCCGAGCCGTCTTCCAGCGGATAGCGGATGTGCCAGAGGAAGCCGTCTTCCTCTTCGCTTTCGACCTCGAGGTCGGAGACCGCGGACTTCAGTACCGGGTCCCAGTTCACGAGCCGCTTGCTGCGGTAGACCAGGCCTTCTTCGTAAAGGCGGACGAAGGTTTCGTTGACGATCGCCGAGCGTGTGGCGTCCATCGTGAAGTACTCGCGCGACCAGTCCACGGTGTCGCCGATGCGCCGCATCTGGGCCGTGATCTGGTTGCCCGAGGTCTCTTTCCAGGCCCACACTCGCTTCAGGAACTCTTCGCGGCCGATGTCGTGGCGGGAGGTGCCCTGGTCCTGCAACTGGCGCTCGACGACGATCTGCGTCGCGATGCCGGCGTGGTCGGTCCCCGGCAGCCACAGCGTGTTGAAACCACGCATGCGGTGGTAACGCGTCAGCGCGTCCATGATCGTGTGGTTGAAGCCGTGCCCCATGTGCAGCGTGCCGGTCACATTGGGCGGCGGCAACTGGATGCTGAACGAGGGCCTGGCCGCATCGAGCGTGGGCTGGCAGGCGCCACCCGCTTCCCACAAGGGCGCCCATTTGGCTTCGATCGCGGCGGGTTCGAAGGACTTGGCGAGTTCTGTCATGGCAATACCGGATACAGGTTGACACGTCGTGGCATGTCAACGGCAAGGGCTCGTGGGGAGTTTCAATTGTAGGTCGTGGTACCTTGCCGCCGCCCCCTACGGAGCCCGATTCCCATGCACCACCGGACCCCGACGCGCCGTGCCCGCGCTGCCTTTGCCGCCATGCTCGGCGTCGCGTTGCTCGCCGCCTGCGGCGGTGGCGACGACGGCGTGACCAGTGCGCCGACCTCCTGCACGGTGGCCGATCAGAATGACTTCCTCGGCCGCTACTTTGACGACTGGTACTTCTGGTACGCCCTGTCGCCGCGACCAAACCCGGCGGCGTATGCGAGCGTCGCGGGGTACTTCGACGCCCTGCTGTACGTCGGCAACGACGTCAACTTCCCGGCCGACCGCTGGAGCTACAGCGAACCGACGGTGTCGTTCAACCGCTTCTATGGCGACGGCGAAAGCGAAGGTTACGGCTTCTCGGTAAACGGTCTCGAAGTCAGCGGCATGCCGACGCAGCCGCTTTACGTGCGCCACGTCGAGCCGCAGTCCGATGCGGCCGCGCAAGGCATGCAGCGGGGCGATCGGGTGCTGCGAATGAACGGCGTCGACGTGGCCGAACTCATCGCCCGCGATGACTTCTCGCTCCTGACACCGCCGAACCCGAACGCCAGCCTGCTGCTGCAGCTGTCCCGCAACGGGGTCGAACGCGACCTGACGGTGACCTCGCGCGTCTACCGGCTCACTCCGGTCCGCGATGCCGCCGTGCTGACGACGCCGCTCGGCCGCAAGCTCGGGTATGTCGTGGTCAAGGACATGATCAGCCAGGCGCTCGCGCCGCTGGACACCACCTTCGCCAGCTTCCGGGCTCAGGGTGTGACCGAACTCGTGCTCGACCTGCGGTACAACGGCGGCGGCTTGGTCTCGGTGGCTGGTGCGCTCGCCAGCTATGCGGGTGGCGCCGGGGCCGCGGGCCAGCCCTTCGCCAGCCTGCTCTACAACGACAAACGCGCCGCGGCGTACAACCAGACCTTCCGCTTCGCCAACCCGGCCGCGGCCGCGGCGCTCGGCCTCGCTCGGGTCTATGTGCTGACGGGCCGGCGCACCTGCTCGGCGAGCGAACAGGTCATCAACGGCCTGCGCGGCACCGGCATCGATGTGGTCGCGATCGGCGATACGACCTGCGGCAAGCCGGTCGGCTTCCTGCCGCAGGATGACGGCTGCGGCACGACCTACAGCGTCGTCAACTTCGAGAGCGTCAACGCACGCAACGAAGGCCGCTACTTCGACGGCTTCGACGCCACGTGCCCGGTGGCAGAGGACTGGAGCAAGCCGCTCGGTGCGAGCGACGAGCCGCTGCTGGCGGCGGCGAGGTTGCACGCCGATACGGGGACGTGCCCCGTGGTGGCCGCGCGCGAGACGCCGCTGGCGCGCCGCAGCTTGCTGCGCCCAAAGCCCGAGCCGGGAGAGCGTTCTGGGATGTGGGCCCGCTGAAAGCGCCCGAAGGCAGCGACGTCCGAGTGCACCTTCCGCGGCGGCGCCGCGGAATGCTGTTGCAGTAAGCTTCTATTCACTTGGACTGAAGTATGGGCCGGGTCAGAGCGGGCCGGAAAACCGGCGCGGAGCTTGGCGCAGGAGAGGGGTGGGCATTCATGAGCAAGCGCTTCCTGAGATGGGCCGAGACATGGATCGAGGAAAACATCCCCCCCGGCGCCAATCCCGACATTGAGAGCCACGAAGCGCGGGCCAAGCGGCTGTCGGAGAAGCTGTTCGCCGAGGCGGCCGCCGCCGGCTTCACAAGCTTCGAGGCCGAGGAGGCGCGGGAGCGCATTTCGCCCCTGGTGCTCGCCGCGGTCTCGGACAGCACCGACTTCGACATCGATGCCTATCAACTCAAGTCGCAACTGGCGCGGGAAAATGAAGATGGCGACTGAGCTCGACTGACGAATGAGCCCTGCGCGTGATCGCCAATCACCTTGCGGCAAGCGCCTCGAATCAAGCGCCATAGTCGAAACTTGACGTGCCTCACGGCGGAGCGGAAGTCCTTGTCCGAGCTGAGCAACACAAGATCGTGCTTCAGGCAGAGCTGGATGAGCACGGCGATGGTCCCGATCTGGATGCCATGGCGGCGGCACGCGTTGCGCACTTCAGTGGCTTCGATGTGGTCTTCGCGGTCCGGCTGGATGAATCCGAGCGCGGCGAAGCGATCGATGAGTTGGCCGCGCCTTGGGCCCGTTGAAGCCCTGCAAGAGTTCTTGCAGGACCCGGCCTGTCGTGAAGACTTGGTCCGAGCCGTCGAGCGCGTGTTGAAGCGTCTGGACTTCTGGTGCCGCCACCTCGGTGCTGCGGCGAAAGGCGAGCGAGCAGACGCTGGTATCGACGAGCAGGCTCACGGCTTGCGGGTGCGTTCAGCCTTGTAGTCGAAGGAAGAGTCCCAGTCGAGTTTCCCGAACAACTCTGCGACCCGTCGCTGCTCGCGCCGGGCGATGAACTCTTGCAGCGCGCGCGTCACGGCAGCCTTCTTGGTCGGCTCGCCGCTGACGCGGAGGGCTCGGTCAAGGAGATCCTGGTCGAGGGCAAGGTTCGTGGCCATGTGTGTAGCTCCAGTGGCCGCAGTCTACGCAGACTAGCGAGGAAAGAGCAGCGGTCGTGCGCCATGTTGGGCGTCGACGACCTCGCGGCTCCCGTATGGACCTGCTTGGGCTCGCTGCTGAGCCGGCGAACCAGACGAGGCCCTCGCAGCATGGGTATTGGCGGCGCCTGATGAAATGGTCGCATCAGGCCCTACATGAACAAGTGCTCACCCGCGTTCTCGCCACCCAGCACCACGTAGTTCACCTTGCGCAGATCCGCCAGCACGCGTCCGCCGGCGTAGCTGATCGACGACTGCACGTCTTCGCGCATCTCGCGCAGCGTGTCGGCCAGGCGGCCCTTGATCGGCTCGAGGATGCGCTTGCCTTCAACGTGCTTGTACTCGCCCTTGTTGAAGTCGCTCGCGCTGCCGTAGTACTCCTTGTAGCGCTTGCCGTCGACCTCGACCGTCGCGCCGGGGCTTTCTTCGTGGCCGGCGAAGAGCGAGCCCACCATCACCATCGCGGCGCCGAATCGCACGCTCTTGGCGATGTCGCCGTGGTGGCGGATGCCGCCGTCGGCGATGATGGGTTTGGTCGCCACGCGGGCACACCACTTCAGCGCGCTCAACTGCCAACCGCCGGTGCCGAAACCGGTCTTCATCTTCGTGATGCAGACCTTGCCCGGGCCGACCCCGACCTTGGTCGCGTCGGCGCCCCAGTTCTCGAGGTCGATCACCGCTTCGGGCGTGGCCACGTTGCCGGCGATGACGAATGCGCTGGGCAGTTTCTTCTTGATGTATTCGATCGCCTTCTGCACGCTCTCGGCGTGGCCGTGCGCGATGTCGATCGTGATGTAGTCGGCGCCCACGCCCTCGGCGGCCAGGCGGTCGATCACGGCGTAGTCGGCGGGTTTGACGCCCGAGCTGAGCGACACGTACAGGCCCTTGTCGCGCATGCGCTTCGCGTAGGCCACGTTGTCGAGGTCGAAGCGGTGCATGACGTAGAAGTAGCCGTTGGCCGCGAGGTACTCGCTGATCGGCTCATCGAGAACGGTCTTCATGTTCGCCGGCACCACCGGCAGCACGAAGCGGCGGCCACCGAATTCGACCGACGGGTCGCATTCGCTGCGGCTTTCCACGCGGCACTTGCGCGGCAGCAGCAGGATGTTGTCGTAGTCGAAGATTTCCATCGTGCGGCCCCTGTGGTGGGCGGCAATTTTACGTCGCAGGCCAAACCTAGAATGCGTCGGTGAACCCTGCCGAAACCTCGCTGCCACTGCCGCTTCCGCTGCTGCGCAACCTCAACCCCGAGCAGCTCGCCGCGGTGACGCTGCCGGCGCGGCCGGCCCTGATCCTCGCCGGCGCCGGCTCGGGCAAGACGCGGGTGCTGACGACGCGCATCGCCTGGCTGATGCAGACCGGCCAGGTCTCGCCCGGCGGCGTGCTCGCGGTCACCTTCACCAACAAGGCGGCGAAGGAAATGCTGACGCGGCTGTCGGCGATGCTGCCGGTGAACGTGCGCGGCATGTGGATCGGCACCTTCCACGGCCTGTGCAACCGCTTCCTGCGCACCCATTGGAAGCTGGCCGCACTGCCGCAGAGCTTCCAGATCCTGGACATGCAGGACTCGCAGTCGGCGATCAAACGCATCATCAAGGCGATGCAGCTCGACGAAGAGCGCTTCGTGCCCAAGCAGGTGAGCTGGTTCATCGCCGGCAGCAAGGAAGAAGGCCTGCGGCCGAAGGACATCGAGCAGCGCGACGAGCAGACACGCAAGCTGACGCAGATCTACCAGGCCTACGAAGACCAGTGCCAGCGTGAAGGCGTGGTCGACTTCGCCGAGCTGATGCTGCGCACCTACGAACTGCTGCGCGACCACGAGCCGCTGCGCGAGCATTACCGGCGCCGCTTCCAGCACGTGCTGGTCGACGAGTTCCAGGACACGAACCGGCTGCAGTACAAGTGGCTGCAGATGTTCGCGCCGCCCGGCGGGTCATCGCCACAAGGCGTCTTCGTCGTCGGCGACGACGACCAGAGCATCTACGCCTTCCGCGGCGCGCGCGTGGGCAACATGGCCGACTTCGAGCGCGAGTACCGCGTCGACACCGTGATCAAGCTCGAACGCAACTACCGCTCGGCGGGCAACATCCTCGACGCCGCCAACGGCCTCATCGGCCACAACAGCCGCCGCCTGGGCAAGAACCTGCGCACCGAGGCCGGCCCGGGCGAACCGGTTCGCGTGAACGAGAGCAACAGCGACTTCGCCGAGGCGCAGTGGTTCCTCGACGAAGCGCAGCAGCTGCACCGCGCCGGCACGCCGCGCAGCGAGATCGCGCTGCTCTACCGCAGCAACGCGCAGAGCCGCGTGATGGAAAGCGCGCTCTTCAACGCCAGCGTGCCGTACCGCGTCTACGGTGGCTTGCGTTTCTTCGAGCGTGCCGAGGTCAAACACGCACTCGCCTACCTGCGCCTGATCGAGAACCCGAACGACGACACGAGTTTCCTGCGTGTGGTGAACTTCCCCGCGCGCGGCATCGGCTCGCGCACGCTGGAATTGCTGCAGGACGCCGCGCGGGCGTCCGGCCGCAGCCTGTACCAGAGCATCGGCGCGGTCGCGGGCAAGGGCGGCGGCAACCTCGGTGCCTTTGCCGCGCTGGTGGACGGCATGCGCCAAGCCACGCGCGGTTTCACGCTGCGCCAGATCATCGAACACGTGCTCGCGCACACCGGTCTCGTCGACTTCTACCGCACCGAGAAAGAAGGCCTCGACCGGATCGAGAACCTGGAAGAACTGGTCAACGCCGCGGAGGCCTTCGTCACGCAGGAAGGCTTCGGCAAGGACGCCGTGAGCCTGCCGCTCGACGAGACGGTGCCGCCGCTCGCGACACCCGACGCCGAGAGCGGCGAAGTGATGTCACCGCTGGTCGCCTTCCTGACCCATGCGTCGCTCGAGGCGGGCGACAACCAGGCCCAGGCGGGTGCCGACGCGATCCAGCTCATGACGGTGCACTCGGCCAAGGGCCTGGAGTTCGACGCCGTCTTCATCACCGGGCTCGAAGAAGGCCTGTTCCCGCACGAGAACTCACTGTCCGACGCCGACGGCGTGGAAGAAGAGCGCCGCCTGATGTACGTCGCGATCACGCGTGCGCGCAAGCGCCTGTACCTGAGCTTCAGCCAGACGCGCATGCTGCACGGGCAGACCCGCTACAACGTCAAGAGCCGTTTCTTCGACGAGCTGCCCGACGCGGCCTTGAAGTGGCTGACGCCCCGCAACGCCGCCTTCGGCAGCGGTTTTGCGCGTGAGTACCAGAACGCGTGGTCACGCGGCAGCGGGCTGGGCTCGATCGTCGGCGTGGGCCGGGTCGAGGCGCCCGTGCCCTTCACGCCGCGGCAGGAGAGCACCCCGGCCGGCAGGGGGCACCGGTTCCGCAGCGGCCAATCGGTGTTCCACAACAAGTTCGGCGAAGGCGTGATCGTCACGCTCGAAGGGCAGGGCGAAGACGCCCGTGCGCAGGTCAACTTCGGGCGCCACGGCACCAAATGGCTCGCGCTGAGCGTGGCCAAGTTGACGGCGGTGGATTGAGTGACTTGAGAATCAAGTCCCAACCCGTCTGTGCAACTGGGGTCAAGTCCACGACCCTCTAGAAGCCCACCTCGTTCTTTCCCTTCAAGCCCAGCATCGCGCGAGCCTCGTCGGGCGATGCGATCTGCATGCCCAGGCCCTCGACGATGCCGCGCACGCGTCGCACTTGATCGGTGTTCCTGCCGGCCAGTTGCCCCGGCCCGTCCCACAGCGAATCCTCGAGCCCGACGCGCACGTTGCCGCCTTGCGCCGCCGCCATGGCCGCGAGCGGCATCTGCGCACGGCCGGCGCCAAGCACCGACCACAGGTAGGCGTCGCCGAACAGTCGGTCCGCAGTTTGGGCCCCTGTTTGCGCAGCATGGCCTGCCGCCGCCGCGCCTGGTGCTGCGCGCCCAGTCGTCGTTGACCTTCCTGTCCGTGCTGTCGTCGTCGGACCTGTTGTTGATGGCGCCGATTCAGTGGTTGCAGTTTCCGCCGGCGCGCGAGGTGGTGCAGCCATCAATGTTGTCGAGGCGCTACCAGCACCGCCGATCTGCATCGTGCAGCGCACCGGCCTGCCTCTGACCCCGGCGGCGGAGCATTCTGCGACCTGGTGCGACGCGCCAGCGCGCACCGCGACGAGGCGAAGCGCAGGTGAACCGCGACCGGGGCGCCCACGGCCCATGAGAATCCGGGCGTGCCTCCGTATGCTTTCTCGGCACGTCACCGACCGCTAAGGTCGAGGCTTGACAGCCGGCCCGGCGAACTCGCTGCCTGGAACCCGTCATCCAAATTGACAATGCTGCTCAGCTGACATTTGCGGGCGACGGCACCGGCCAGGAGTGGGCATGGCTTGAGAGGCACTGCTTGCTCCAGCGCCGCTGCAGGGCGCGTGTACTCGTGCCGGGGAGACCATGTCGATTCGGTTTGCTGTCGTTCGTCGATGGGATTCAAGGCGCCCTCAGGCGGCGCGCCGACCGTCAACCCAACAGGAGTGAAGACATGTCCTACATCGATGGTTTCGTGATCGCGGTCCCCACCGCCAACAAGCAGAAGTTCATCGAGCACGCGCGTCATTTCGACTCGCTATTCATCGAGCTGGGCGCGATCCGAGTGATCGAAGGCTGGGGCGACGATGTCCCCGATGGAAAAGTCACCGACTTCCGCCGTGCGGTCCAGGCCACGGCCGAGGAAACGGTGGCTTTTTCGTGGGTCGAATGGCCGGACAAGGCCACGCGCGACGCCGCCATGAAGAAGATGACGGAAGACCCGCGCATGGATCCGTCCACACCCGGCAACCCGCCCATGCCGTTCGATGGCAAACGCATGATATTCGGTGGCTTCGAACAGGTGGTCGAAGTGAAGGCTTGAGCGTCCGGGGTGACGGCGCCGCTGGGCGTCGGGTGTCTGGCGCCAACTGTCGGCCCGCACACAGGGGGCCCCGGGGACGTCGCGCAGGCGCCCGCTTCGGGGCAAGCAAACGCCGTGACCCTCCCGGCGCAGTCGCCGTATGTCGGCTCGTGCGACCCTTCATGGCTTAGGAAGGCCCACGCCCCTTACGCCCGGGCTGGCTCCGCCGCCGGTCACTCGACCATGACCGGCTGATGGCCGCCCGCGATCGGCTCCCGCGCCCTTCCGGGGTCGAGCCGTACCCGACCCGAAGGCGTTAGGCGAGTCACGGCGAAGCCGACGTTCGTTCGGCTGACAGTCCAGCGATGCCAGCTCCCTCACATCAATCGGGTGTCAGCCGGCGCGCGATCGGGGCGGTCGTGTGCGTTGTCGATGAAGTTCAGCGGCGCCGCGACCAACTTCTCCCAGACGACATCGTCCAGGGTAGGGACGTGGATCGCGTAAAAGCGCCCACCCATTTGTGCCCACTGACCCGTCGCGAAAAGGCGTACGCCGCAGCGGGAGCAAAAGCGGTAGGTCAGACCGGATTCGAAGCGCCCGGGCGGCAACCACCGGTAGTCGCTCAGCACCTCCTCGCCCGTGAGCAGCTTGAAACTGTCGCCGCGAACGAACAGAAACCATGCGCGGGCTTTGCTGCAGATGGAGCAGTTGCAGCGGTTGCTGCCTGCCGCGAGATCAAACTGCGCTTCATAGCGAACCGCTTGGCAGTGGCAGCTGCCGTGATAGGTCTGGTAGCTCACTGGTCGCCTCGACTGGTTGCATTTCAAGAGTGCAAGTCTGCCTCAACCGGTTGCGAAAGACAACTGGTGTAGAGTCTTTGCATGAGACAAGACCAGCGATCCAATTGCCCCATCAGCACCGCGCTGGAGTTGGTAGGCGACCGGTGGACGCTGCTGGTCATTCGCGATCTGATGTTCGCGGGAAAGCGACGCTTCCGCGAGTTCCTGCAGTCGGAGGAAGCCATCTCGAGCAACGTGCTCGCGGATCGGTTGGCCACGCTGGTCCGCAGCGGCATCCTGCGCAAGGAGGGTGACCCGACTCATGCCCAGAAGGCGGTCTACAGCCTCACGGAAAAGGGAGTCGATCTTTTGCCGCTGCTCGCGGCATTGAGTGCATGGTGTCAGAAGCACGACCCCACGACCCGTCGGCCCGAAGCGGCAAGGATCGTCCAGGGGGGTCCCAAGGTGCTGAAGCAGATCGAGTGGCAGCTACGGCGCGATCATGGGCTCTCCGCCTGACCATCTCGCCAGGCTCGGCGCGCTGCCTTGATCCTCAGCGCGCGGGTTCGACGTTCGAACCACCGCTCATGGTCGGCGTGCCACCTGACCGCAATCGCGGACGCCTCAGACCGGCAGCGGATTGCGCGTCAGGAACGTCCTGCGCTGATGCCAGTAGGGATAGGGCGGGCGGACGGCGCTGGCTTGGTCCAGCCTCGCGATCTGCTCCGCGCTGAGCCGGACTTGCGCGGCTGCCAGGTTGTCCTGGAGTTGCACGACGTTGCGGGCGCCGATCACGATCGAAGACACCGTCGGCCGGCTCAGCAACCATGCGAGTGCGACACGCGGTATCGACTGGCCAAGTTCTTCCGAAATGGCTTCGAGCACGTCCGTGACAGCGAACAGCCGCTCCTGCGGAACTTCCCAGCTCGCATCGGTGGCAGAGCGGCTGTCCGCCGGCGGCGTCTTCTTGCGCCCCACTTTTCCGCTCAGCTTGGCCCCGGCGAGCGGGCTCCATACCAGCGTGCCGACGTTCTGGTCTAGCCCCAGGGGCATCAGCTCCCACTCGAAGTCGCGATCGGTCAAGGTGTAGTACACCTGATGCGTGACCGGTCGGGGCAATGCGTGCTTGTCCGCGAGCGCGAGCATCTTCATCAGGTGCCAGCCCGAATAGTTGGACACGCCGAAGTACCGGATCTTTCCGGC
>DATDER010000257.1:0-10503 GCA_036523095.1 Rubrivivax sp.
AGCGAGACCGACACCTTCGACGGCCTGCGCGAGTTCGTCTTCCGCCACCAGGTGCTGCACCAGGTGGCCTATGACAGCGTGCTCAAGCGCCAGCGGCGCGAGTACCACGCGCTCGTCGCGGCTTGGCTCGCCGAGTTGGGGGGTGCGCGTACGGGCGATATCCTGGGCCTGACCGCCGAGCACTTCGAACGCGCGGGCGACGACGCTCGCGCCTGCGAGTTCTTCTGCCGCGCGGCCGAGTACGCGTCTGCGCGCTTCGCCAACGCCGAGATGATGGCGCACGTCGCGCGAGCGCTCGCCCTCGCGGCGCCGGACGACGCGGCGACCCTCTGGCGCCTGCTCGTCGTGCGCGAAAGCTACCTTCGTTACAAGGATGACCAGGCAGCCCACGCCTCCGATCTCGAGACCCTGCAGTCACTAGCTGACGCGCTCGGCGACGATGCCCGCCGCGCCGAGGTGGCTTTCTGTCGCGCCAGCACCCACATTGTCCGGGGGGAGCATGTGGCGGTCGAGGCGGAGGCGCGCTTGGCCATCGCTCTGGCAGACGGCGCCGGCGAGCACGCGCTCGCGGCCCAGGCGGCATGCGCGCTGGCCGAAGCGCTGATCCGCCAAGGCCTCTACGGCATGGCCCAAGAGGTAGTCGACAAGCACCTGCCGCTCGCGCGCAGCCACGGCGACACGAAGAATGAAACACTACTGCTGAATATTGTGGGTTTGATCGCGATGGAACGCGGCGACCTGATGCGTGCCGCGCAGTCCTTCGAGCAGAGCCTGGCGATGGACCGTGTGAGCGGCAACCTGTCGCGCCAGAGTGTCGAGTTGAACAACCTGGGCGCGATCTACTCGCTGCTGGGCGACTACGAGCGGGCGCGGGCGCACCTCGACGACGGCCTGCGCGTGGCACGCGACGTCGGCCGGCGCGACGCCGAGGCCTCGGTGCTAGTCAACCTGGCGTCGGTGACAAACCTGCAGGGCGACGACAGCAGCACTCTCGCCTACGCGAACACCGCGCACGAAATCGCCACCGGCTGCGGCCAGCGCGACCTCGTGGCTTACGCCCGCCTCGTCGGCGGCCACGCCGAGCTCGCGCTTGGCCGCCACACAGAGGCGGCAGCGGCCTACCGCCAGTCACGCGATCAGTTGCTCGAGTTGCAGATGCGCCGCCAGCAGGTGCTCGACCCCGTGGCCGGGCTGGCCCGGGTGGCGCTGGTGCAGGGCGACCTGCCAGCGGCGGTGGAACAGGTCGAACTGATCCTCGCGCACATGGCCGCCGGCGGCACTTTCGATGGCACCGAAGAGCCGCTGCGGCTGCCGTTGACCTGCTTCCAGGTGCTGCGCGCCGCCGGCGACCCGCGCGCGGCCGAGGTGCTGGCCAGCGTTCATGCCGAACTTCAGGAGCAGGCCGAGCGCATCAGCGACCCCGCGGCGCGGCGCAGCTTCCTGCAGAACGTGCCGCACAACCGCGAGATCATGGCGGCGTGGGCCGGCCGCAGCGGCGAGATCGCGCGCGCGGGTTAGACGCCGCTTCCCTTGACCCGCAGCCGCATCTCGGCCGCCTGCGCGTGGGCCTGCAGGCCTTCGCCGTAAGCCAGTTCGGCGGCGATCGGGCCCAGCACCTGTGCCCCGGCTTCGCTGACCTCGATCAGGCTGC
Organism: Rubrivivax sp.; assembly: GCA_036523095.1. Lineage (GTDB taxonomy): Bacteria > Pseudomonadota > Gammaproteobacteria > Burkholderiales > Burkholderiaceae_C > Rubrivivax. Next base: position 1,652 of record DATDER010000257.1, read on the forward strand.
TGCGCTTCTGGAAATCGTAGACACCCAGCGGTGAACTGAAGCGTGCGCTGCCCGCCGTCGGCAGCACATGGTTCGGCCCGGCGCAGTAGTCGCCCAGGCTTTCGCTCGTGTAGGCGCCGAGGAAGATCGCGCCGGCGTGCTTGAGCAGCGGCTCCCAGCGCTGCGGGTCGCGTGAACTGATCTCGAGGTGCTCGGGCGCGATGCGGTTGCTGATGCCGCACGACTCTTCCATCGAGCGTGTCCGGATCAGCGCCCCGCGCCCTTCGAGCGAAGCCCGGATCACGTCGCGGCGCGGCATGCCGGGCAGCAGGCGCTCGATCGCCGCGCGCACTTCGGCGATGTAGACCGCGTCGGGACAGAGCAGGATACTCTGCGCGAGTTCGTCGTGTTCGGCCTGGCTGAAGAGGTCCATCGCGACCCAGTCGGCGGGCGTGCTGCCGTCGGCGAGCACGAGGATCTCGCTCGGCCCCGCGATCATGTCGATGCCGACCTGGCCGAAGACCCGCCGCTTGGCGCTCGCGACGAACGCGTTGCCTGGGCCGGTTATCTTGTCGACCTGGGGCACGGTGGCGGTGCCGTAAGCCAGCGCGGCGATGGCCTGCGCACCGCCGACGGTGAAGACACGGTGTGCGCCTGCGACGTGCGCGGCGGCCAGCACGAGCGCGTTGCGTTCGCCGTTCGGGGTGGGAACGACCATCACGATCTCGCCCACACCCGCCACCTGCGCCGGAATCGCGTTCATCAACACGCTCGACGGGTACGCCGCCTTGCCACCGGGCACATAGATGCCGACGCGGTCGATCGGCGTCACCTTCTGGCCCAGCAGCGTGCCGTCGGCGTCGTGGTACCGCCAGCTGCGGCCGCAGGCTTCGAGCTGGCGTTCGTGGTAGCTGCGCACGCGCGCCGCAGCGGCCAGCAGCGCGCTGCGCTGCGGCTGCGTGATGGTCTCGAGCGCTGCACGCAGCGCGTCGGCGCCGATCTCGAGTTCGGCCACCGACGCCGCCCTGACACCGTCGAAGCGCGCGGTGAATTCCAGCAACGCGGCGTCGCCGCGTGATCGCACCTCGGCCAGGATCGAAGCCACTCGCTCCTCGATCGCGGCGTCGGTCTCGGCCGACCAGTGCAGCAGGCGCTCGAACTGGGCTTCGAAATCGGCATTGGCCGTGCTCAGGCTGCGCATCGCCAAGCTCACGGAGTCGCACCCTCGAAGGCATCGATCAGGGCCCGGATGGGCGCGCGCTTGAGCTTCAACGCCGCCTGGTTGACGACGAGGCGGGCCGAGATGTCGATGATCTTCTCGACCTCGACCAGATGGTTCGCGCGCAGCGTGCTGCCACTCGAGACCAGGTCGACGATCGCGTCGGCCAGTCCCGTCAACGGCGCGAGCTCCATCGAGCCATAGAGCTTGATCAGGTCGACGTGGACACCCTTGTCGGCGAAGTGCTGGCGCGCGGTGTGCGTGAACTTGGTGGCGACGCGGATGCGCGAGCCCTGGCGCACGGCGGCGGCGTAGTCGAAGTCGTCACGCACCGCCACGCTCATGCGGCAGCGTGCGATCTTCAGGTCGAGCGGGCGGTAGAGGCCGTCGTCGCCATGTTCGAGCAGCGAGTCCAGCCCGGCCACGCCGAGGTCGGCGCCGCCGTATTGCACGTAGGTGGGCACGTCGGTCGCACGCACCAGCACGACACGCACGTCGGCGCGGTTGGTGCCCAGGATCAACTTGCGGCTGCGCTCGGGATCTTCGGTAACCTCGATGCCGGCTGCGCGCAGCAGCGGCAGCGATTCATCGAAGATGCGGCCCTTCGACAGGGCAAGCGTGATCATCGCGGTGCCTGCCCGGCCGCCCGACAGGCACTGCGTCCCCCCTCGGGGGGGCGCGAACGAAGTGAGTTCGGGGGCCTCACTTGATTCGCTCGATGTCGGCGCCCAGGGCACGAAGCTTGTCTTCCATCCGGTCGTAACCGCGGTCGAGGTGGTAGATGCGGTCGACCACGGTCTCGCCTTGCGCGACGAGGCCGGCGATCACCAGGCCGGCCGAGGCGCGCAGGTCGGTCGCCATCACGGTGGCACCCGATAGCTGCGGCACGCCGTGCACCACCGCCGTGTGGCCGTCGATCACGATCTTCGCGCCCAGCCGGACGAGTTCGTTCACGTGCATGAAACGGTTCTCGAAGATCGTCTCGCTGATCGTCGACGTGCCTTCGGCGATGCTGTCCACGGCCATGAACTGTGCCTGCATGTCGGTCGGGAAATTCGGGTACTCGCTGGTGCGAAAACTCACTGCACGCGGCCGGCCGCCGGCCTTGGCACGGATCCAGCCGTTGCCGGATTCGATCGTGGTGCCGGCATCGCGCAGCTTGTCGATCACCGCGCCGAGGTGCTCGGCGTTGGCGTTCTTGAGCAGCACGTCGCCCCCCGCCGCCGCGACGGCGCACAGGAACGTCCCGCTCTCGATGCGATCCGGCACGATGTGGTGCGGCTGCGTCGGCGCGTGCAGGCGATCGACACCGCGGATGCGGATGCGGCCCGTGCCGTGGCCTTCGATCTGCGCGCCCATCGAGATCAGCAGCTCGGCCAGGTCGGGCACCTCGGGCTCCTGCGCCGCGTTTTCGAGCACCGTTTCGCCTTCGGCCAGCGTCGCCGCCATGAGCAGGTTTTCGGTCCCGGTGACGGTGACCATGTCGGTCGTGATGCGTGCGCCCTTCAGGCGCGGCGTCCGCGCGACGATGTAGCCGTGCTCGACCGTGATCTCGGCGCCCATCGCCTGCAGGCCCTTGATGTGCTGGTCGACCGGACGCGAGCCGATCGCGCAACCGCCGGGGAGCGAGACGCGCGCTTCGCCGAAGCGGGCCAGCAATGGGCCCAGCACCAGGATCGACGCACGCATCGTCTTGACCAGCTCGTACGGCGCCTCGCGGTTGTCGACCTTCGACGCGTCCAGCGCCACGACCTCCGGACGTGCATCCGAGCGCTCGGCACGCACGCCCATGTGGCGCAGCAGCTTGAGCATCGTCGCGACGTCGTGCAGGCCGGGCACATTGCTCAGCGTGACGGGTTCGGTGGTGAGCAGCGCGGCGCAGAGCTCGGGCAGCGCCGCGTTCTTGGCGCCGGTGATGGTGACCTCACCGTTCAAGGGGCGGCCGCCGCGGATGAGGAGTTTGTCCATGAGGCTGGGCCTTCGAGTCGCATTCGCCTGCAGCGCACCGCAGGTGGATCGGTGCGCCGGCCCCGGAGAGGCGCACCTGCCACCCGCGGCGCACCACGGGCGGTATTCAGTGGTGGTGGGGTGCCGCCGTGCCCGAGGGGGCAACCTGAGCGGCGTGTTCGGCGGGGGTCAGCGTCTTCATCGAGAGCGCGTGAATCTGCTCGCGCATTCTATCGCCCAGGGCGTTGTAGACCTGCTGGTGGCGTGCCACACGCGAGCGCCCTTCGAAGGTGGCGGACACGATGGTGGCGAAGAAATGCCGGCCGTCGCCTTCGACCTCGACATGCTCGCAAGGCAGGCCGGCGGCGATGTAGCTGCGCACGTCGTTGGGGGTGGGGTCGGCCATGGCGGGATTATCCTGTAGCGCGGCGTCCGGCGCAGGCACAGCCGCCAGCCACAACAAGGAGACCTCGATGCACACGAATCCGATGTCGCGGCGCGACACGCTGCGCCTGGCCGCCACGGCCGCGGCGGGTGGCCTGTTTCCGCTTGCGGCGCTGGCCCAGGCCGCGTGGCCGAACAAGCCGATCCGCCTCGTCGTGCCCTTTGCGCCCGGCGGCAGCTCCGAGATCGTGGCCCGCGCCACCGCCGCCGAGTTGACCAAGCTTCTGGGCCAGAGTGTCTTCGTCGACAACAAACCCGGCGCCGCCGGCAACGTCGCGATGGGCGAGGTCGCACGCGCCGACGACCAGCACACGCTGATCCTCGGCCACATCGGCACCCTGGCCGTCAACCCCTTCATCTTCGACAAGCTGCCCTACGACCCGAACAAGAGCTTCAGGCCGATTTCGCTGCTGTCCAAGGTGCCGAGCCTGTACGTCGTGCGGCCCGACCTGCCGGCGAAGGACCTGAAGGAGTTCATCGCGCTGGCCAAGGCCAAGCCCGGCAGCCTGAACTACGGCTCGGCCGGCAACGGCAGCGCCGGCCACCTGGCCTTCGAGTACCTGAAGATGGCGAGCAACACCTTCGTGCTGCACGTGCCCTACCGCGGCACCGGCCCGCAGCTCACCGACCTGATGGGTGGACGCATCGACGCCGCCGCGGTGGGCGCGCCGGCGGTGCTGCAATTCATCAAGACAGGCAAGCTGCGCTGCATCGCCACCGGCACGCCGCAGCGACTGGCGCAACTGCCCGACGTGCCGACGGTGGCCGAGCAGGGATTCCCGGGATTCGAGATGACGCAGTGGTACGGCCTGCTGGCCCCGGCGTCGCTGCCGCAGGCCGCGGCCGACAAGCTCGCGGCCGCGTCGGCGCGCGCGGTGAAGGAGCCTGCCGCGCTCAAGCTGCTGGAAAGCGAGGCCGCGCTGGCGGTCGGCAGCACGGGGCCCGAGTTCGCACGTTTCATCGAACAGGAGCAGCAACGCTGGAAGCCGGTGATCGCGCGCGCGAAGATCAAGCCCGATTGAAGGCAGGCGCACGATGGACCTGCCTTCACACCAGCTCACGATGACGGTGTTGATGACACCCGACACCGCCAACTTCGCCGGCAACGTGCACGGCGGCACGCTGCTCAAGCTGCTCGACCAGGCAGCCTACGCCTGTGCCAGCCGCTACGCCGGCCGTTACGTCGTCACGCTCAGCGTCGACCAGGTCACCTTCAGGCAGCCGATCCGGGTCGGCGAACTGGTGACGCTGCTGGCGTGCATCAACCACACCGGCACCTCGTCGATGGAAGTCGGCATCAAGGTCATCGCAGAAGACATCCGCAGCCAGGCGGTGCGGCACGTCAACAGCTGCTATTTCACGATGGTCGCGGTGGACGACGAGCGCAAGCCGGTGCCGGTGGCACCGTTGCGGCCGGCGTCGAGCGACGAACGCAGGCGCCACGCCGCCGCGATCGTGCGCAAGGAGATGCGGCAAGAGATGGAACGGCGCTTCGCCGCGCTGCGCGAGGCCGAAAGCTGAAACCTGGCCGCGGCGCCGACCCTGCGCCCGACATCGCCGCACCGACTTCCTACAATCAGCGGGTGAATCTGCTCAACGCCGACCTGCATTGCCACTCCGTCGTCTCCGACGGCACGCTCGAACCCGAGGCGCTGGCCGACCGTGCGCTGAAGAACGGCGTCGAGCTCTGGGCGCTGACCGACCACGACGAAATCGGCGGCCAGCACCGTGCGGCAGCGGCAGCGCGTGCGATCGGCCTCGATTACCTCACCGGTTGCGAGATTTCGGTCAGCTTCGCCGACGTCACGGTGCACATCGTCGGCCTCGGCTTCGACCCCGACGACAGCGCACTTCAGCAGGGCCTGGCGGCGACCCGCGGCGGGCGCGCGGCGCGGGCCCGGGACATGGCGGACAGCCTGGCCAAGGTGGGCATCCGCGGCGCCTACGAGGGCGCCTTGCAGTTCGTCGGCAATCCCGACCTGATCTCGCGCACCCACTTCGCACGCTGGCTCGTCGACACCGGAGTCTGCCTAGACACCTACGACGTCTTCAAGCGTTACCTCACCGAAGGCAAACCGGGTTACGTGCCGCACCGCTGGGCGCGCCTGGGCGACGCGGTGCGCTGGATCACCCAGGCGGGCGGTGAGGCCGTGATCGCCCACCCGGCACGCTACAAGTTCACGCCGACCGAGGAATACGCGCTCTTCACCGAGTTCATCGCCCACGGCGGGCGGGCGGTCGAGGTCCTGACGGGCGCGCACAGCGCGGCCGACCAGATCAAGTACGCCGACACCGCGATCGAATTCGGCCTCCTCGCGTCGCGCGGAAGCGACTTCCATTCGCCCGACGAGAGCCGGGTCGACCTCGGGACACTGCCCGATCTGCCCGTCCGGCTCACGCCGGTGTGGAAGGCGCTGCAGGACCGCGTGATTCGCGCGCGCTGAAACCGGCGCCGGCGCAGCGGCTTGCGCGGGTCTTCAGCTGCTGGAACGCGCGAACACACGCTCCATCGCCACATCGATCACCAGCGCGCACAGGCTGTACAGCACCGAGCCGATCAGCGCCGCGGCGAAGCCGGTGACATTGAAGCCGTCGAGCACCGAGGCCGCGGCCCAGAACATCAGTGCGTTGATGACAAAGAGGAACAAACCGAGGGTGACCAGCGTCACCGGCAGCGTGAGCAGGATCAGGATCGGCCGCACCAGCGTGTTGAACAGGCCGAGCACGAAGGCCGCCAATAGAGCAGCGCCGAAGCTCGCGATCGTGACCCCGGGGTAGAGGTAGTCCACCAGCAGCAGGGCGGCGGCGAGCAGGAACCAGCGCAGGATGATCTTCATGGCGCAAGGATAGCGCAGCGAAGACAATCGGCGCCGTGTCGCAGCTCTTCGAGGTCCATCCCGACAACCCGCAGCCGCGCTTGTTGCGGCAGGCGGCGCAGTTGCTGCAAGCGGGGGGCCTGGCCGCGGTGCCCACCGACTCGAGCTACGCCTTCGTCTGCCGGCTCGACGACAAGGCCGCGGCCGAAGGCCTGCGCCGGATCCGCCAGGTCGACGACAAACACCACCTGACGCTGCTCTGCCGCGACCTGAGCGAGCTGGCCAGCTACGCGCGCGTCGACAACCGCCAGTACCGCCTGCTCAAACTCGGCACCCCGGGGCCCTTCACGTTCATCCTCGAGGCGACGAAGGAGGTGCCACGCCGGCTGTCGCATCCCTCACGGCGCACGATCGGGCTGCGGGTGCCGGCGCACCGCGTGACGCAGGAACTGCTTGCCATCCTCGGCCAGCCGCTGCTCGCGACCACGCTCATCGCACCCGGCGAGACCGAGCCGATGAACGACGCCGGCGCGATCCGCGCCCGCTTCGAGAAGCAGATTCAGGCGGTGGTCGACGCCGGTGCCTGCCCGATGGAGCCGACGACCGTGGTCGACCTCAGTGGCGACGGCGCCGTGCTGGTGCGGCGCGGCCGCGGCGACCCGGCGCTGCTCGGCCTCACGACGCCGGACTGAGCGCCGCGAGCACCCGCTGCGGATCGAAGCCGACCTGCGGTACACCGCGCACCAGCAGCACAGGCGTGCCGGGCGCTCGTGTCGCTTCGTAGAGCGCCCGGCAATCGGCGGACTGCTCGACGAAACATTCCTCGAAGGCGACGCCGTTGCGCTGGAACCAGGTGCGCGTGGTGGTGCAGATCGAGCACGTCGTGGACGACAGCATGTGGATGTCGCCGGGCTTGGCCGCGCGCGCGAGCTGCTCGCCGACTTGGGCCTTTTGGTGCGCCGACCACCACGAGCCGGCCGCGCCGGCAGCCAGCACCAGCGTCGACAGCGCAAGCAGTGAACGCCGGTTGGTGGCCATCAAAGCGCCGCCGTCACCACCAGCTCGACACGCCACTCGGGCTTGGCCAGCGCCGCCTGAACGGTCGCGCGAGGCGGCGCATTGCCGGCGGGCACCCAGGCCTCCCAGACCGCGTTCATGGCCGCGAAATCGGCCAAGTCGGCGATGAAGATCTGGCACATCAGCAGCCTGCGCTTGTCGGTGCCGGCGCGTGCGAGCAACGCGTCGATCGCAGCCAGCACCTGCTGCGTCTGGCCCGTGATGTCCTGCGTGGCGTCGGCAGCGACCTGGCCGGCGAGGTAACACACGCCGTTGTGAATCGCCATCTCGGACAACCGCGTGCCGACGTCGAATCGTTGAACCATGTCAGTGGTGTCCTTTGTGTTTGGGTCGGGGGGGCGGCGCACTGGCGGGCTTTTGCCCGAGCCGGGACTCGGTGCCCGCGAACAGCTTGCGGATGTTGCCGGCATGGCGCCACACCAGCAGCAGGCTCATCGGCACGATCGCTGCGAGCGCCGGCTGCGCACCCCACATCAGCAACTGGAAGAAGGGCGCAAAGGCCGCCGCCACGATCGATGCCAATGACGAATAGCGGAAGAATCCCGCGACGATGGCCCAGGTCAACACCGTCGCAAGGCCCAGCACGGGTTGCAGCGCGAGCAGCACACCGGCCGCCGTCGCCACGCCCTTGCCACCCTGGAAGCGGAAGAACACCGGCCACAGGTGCCCAAGAAAGGCGGCCAGGCCGACCAGCGCCACCGTCATGTCGCTGAATTCGAAGCGCTGCTGCCAAAGCAGCGCCAGGAACACCGGAACATAGCCCTTGAGCGCATCGAAAGCCAGCGTCAACAGCGCCGCCACCTTGTTGCCCGAGCGCAGCACGTTGGTCGCGCCGGGGTTCTTCGAGCCATAACTGCGCGGGTCGGACAACCCCATCACGCGGCTCACGATGACGGCAAAGGACAGCGATCCCACCAGATAAGCGGCGACGATGGCAACGACGGAATTCAGGCCCTGCATGGGGCGAAGAGTTTACGCGCCGCCCCCGCGCGCTACAGCGCACACGCGACGGCGCGGGCGCCCAGCTTGTCGCTCAGCACGGCAGGCTCGATGCCGACCAGGTAACCCCGACGCCCGCCATTGATATACAGCCGCGGCAGCGCCAGCACCGTGGCCTCGACGTAGACAGGCATCGACTTGCGCAGGCCGAAGGGCGAAGTGCCGCCGACTAGGTAGCCGCTGTGGCGCTGCGCTACCTCGGGCTGACAGGGCTCGACCGACTTGGCACCGATGGCCCGCGCCAGGTTCTTCGTGCTGACCTGCTTGTCGCCGTGCATCAGCACGACCAGGGGCTGGGCGCGCTCGTCCTGCATCACGAGCGTCTTGACGACGGCGTGCTCGGGCACACCGAGCTGGCGTGCCGACTCCGC
>DATDER010000258.1:0-14586 GCA_036523095.1 Rubrivivax sp.
CAAGTGGGGCATCACCCGCGAAGAGCAGGACCAGCTCGCCGTCGACTCGCACCGCAAGGCCGCCGCAGCCATCGCCGAAGGGCGCTTCAAGAGCCAGATCTTTCCCATCGTCAAGCAGACCCGCAAGGGCGCGGTCGTGTTCGACACCGACGAGCATGTGAAAGCCGGCACCACGCTCGAATCGCTGGCCAAGCTCAAGCCGGCGTTCAAGAAGGACGGCGGCAGCGTCACCGCCGGCAACGCCTCGGGCATCAACGACGGCGCGGCGTTCCTGGTGCTGGCCGATGCCACGGTGGCGGCAGCACACGGCCACAAGGCGCTGGCGCGGCTGGCCGGCTACGCGGTGGCCGGCGTGCCGAACGAGATCATGGGCGAAGGGCCGATTCCCGCCTCGAAGATGGCGCTCAAGAAAGGCGACGTCACGCTTGACCAGATGGACGTGATCGAAAGCAACGAGGCCTTCGCGGCGCAGGCGATCGCGGTCTCGCGCGGGCTCGAGCTCGACATGAAGAAGACCAACCCGAACGGTGGCGCAATCGCGCTCGGCCACCCGATCGGCTGCTCGGGCGCCTTCATCGCGACCAAGGCGATCTACGAACTTCACCGCACCGGCGGGCGCTACGCGCTCGTGACGATGTGCATCGGCGGCGGGCAGGGCATCGCTGCCGTGTTCGAGCGGCTCTGAGGATGAGGCTGCTCCGGTCCTCGCGCATCGGCCTGCCGGCCGTGGTGACCGCGGCGCTGCTCGCAGGCTGCGCGACGACGCAGATGAGCAGCGAGTGGCGCGACCCGGCGCTCCCAGCCGGCGCGCTGAAAGGCGCGCGGGTGCTGGTGGTTTGCCGCGGCCCAGACGAGGCCCTGCGCCGCGTCTGCGAAGACCAGTGGACTAGCCAGCTGGGCGCACGTGGCGCGGCCGTCACGCCCAGCTACTCGATCGCCGGATTCCCCTGGGCCAGCGGGGACACCTCAGACGAGTTGCGAGCCGCCGCGCGCGCCAGCGGTGTCGCTGCGTTCGCCACCATGTCGCTCCAGCAGGGCGACGTGGCCATGGTGAGCCCGGGAGCCCAGGTCGGCATCGGCGTGGGCGGCGGCAGCGGCGGCGGCTATCGTGGCGGCGGCTTCAGCTTCGGCGGGATCGGGATCACGCTGCCGATCGGCGGCGCGAGCATGACCCAGGGGCTGAACTCGAGTTCTTCGGTCGCCATCGTCACGAGCGGCAAGCTGGTCTGGTCCGGCAGCGCGAGCACGCCCGCTTCGGCCGACATCCCGGCTCAGGTGAGCGCGCTGACCTCGATCACGATCGAGGCGATCCGAAAGACCGGGCTGATCTAAGCCCGCGCTCAGCCGATCGACTCCACCTGCCGGCTCTGCTGGTAGGCGGCGCCGAATCGGTTGGCCAGGAACGCGGGCAACGCCACCTGCTCCTGGCGGATGAATCCGCGTTGTGGCAACTGTCCTTCGCGGAACAGATCGACCGCGGCGCAGATGCCGGCCGCGGTGGTGATCTGGATCGCGCTCAACGGCGCCGACTCGCTGCGGTCCGCAAAGATCTTGCGGGCAAACACCTCCTGCACCAGCGAGCCGCCGCGCAGACCGCTGACGGTCACGAACACCAGCACCACGTCCTGCATCGTGCCGGGCACCGAGCGGCGCATGATGTCCTTCAGCGTGACCTGGTCGTCCCGCAACTGGAGGTCTTCGAGCAGCATCTTCATCAGCGCCTGGTGGCCGGGGTAGCGCACGCTCTTGTAGTCGAGGTTGCGCACGCGGCCGGCGAGCGTTTCGCACAGGGTACCGAGGCCCCCGCTGGTGTTGAAGGCCTCGTACTCGGTGCCGTCGAGCGAGAAGTGCTCCATGCCTTCGAGCGCCAGGACCTCGATGCTCTGGCCGTTGCGGATCGCCTCGCAGGGATGGCAATACTCGTTGATGAGGCCGTCGACGCTCCAGGTCAGGTTGTATTTCAGCGCGTTGGTCGGGAAAGCCGGCAGCGCACCGACGCGCATCTTGACGTCGTGCAGGGTGTCGAAGCCCTGGCTCAGGTGCTGCGCGACGATGCCGATGAAGCCCGGTGCCAGGCCGCACTGCGGCATGAAGGCAGTGCGGGCGCCCTCCGCGAGTTGTTTGATCGCCCGCGTGGCGGCCACGTCTTCGGTAAGGTCGAAGTAATGGCAGCCGGCCTCCTTTGCCAGCGTGGCCGCGGTCACCGCCAGGTGGTACGGCAGCGCATTGATCACGGCGTCATGGCCGCGCATGGCGGCCAGCAGCGCGGCGTGGTCGTCGGAGTCGGCGACCCGCGTCGTGATGCCGGGGCCGACCAGACGCTGCAACGCGGCTTTGCTCTTGTCGACCGCGGTGACCTGGTAGTCGCCACTGGCGGCGAGCAGGCGGGCGATGGTCTGGCCGATGTGACCGGCGCCGAGCAGGGCGATCTTCATGATGGTTTCCTTCGAAGGCTGATGCTAGAAGTCTAGAAACCGGCGCTGACGAAAGAAAGCCACATTACGACGAAAAAGCAGCTCCTACCGACGATACGTCGGACCCTTCCGACGTATCGTCCAATCATGCCCACCCACCGCTCCATCGATACCACCGACCAAGGGCTCATCGCCCTGCTCCAGACCAATGCGCGCGCAAGCACCGCCGAGCTCGCACGCAAGCTGGGCGTGGCCCGCACCACCGTCGTGGCGCGGCTGGCCCGGCTCGAGCGCGAAGGGGTCATCGTCGGCTACACCGCGCGCCTGGGCGCCGACGTGGCCGACACCGGGGTCCAGGCCTACGTCGGCATCTCGCTCAGCCCCAAGGCGGCGCGCGCCGTGCTGCGCCGGCTCGAGACGCTGCCCGAACTGCGCCAACTCAGCACCGTGAGCGGCGAGTTCGACTACATCGCGCTGCTGCGCGCGGCATCGACGGCGCGCCTCGATGCCGTGCTCGACGAGATCGGCGAGATCGACGGCGTGAGCCGGACCACGACCTCGGTCGTGCTGGCGGTGCGGATCGACCGCAGCGCCTGAGTCGCATGCCTCCCCCAACCGGGGGTCCCCCGCCAGCCCGCCCTCGGGGTGATGGCGTGCCGGCAGGCCCGCGCCGACCATCACGCCATGGCACGCAACACGGTGCCTGGCGAACCCGATGGAGGCCACCGATGAAGATCCTGTCCTTATTGCACTGGGGCCAGCGCACACGCCGCCGGCCTGTCCGCTATATCGCACCGCTGGCCGACGAGACTGTCGGCGTGTTGCAGGCCGAAGTCCCCGAGCCTGCCGCCTGCGGCTGGTTCGACTCGAGCTGGGCCCTGCGTGCCGGGCTGCAGATCACCGAACACGAGACCACCGACCGGGTCGTGAACGAGCTGCCGCTCGCCTGGTGGCTCGCCTGGCAGCCGGCGCCGCCGGCCGGGGCGCAGGTGTCGCTGCGTTGAGCAGCGGCCCATCGGCGCCCGCGGCATTTCGTCGGCGACAACAGGCGGCCGGTCGCAAGGCGATGGCGCCTGGTGCGTGAGCTTCCTAAAGTCCAGCCATCGACAACCCGCCACGCCCAGGAGCTCAACATGAACACCACGATCACCAGCCGCCTCGCCAGCCTCCTGTCCGCCGCCATGCTGACGCTCGCCATGTTCGCCGGTATCAACGCGCTGGCTGTGAGCGACGCCCCGGCCGACCAGATGGCACGCATCGGGGCCACCGCCCAAGGTTGAACGCGCGCCCGCCGCGGCAAGGTCCGCGGCCCACTGTCTGTGACTTGCGCCCCGGCTCCGGCCAGGGCGCTTTTTTTTCTGCGCAGCGCCCCTTGCTTTCGCCGCGCGGGCCCGTGAGGATGCCGGCCTTCGACACGGGAGATCTGCATGCGGTTTTGGAGGATGCCCGTCTGGGCGTGGTGGTGGTTCATGGCGGCCTTGATCGCCGGCTGCGGCGGCAGCGTCGACAGCAACCCGACGCGGGCCGAGCTCCGCCTCGTCAACGCAACCAGTGGCTACCCCGCGCTCGACCTGCTGGTCGACGACGACCGGCGGTTTTCGTCGGTCACCTTCGGCCAGACCGAGGATTACGAAGAGATCGACCCCGACGAGACCGACAGCGTTCTCGCGACACCGGGCTCGACGACACCGCTGGTGTCGTTCACGCCGGCGCTGGAGAAGCAGGAGTCATACACCGTGCTCGCCTACGGCGTCGAGGGCTCGCCGCGCACGCTGCTGCTCGAAGAAGACGGGAGCGAAGACGACGACAAGGCGAAGCTCCGTTTCGTCAACGTGGCGACCGACGCCGGCGCGCTGGATGTCTACGTCACCGCGCCGAGCGATGCCCTGAGCACTGCGGCGCCATTGCAGGCTGGTGCCGAGATTGGGGAAGTCAGCACCTACTCCAATTTTTCGCCCGGCACCTGGCGGATCCGGGTCACCAAGGCAGGCGACAAGACCGACCTGCGCTTCGACAGCGGCGACGTCGTGCTGAAGAAAGAGCAGGTCGCCACGCTCGTGGTCGCCCCCGCGGGCGGTGGCGCGCTCGTCAGCGTGCTGCTGCTGAATGAGCGAGGCAGCATCGTCGCGATCAGCGGCGCGCTGGCTCGGGTGCGCGTAGCGGTGCCAAACGCGGACACCGTCAGCGCATCGGTCGCCGGCCAGGCCTTGATGACGGCCGCGGCGGGGCCGGCCGTCGAGAGCTACCAGTTGGTGCCCGCGGGCACGCAAGCAGTGAGCGTCACGGTCAACGACGCGACCGTCAACGTTCCCGACGTCGCCCTCGTCGCCGGTTCGGACCAGACCTTGATGGTGTACCGCAGCGCCGGGCAGCCGATGGTGGTCTGGCTGCCGGACGACAACCGCCCACCCACCGCCGCCGGCAGCGCCAAGTTGCGCCTGGTGCACGGGCTCGACGGTCTCGGTGGCGCGCTCTCGATGAAAGCGGACCTGAAATCAGTCGCCAGCAACGTCGTGCTTGGCACCGCATCGTCTTACGCCGTGGTCCAGCAGGCCACTGACGTGGCCATCACCGTCAACGCCGTCGGCACCTCGACACCGGTGCTCGACCTGCTCGACCAGGATCTGCTGGCCGGGGCGGTTTACAGCGTCTTCGTTGTGAAGGGCACGGTGTCCAACCGCGGCTTCCTGGTCCAGGATCGGTGACGCGGTACCGCCACAGCAAGGAGCCGAAATGAAAGCAGTCTGGAACGGCGTCGTCGTCGCCGAGAGCGACGACACGGTGGTCGTCGACGGCGATCACTACTTCCCCGAGTCGGCACTCAAGCGGGAGTACACCACCTTCAGCAACCACCGCAGCGGCGGCACCTGGAAGGGTCAGGCGCATTACTACAGCCTGCTCGTCAACGGCGAGATGAACCCCGACGCCGCTTGGTACTACCCCGAACCCAGCGAGGCGGTCCCGCAACTGAAGGGCCGCGTCGCTTTCTGGAAGGGCGTCAAGGTCAGCGAGTAGAAGCCGGTGTCTATGCCAGCACGCCGCGCCTGAAGTCGTCCACCGCCTGGTAGAGCTCTTCGGTCGTGTTCATCACGAACGGCCCGTGCTGGGCGATCGGCTCGCGCAGCGGCTGACCGGCGATGAGGATCGCCTTCGCGCCCTCGGGCCCGGCCTCGAGCACGACACCATCGCTGCCCGGTGTGTTGGCCAGGATCGCCATGCGCTGGCGCGGCACTTCGGTGCCGGCGACCGTGAGCGCGCCGCGGTAGACGTAGACAAAGGCGTTGTGACCGGCCGGCAGCGCCTGCTCGAAGCGCGCGCCCGATTCGAGTTGCACGTCGAGGTAGGTCGGCGCGGTGGCGTCGCGCTGCATCGCGCCCGCGACGCCGAGCGCCGTGCCCGCGATCACGCGCACCCGCACGCCGTCAGCCAGCGCTTCGGGGATCTCGGCCGCCGGGATGTCGCGGTACCAGGGCTCGCCCATCTTGGCCGAGGCCGGCAGATTGAGCCAGAGCTGGAAACCTTCCATCCGGCCATCGGCCTGCTCGGGCATCTCGCTGTGGATGACGCCGCGCCCGGCGTTCATCCACTGCACGCCACCGCCTTGCAGCAGGCCTTCGTTACCGGCCGAGTCGCGGTGGCGCATGCGGCCGTCGAGCATGTAGGTCACGGTCTCGAAGCCGCGGTGCGGGTGGTCGGGAAAACCGCCGATGTAGTCGCCCGGGTTGTCGGTGCCGAAGGCGTCGAGCATCAGGTAGGGGTCGAGCCGGCGCTGCAGGTTCTGTGTCAGCACCCGCACCAGCTTGACGCCGGCGCCGTCGCTCGTGGCCTGGCCGGTGACCAGGCGCTCGACGCTGCGCGGTTGGGTGACGCGGGAGGGGGTGGTGGTGGTGTTCATGCCATCACTGTAGACCGGGACGGCGGTGCCATGGTTGCAGCCGCTTGCACACAGCGTTCAGCGGCCGCGATCGCGGATCACCGGCGCTACGCTCGGGCCGTGGATCACTTCACCGCCACCGCCGTGCACCGGCGCCGGCTGCGCGAAATCTGGCGCTCGGCCGGCTGGCCCTGCCAGGACCTGGTCGAGGTCGAACTGCTCACGGCCGGCCTGCTGGAGCGGCGGGGCGACGACGCCGGGCGCGAGACGCTGCGGGTCACCGACACCGGCCTGCAGCTGTTGGTGGCGACGCTGCAGAAGAACCGCGCCGCCCGCAGCGCACACGAAACCCTGGTCGAACGCGTGGCGCTGGCGATGCAGCGCGACGGCCGCATCGTCTGGCGGGCCTTGAGTCTGCGCGCCCCGCTGGTCGCGGACGACGGCAGCGCCCGCTGGGCCATCGCGATGCCCGATGTCTACTCGATCCGCCACACGACGGTGGAAGATTACGTCGAGCCGATCGTGCACGAGATCAAGGTGCGTCGCGCCGACCTGCTGGGCGACCTGCGGCTGGAAAACAAGCGCGCCGCGTACATCGCGCTCGCCAGCCAGTGCTGGTACGTGCTGAAGGCAGGCATCGGCGGGCCCGACGACGTGCCGCCGGAATGCGGCGTGATGATCGCCCGCGAGACCGCCTTCGAAGTTGTGCGCCCCGCGCCGAGGCGCGCGCGGCGGGTTCCTTTCGCGACCTGGATGGCGCTGGCGCGGGCGAGTGCCGAACCGCCGCTCGACGATGACGCCCAGGGTGCCTTCTGACAGTGCTGCGCGCTAAGCCTGCGGCGGCTCGTACGGGCTGTGCAGGTCCACCGGCTTGCGCGAGCGCTTGCGCAGCCGGATGTTGAGCATCTCCACCCCGAGCGAAAACGCCATGCCGAAGTAGACGTAGCCCTTGGGCACGTGGTGGCCGAAGCCCTCAGCGATCAGCACGATGCCCACGACGACGAGGAACGACAGCGCCAGCATCTTGATCGTCGGGTGCGCCGACACGAAGCGGCCGATCGGCCCTGCGAACAGCATCATCAGGCCGACCGAGACGACCACCGCGGCGATCATCACCCGCACGTCGTCGACCATGCCGACCGCGGTGATGATCGAGTCGAGCGAGAACACGAGGTCGATGATCATGATCTGCACGATCACGGCGGTGAACGTGGCCTTCACGGCGCTCGCCGCCTCGCCCTCTTCGCCCTCGAGCGAGCCGTGGATTTCGGTCGTGCTCTTGTAGACGAGGAACAGGCCGCCCAGGATCAGGATCAGGTCGCGCCCCGAGATGTTGGTGCCTGCGATCGTGAAAATGGGTTCGACCAGGCCGACGATCCAGGCCAGCACCAGCAGCAGGCCGATGCGCATGAACATCGCCATGAACAGGCCCAGCTTGCGCGCGAACTCGCGCCGCTCGGGCGGCAGCTTGTCGACCAGGATCGAGATGAAGATGATGTTGTCGATGCCCAGCACCAGCTCGAGCAGGGTGAGGGTCGCAAAGGCGATCCAGGTCTGGGGGTCGGAGAGCAGTTCCATCATGGGGCGGTTCCTTTCGGGGCCCGAGCATAGGAGAGCCTGGGGTCGGGTACGCGGGTACCCGGGCACGCCGAGGGGACGAACCGACGCACAATGCCGGCCTGGACTCCACCGGGACCGAGCATGCCGATCCGCCCCTTGCTGAAAGCCTTGCTGCTGGCCACCGCGCTGGCCGCAGGCAGCGTCGGCGCAGTTGGGCTGCCCTCCACCAACGTGGCCTGGAAGTCGGCCGCGAGCGATGCCGACGTCGATCGCGCCTTTGCGCAGGCTCGCGGCGAGAAGAAGCCGGTGCTGCTGTACTGGGGCGCGACCTGGTGCCCGCCCTGCAACCAGCTGAAGGCCACGCTGTTCAACCGGCAGGACTTTGCGGCGCAGGCCAAGTCCTTCGTTGCCGTGCATGTCGACGGCGACCGGCCCGGCGCGCAGCAGCTCGGCACCCGCTTCAAGGTGCGTGGCTACCCGACGGTGATCCTGATGACCCCCGAAGGCGCCGAGATCATGCGCCTGCCCGGTGAAGCCGACGCCGCGCAGGTGATGGCCGTGCTGCAGGCCGGCCTGGCCGGCGGGCGGCCGGTGAAGGCCGTGCTCGCCGACGCGCGTGCCGGGCGTGCGCTGTCCGCCAACGAGTGGCGCATGCTGGCTTTCTACTCCTGGGGCACCGACGAAGAACAGCTCGTGGCCGCCGGTGATCGTGTCGCCTTGCTCGCCGACTTGGCCACGCGCAGCCCGGCGGGTGATGGGGAGACGAGCACGCGCCTGTGGCTGAAAGCGCTCGCCGCCAGTGACGACGGCAAGGGATTGAAACCCGACGCCGCGCTGCGGGCCCGCGTGCAGCGGGTGCTGACCGACCCGGCGCTGGTGCGCACACACATGGACGTGCTGGTCTACGGCGCCGACGCGATGGTCAAGGTGCTCAGCGCCGAAGAGAGCCCGGAACGCGCGGCGCTCGCGGGGCAGTTCGACGACGCCATCGTGCGGCTGCAACGCGATGCGACGCTGTCACGCGGCGACCGCGTGAACGCCCTCGCCGCCCGCGTCGAACTGGCGCGCATCGACCAGCCGAAGGACACGCTGCAGCCCAAGCTGCCCGGCGCGCTGGTGGCCGAGGTGCGCGACACCGCGGCGCGCATGGACCGCGAGATCACCGACGGTTACGAGCGCATGGCGGTCATCACGTCGGTCGCCTGGCTGCAGACGCAGGCCGGGCTGTGGGAAGACAGCGACGCCCTGCTGAAGTCCAACCTTGCCAAGACCCACTCACCGTATTACCTGATGAGCCAGCTCGGCAGCAATGCGCGCAAGCAGGGCCGCAAGGAAGAGGCGCTGCGCTGGTTCGAACAGGCCTTCGACACCAGCACCGGTCCGGCGACGCGGCTGCAGTGGGGCGCGAGTTACTTCTCGGCACTGGTCGATCTGGCGCCGGCGGACGCGGCGCGGATCGAGAAGACGGCACGCCAGCTCTTCAGCGAAGCCGCCGCCGACAAGGGCGCCTTCTACGAACGCAGCGCACGATCGCTCCAACGCGTCGGCAACAAGCTCGTGGCCTGGAACAGCGACGGCAAGCACGCTGCGAGCCTGAAACGGTTGCAGGCGCAGCTCGACCCGGTGTGTCGCGCTCTCGACACTGCCGACGCCCAGCGCAGCACCTGCGAAGGGCTGCTCAAACCCAAGCCGTCGCTGCGGCCGGCTTGAGGCGCACCATGCCCCGGCACATTCTTGAAGAAGCGCAGATCCACCCCGCGGTGCGCGAACGTGTCGCGTTGTACCAGCGTGCCATCGTCGAAGAGGTGCGGGCCGCCGTCGCGGCGCACGCGGTGGTGGTCGTGGGCATGGGCATCAACCCTTTCCCGAGACAGGCACGCGCCCTGTTGCGCGAGGCCGGCATCGCCCACCACTACCTCGGTTACGGCAGCTACGTCAGCGACTGGCGGCGTCGCAGCGCACTCAAGATGTGGACCGGCTGGCCGACCTTCCCGATGGTCTTCGTGAAGGGCCATTTCGTCGGTGGTGCGAGCGACCTGAAGAAACTGCAGGCCAGCGGCGAGCTAGCGCGCCTGCTCGCCTGAGCTGCACGCGCCGATGAACTTGCTGCGCCGCTGCGCGATCGCGGGTCTGCTGCTCGCCGCGCTGGCGCCGCAGGCGCAAGCGGCGCCAGCCCAGCCCTGTCGCCTCAAAGGCGTGCCACACGACGCGCTGTGCGGCAGCGTGCAACGTGCGCTCGACCCCGCCCAGCCGCAGGGGGTGCAGATCGAGGTGCACTACGCCGTGCTGCCGGCGCTCGCGCGAAACAAGAAAAGCGACCCGGTGTTCTTGTTTGCCGGCGGGCCGGGGCAGAGTGCGATCGACCTCGCCGGGCCCCTGAGCCGCCAGCTCGCACGTTTCTCGAACCGACGCGACGTGGTGCTGGTGGACCAGCGCGGCACCGGCCGCAGCGCGCCGCTGCAGTGCGACTACGAAGCGGCGACACGACCGCTCGGCGAAAGCGCCGACCCGAAAGCCCAGACCGAGCAGCTTGCCCGCTGCCGCGCCGCGCTGCAGAGGCTGCCACACGGCGACCTGCGCCAGTACACGACGACGATCGCGGTTGCCGACATCGACGCGGTGCGCCAGGCGCTGGGCGCCGAGCGCATCAACCTCGTCGGCGCCTCCTACGGCACACGCGCGGCGCTGGAATACATGCGCCAGTTTCCGCAGGCGGTGCGGCGTGTTGCGCTCGACGGCGTCGCGCCGCCGGACATGGTGTTGCCCGCTTCGTTCGCCGTCGACACCCAGGCTGCCTTCGATGCGGTGCTCGCCAGCTGCGAGGCCGACGTCGCATGCAGGGCGCGTTACCCGCAGCTGCGCACGCAATGGGCGGCGCTTCTCGCGAGCCTGCCACGCACGGTGACGCTGGCACATCCGGTGACGGGCCAGGACGAATCGCTGACGCTCACGCGCGACATGCTCGCCGGCCTGGTGCGCCTGCCACTCTACGCACCGGTGCTGGCGTCGGCGCTGCCCGAGGCGCTGGCGCAGGCGGCGCATGGCCACTTCGCGCCGCTGTTCGGCCTCGGCACCGCGCTCGGCGGCAGGCGTGACATGAAGCTCGCCGCCGGCATGCACTTCTCGGTCGTCTGCGCCGAAGACCTGCCCCGCCTCGGCGCGGCGACCGCAGCGGCGGCAAAGGACTTCGGCGATGGATTCGCCGCCCTCTACCGCAGCGTGTGCGAAAGCTGGCCCCGCGGCGGCGTGCCGGCGGCGTTCTACGACGTGCCGGCGGCATCGGCGGCCGTGCTGCTGCTGTCGGGCGGGCTCGATCCGGTGACGCCGCCACGGCACGGTGCGCGTGTCGCGCAGGCGTTGGGTCCGAAGGCGCGCCACGTGGTCGTGCCGAACGCGGGCCACGGTGTGCTCGCAGTCGGTTGCATGCGCGACGTGCTCTACCGTTTTGTCGATGCCGAGACAGACAGTGAGGCGCTCCAGGTCGATACCACCTGTGCGCAGGCGATCCCGCGCCCGCCCGCGTTCGAACCTGTCGCCGGGGGCGCGCGGTGATCGAGGCCGTGTCGTTGCGCAAACGATTCGTGCACGGGCGCGGTCCCAAAGCGCGCGCCGTGCAAGCCGTCGACGGTGTCGACTTCACGGCCGTGGACGGCCGCATCACCGGCCTGCTCGGGCCGAACGGCGCCGGCAAGACGACGACGCTGCGCATGGTCGCCGGACTGATCGTCCCCGACGCTGGCCGCGCGCTGGTCGACGGCATCGAGGTTGCCGCTCAGCCGGCGGCGGCGCTCGCGCGCATGGGCGTGCTGTCGGACGCACGGGGCCTCTACACGCGCCTGACCGCACGCGAGAACATCGTCTACTTCGCGCGCCTGCACGGCATGGCCGAGTCCGCTGCACAAGCGCGCGCCGAGGCGCTGGCCGACACGCTGGAGATGCGACCGCTGCTCGACCGCCGCACCGAAGGTTTCAGCCAGGGCGAACGCATGAAGACCTCGCTCGCCCGCGCGCTGGTGCACGACCCGCCCAACATCGTGCTCGACGAGCCGACCAACGGCCTCGACGTGCTCGCCACCCGCGCCCTGCGCGCCGCGCTGCGCCGCCTGCGCGACGAACACGGCAAGTGCATCGTGTTCTCGACCCACATCATG
This sequence comes from Rubrivivax sp., assembly GCA_036523095.1. Classification (GTDB taxonomy): domain Bacteria; phylum Pseudomonadota; class Gammaproteobacteria; order Burkholderiales; family Burkholderiaceae_C; genus Rubrivivax. Next base: position 12,000 of record DATDER010000258.1, read on the forward strand.
CAAGAAGCCGAACGCCTGTGCGACGAGGTGGTGCTGGTCACCCATGGCCGTACGGTGGCCCGCGGCACGGTACCGGAATTGCTGGCACACAGCGGCGAAGCCGACTTCGAAGACGCCTTCGTGCGGCTCGCTTTCAGCGACGCCGAGCGAGCGATGCAGGCCGTGCCATGAGCGCGTCGAGCCGCCACAAGGGCGAATACCGCAGTGCCCAGCACGAAGGTAACCGGTGAACGCTGCTCTCGTCGTCTTCCGCAAGGAGCTGCTCGACGCGCTCCGAGACCGGCGCACACTGCTGATGGTGCTGCTGAGTTCTGTCGCGCTCGGCCCGCTCGTGCTGGTGCTGATCTCGGCGCTGGTGTCCGACATCGAGCAGCGCGCCGAAGCACGCACGCTCGTCGTCGCCGGCATCGCCCGCGCGCCAACGCTGCTCAACTACTTCGAGCGCCAGACCTACAGCGTCAGCGAAGCGCCGGTCGACTACGAACAGCAGCTCAAGAACAAACGCCTCGGCGACCCGGTGCTCGTGGTCGGCAAAGACTTCGAGGCCGAGCTGCACCAGGGAGAGGCGCCGACGCTGGAGATCGTCAGCAGCAGCGCCAACCAGCGTGCCGAAGGCGGCAGCTTGCGCCTGCAGCGGCTGCTGCGCGGCTTCAACCAGGAGCAGACCACGTTGCGGCTGGCGCTGCGCGGGGTTTCGCCGGCGCTGCTCGAAGCAGTGCAGATCGAAGAACGCGACCTCGCCAACCCGGCGACACGCGCGGCGCAGCTGGCTTTCATGGTGCCTTTCTTCGTCTTGATGGCGGTGCTCTACGGCGCGCTCAATGCCGCCCTCGACACGACCGCGGGCGAACGCGAACGCGGCTCGCTCGAGCCGCTGCTGATGAACCCGGCCACGCCGCTCGCGTTGACCCTCGGCAAATGGGGCGCGGTCGCGAGCGTGGGCATGTTGATCGCGGCCTTGAGCTGCTTCAGTTTCCTGCCCGGGCAGTGGCTGCTGCGCAGCGAAACCCTGGCCGCGCTGTTCCGCTTCGGTCCGCGCGAGGCGGGTTGGTTCCTGCTCCTGCTGCTGCCGCTGGCGGGCGCGCTCGCGGCGCTGCTGATGGCGATCGCGATCCGCTGCAAGAGCTTCAAGGAAGCGCAGGCCAACACCACCGTGGTCGTGCTCGTGGTCTCGCTGCTGCCGCTGGTGAGTGTGTTCAACCAGGGCGGCGAAGCGCCGTGGCACCTTGCGGTGCCGGCATTGGCGCAGATCACGCTGATGGGGCGGGTGCTGAAGGGCGAGACCCTCGCGGCGCCGGACGTGCTGCTGCCACTGGCGGTGTGCGCGTTGCTCGCCGCGGCCTGCCTGGTCTTCGTCGCGCGCTCGCTGCGTGCGGCTGCACTGCGCTGACTCAGGCGGCGCCTGAAGCGGGTCTACGCTGCGCGCAGGGCGCGCTGCACTTCCTGCTGCCACGGCAGCGCGTGCACGATCTCGTTCAGGAAGCGTGCCGCCTGCTGCGCCGTGAGCACCTCGCCGGCGTCGCCGACGAGGCGCAGGTTGGTCACGACCGACATCGGGTCGGCCATCGCCACCGCACCGATCGGCAACTCGACCCAGTCCCACGCCACGCCGGCCTCGCCGTCGCGCGCGCCCCACATCGTCTGGCCCGTGCGGTCGGCGGGCGAGGTGACGAGCGTGCCCAAGTGCTCGAACTCCAGTTCGGTCTGGCGCCGGGCCTGCCACAATACCGCCGGCCAGGCGCGCAAACTCCATGGGGATGTCGGGGTGGTGTGCATGGCTGTGTCGCAATCGCAGGTTGAATTGAAGAACATGTGCCCGAGTTTCGGCACCGCGCCGGGACTTGAAAGCTGTAAACCCTGTCAGGGGCGTGTGCACGAGTGCACGCGCCACACAACGGTCCACGGTGGCTGAACTCGATGTTTGACGGTGGCTACAAGACGGTGCTGGAGGCGCAGACCCGCGAGGAGTTTCACGCGGAGGTTGCCCGCTTCACCCAGAATCTCGGATTCGCCACGTTCTCGGCTATGACCGTCGTGGACCGTGGCGTTGGCGACAGCAGCTTCATAACCGTCGACAACACACCGCTGAACTACATCGACAGCTTCAACGACCCGGTTTACTGGCGGCGTGACCCGGTCATGCAACACTGCCGCGCCCAGAGTGTTCCCATCGTCTGGGATCAACGCACCTACGTCAGCCGCGGCGCCGCCGAGCTGTGGGAACAGCAGGCCGCCTTCGGTTACGAGACCGGCATCGCGATGGCGTTGCACCTGCCCGAGGGGCGCCACTTCCTGCTCGGCGTCGACCGGGACAAGCCGCTGCCGGCTGATCCCGCGGAGCTGCAGCGGACGGTCGCCGACCTTCAGTTGTTCGCGGTTCATGCGCAGGACGCAGCGATGCGCATCCTGGTGCCGGAAGCGCTGCAGCCGGAACGGCCGGCGCTGACCCCACGCGAGCTGGAAGGCCTCCGCTGGACGATGGAAGGCAAGACCGCCTGGGAAGTCGGCACGATCCTCGGGATCAGCGAGCGCACCGCGGTGCTGCACATCAACAACGCGATGCACAAGCTGGGCGCCGTCAACAAGC
>DATDER010000259.1:0-3079 GCA_036523095.1 Rubrivivax sp.
CAGCGTGATGCTGTGCCCGGCCGCTTCGTGCTCTTTCAATGACACGTCGAGCGCGCTTGAAGAGGGCCCGCGTTCCTCGATCAGGCGCTGGTTGCCCAGCACGTAAGCGGTGCCGTCGACCTGGGCCTCGACGCCACGGCCCGCCAGCGCCTTGAATCCCGTGACGGCGAGTGTGGACGCTGCCAGCCCCTGCGCGATTGCGCGCGAGACCGGGTGATCGGATGCACCCGCCAGCGCCGCGGCGACCGCTTCCAGCGCCGCGGCGTCGGCACCCGGCACCAGCACTTCGTGCGCCACGAGGCGCGGCTTGCCTTCGGTGAGCGTGCCGGTCTTGTCGAGCGCGATCGCCTTGAGCTTGCGTGCCCCTTCGAGGTGGATGCCGCCCTTGATCAGGATGCCGCGCCGTGCCGCCGCCGCCAGGCCGCTGACGATCGTGACCGGCGTGGAGATCACGAGCGCACACGGGCAGGCGATGACCAGCAGCACCAGCGCCTTGTAGATGGCCGCCAACCAGGTCCAGCCCAGTGCCCAGGGCCCGATCAACGCCACCGCCAACGCGACCACGAACACGGCCGGTGTGTAGACCGCGGCGAAGCGGTCGACAAAACCCTGCGTCGGCGCGCGTGTGCCCTGCGCTTCTTCGACCGCGTGGATGATGCGCGCGAGGGTCGAGTTCGACGCCAGCGCCGTGACGCGGAACTCGAACAGGCCGGTCTCGTTGATGGTGCCGCCAAACACCGGGTCGCCCGGCGCCTTGTCGACCGGGATGCTCTCGCCCGTGACGGGGGCCTGGTCGATGCTGGTGGCGCCCGCGGTGATCACACCGTCCATCGGCAGCCGCTCGCCGGGGCGCACGCGCACGATGGCGCCGACGGCCACCTGCGCCACCGGCAGCGTGGCCCAGCTGCCGTCGGCCTGCTGCACCGCGGCTTCTTCGGGCGCCATCGCCAGCAGGCCCTTGATCGCGTTGCGCGCGCGGTCGACCGCACGCGCCTCGATCGCCTCGGCGATCGCGTAGAGCGCCATCACCATCGCCGCTTCGGGCCACTGGCCGATCGCAAAGGCACCGGTCACCGCCACGGTCATCAGCGCATTGATGTTCAGGCGCCCGCGCCGCAGCGCCGTCAGGCCCTTCTTGTAGACGTCGAAGCCGGCGAGCCAGATTGCGGCGGCCGCCAGCGCCAGGCCGGCACCCTTCCAGACAGGCGTCTCGGCTGCGAAGAAACCGACCAGCTCGGCGCCCACTGCCAACGGCAGCGCCAGTCCCAGGCGCCAGGAGCCCGCGGGCTCGAAGGCATGGTCGTGTGCGCCATCGGCAGCGTGCGGCGGGGCCTCTGCCACCGGCTGCGGGTCGAAGCCGGCCCGGCGGATGGCGGCGACTGCCCGCTCCACCGCCGCGGCGGTGGCGTCCAATGCCAGTGTGCGCTGGCCGAGCTGGAAGCTCAGCGCGCGGATGCCGGCAATGCCGTCGACCGCGCGGCGGATCTCGGACTCTTCGGCCGCGCAGTCCATCGTCGGCACCCGAAAGCGGACCCAGCCCCTGGCCGTGGCAGGCGCCTGTGCCCGTGGCGCGGCGTCGGCAGGGCCGTGCGCGTCGTGGGCGCAGCAAGCGGCGTCGCTTTGGTCGCCCGCGACCGTCGCGAGGGGTGTTTCGGTGCGGCTCATGGGCGCCATTGCAAACCCTGTAGCCGGTGTAGAGTCAAGCCCCTCCGCGTCCACAGGGGATTCCATGCGCATCGGTCACCTGGCTGAAGCCACCGGCACCGCCGTCGAGACGATCCGCTTCTACGAGCGCGAGGGCCTGATCCCGGCGGCGCGGCGCAGCGACAACAACTACCGTCTGTACACGGCCGCCCACGCCGAGCGGCTGGGCTTCATTCGCCATTGCCGCAACCTGGACATGACGCTCGACGAGATCCGCTCGCTGCTGCGGCTGCGCGACGCGCCCTCGCAGGACTGCGGCGAAATCAACGCGCTGCTCGACGACCACATCGGACATGTCGCGCAGCGGATTCGCGAGTTGCGTGCGTTGGAGAAGGACCTGAAGCTGCTGCGTGCACGCTGCGCATCGCCGCAGGCGATCGACGACTGCGGCATCCTGCACCAGCTCGACAACGGGGCCGCGCAGGCCGCCACGACCGCACCGCGCCGCCACATCCGCGGCGCGCATTGAGCGGGTCGACGTGAAGCTGGCGCAGCCGGGGGTTGCCGCGGCGCTGGTGGCGGCCGCGCTCTTCGGCGCGGGCACACCGCTGGCCAAGCTGCTGCTCTCTGATGTGGGCCCCTGGATGCTGGCGGCGCTGTTGTACCTGGGCTCGGGCATCGGCTTGACGCTGTGGCGCGTGGCACGCCGCGCACCACCGGTCAGGCTCGCGCGGGGCGACACGCTCTGGCTCGCGGGCGCCGTGCTCGCCGGCGGCGTGGCCGGGCCGGTGCTGCTGATGTTCGGCCTGTCGCGCATGCCGGCGTCGGGGGCTTCGCTGCTGCTCAATGCCGAAGGGGTGTTCACCGCCTTGCTGGCGTGGTGTGTCTTCCGCGAGAACTTCGACCGCCGCATCGCCGCCGGCATGGCCGCCATCGTGGCCGGCGCCGTGCTGCTCAGCTGGCCCGGCGAGGCGCGTTTCGGCGAAGCCTGGCCGGCGCTCGCGGTGCTGGGCGCTTGCGCGGCCTGGGCCGTCGACAACAACCTCACGCGCAAGGTCGCGCTCCACGACGCGACCTGGGTCGCTGCGGTCAAGGGCCTCGCCGCCGGCGCCGTGAACCTGGCGCTGGCGCTGAGCATGGGCAGCGAGCTGCCGCCCTTGCCCGCGCTCGCCGGCGGCATGGTGCTGGGCTTCGCGGCTTACGGCATCAGCCTCGCGCTGTTTGTCGTCGGGTTGCGCCACCTGGGCACCGCGCGCACCGGGGCGTACTTCGCCGTCGGGCCATTCTTTGGCGCATTGCTGGCCGTGCTGGGGCTGGGCGAACCGGTCACCGCCGCGCTGGTGGCCGCGGGCGCGCTGATGGCCCTGGGCGTCTGGCTGCACCTGAGCGAGCAGCACGGCCACATGCATGTGCACGCGGCGATCGAACACGAACA
>DATDER010000260.1:0-3592 GCA_036523095.1 Rubrivivax sp.
AGTAGACGCGGAAATTGAAGCGCTTGAGCAGCGCGATCTGATCGGGATCGTAGTCGAGCACGGTGGCCTGCACGCCGCTCGCGAACAGCAAACGACCGACGATCTGCCCAAAGCGGCCGAAGCCGGCGATGATCACCGGCGCGTGCTGGTCGATGATCTCCTCGGCTTCCGGCTGGCTGCCTTGCTGGCGGCTCAGGATCAGCTTGTCGTGCAAGATCATCAGCACGGGCGTGAGCGCCATCGATAGCGCGACCGCCAACGTGAGTAGCGCGTCCCAATCACCCGGCAGCAGCCGCGCCGAGCGCGCCACGCCGAACACTACGAACGCGAACTCACCGCCCTGCGCCAAGAGCGCCCCGACCAACCAGCGCTGCTTGGTCGTGATGCCGAGCGGCCCCGCCACCAGCCGCAGCGTGAGCACCTTGAGCAGCTGAAAACCCAGCACCAGGCCCAGCACGAACAGCGGCCGCTCGGTCAGTAGCGCGAAGTCGACGCTCATGCCGACGGCGATGAAGAACAGCCCCATCAGTAGCCCCTTGAACGGTTCGATGTCGCTCTCGAGCGCGTGGCGGTACTCGGACCCGGCCAGCAGCACGCCGGCCAGAAATGCCCCCAAGCCCATCGACACGCCCACGCCGTTCATGATCTGCGCGATGCCGAGCACCAGCAGCAAGGCGAAGCCGGTGAATACCTCGCGCAGACCAGTATTGGCCAGAATGCGCAGAATGGGCCGCGTCAAGAAGCGCCCGATCACGAACACGGCGCCCACCGCCGACAGCACCTTGAGCGCCCCCATCCAGCCCGGGCCCGCGCTGTCCACGCCGGGCGCCCGCTGGGCGAGCACGGGCACGAGCGCCAACAGTGGGATGGCGGCGATGTCCTGGAACAGCAAGATCGCGAACGACGTTTTGCCCACGGGTGAGGACTGCAGCCCGCGTTCCGCCATCGTTTGTATGGCCACGGCGGTGGACGACAGGCTGAGCGCCAGCCCGACCACCAGCGCGCCCTGCCAGGGCACGCCCAGCGCGAATGCGCCCAGCCCCAGCGGCAGCGCGCAGGCAAAGAGCTGAATCGCGCCCCCGCCGAACACGCTGCGGCGGATCTTCCACAAGTGTGAAGGATCCAGCTCGAGCCCGATCACGAACAGCATCAAGACCACGCCCATTTCGGCGAAGTGCAGGGTGGCTTCCGGATCCGCCACCAGGCGCAGACCGAAGGGCCCGATGATGCAGCCGGCCGCCAGGTAGCCGAGCACCGAGCCCAGCTTGGCGCGACTGGCGAGCGGCACGCAGATCACGGCCGCGGCCAGGTAAATCACCGCGTCGATGACGATCGAATGCTCGCTCATGCAGCGCTCCTCGCTTCGACCAGCAGCGTTTCCAGGCGGCGCCGGTAGTCTCGACCGAGCGCGCGCAGGTCGTCGTCACTCACCCGATGCGAGCCGTGCACGATCAGCGGCGGCTCCCACGCCATCTGGCAGAAGCGCGCCGTCTGCTCCACCGGCGGCACGAATTCGTGGAACGGCAGTCGATGCATGCCGCCGGGTCCATAGGCCGACGGCTCACCGCCCGTGGTGGTGACCCACAGGCAGCGCTTGCCGCGCAGCGCATCGCCGCCCTCCCCGTACGCCCAGCCGCGCAGCAGCACCTTGTCGAACCAATGCTTCAGCAGGGCGGGCGGCGAGTACCAGTAAATCGGGTGCTGCCAGATCACGACCTTGGCGCGCGTGAGCGCCGCTTGCTCGGCCGGCACGTCGATGTCGAAGCCCGGATAGAGGTCGTAGAGCGAGCGCAGCTCGAGGCCATCGAGCCCGCGTACCCCGTCTAGCAAGGCTTGATTGGCGCGCGACCGATCAGGGTACGGGTGGGCGAAGACCAGCAGCAGCATCCCAGCTGCTTAGCCCGACTTCGTTTCGGGCCAAAGGCGGCCTCACGGGATCATCGCGAAACAATAGATGCCGCCGTAGCCGCCGCCGGAGCCCACGATCGGATTGGCGGGATTCGAGCCGCCATTCACCGTGCCCACGCCGGTCACGCCGGCGCCGCAGCCGCCCTCGTCCTGGCCTGAAATCCAGTTGGTGCGGTTCTGAATCGACCAGCAAAAGCCGATGCGAGGCCGCCCCGTCATCTGGTTGTCCCGGCTGCTGCTGGTCCAGTCGAGGCACGTCGACGTGTTGCCGTTGAGCATGCCCATGGCGTTCGAGCCGGTCAGGATGTGGTGGTTATCATCCTCGGGCGCGTTCGGATCCGGCCGGTGATTGGGCGTGCCGGTCTCGTTTGGCAGATCCTCCTTGATCAGGGGATCCGCACCGCTCGGACGATTCTGCAGCAAGCTCTGCAGGTCCATGGCCACCACGCGGCCGAGGCGATCGTACCAAGGCCCAGGGCCGATGCGATCCTTGGCGTGCACCGGACCTTTCGTGGTGCTCAGGAAGGCGTGCCACTGCTTGGCGCCCGAGCCGGGCATCGAAGACTCGGCGATCGTCGTGCAGAGCTTGTCCGCGCCCGTCAAGCCATCGGCAGTGCCGAAACGCAGGTCGCCACCGAAGCCGTCCTGACTGCCGGAGTGCTCGCGCATCGCCTTCATGCTGGTGACGAAGAAGCTGAACTTGTCGAGCGTCTTCGGATCGACGCCGCTGCTGCCGCCGCCGCCGCCGCTACCGGTGCTGCCAGCGCTGCTACCGCCGACTCCACTGCCGCCGCTGCCCGCGGCGCCACCGGTGGTGCTGCTGCTCGCGCTGCCGCCAACGCCGCCGCCCGCCGTCCCGCCGCTACCGGTCATGCCGGCCGTGCTAGCGCCACCGCCCACGCCCGGGAACCCACCACTACCGCCGACAGCGGGCGTGAGTCCCGCGCCACCGCTGCCCGCCGCTGCTGCGCCGACCGAGCCGCCGACAGCAGGCGCCTGGGCAGGATCACTGGTCCCGCAGCCCCAGGCCGTGAAAGCGAATGTGAGACCGAGCAAGTAAGCTGAAGTATTCCGTCCAAGCACGATTTCGGCGTGACCCATCTATGGTTTGTGACGTGGGCGGGGCTTACGATCAACCCGCGTGACGAAGCTTTCGATGTCCTCGACCGTCCCCAACGCCGCGGGGTGCCGTTTCAGAGCTCGCAGGTCATTTCGAGCATCGTGCGGCGGAAGCCAGCGGACTCGAAGAGCTTCTGGGCGGCGCTGTTTTGCACGGCGGTGTGCAGCACGACGCGCGGAGCGCCGCGCTCGCGCAGCTCCACGAGCACGCGATCGAGCAGCAGTTTGCCGATGCCCTGCCCACGGGCGGCTTCGTCGACCAGGATGTCGTGCAAGGCGCCGTGGGCGTCGAGCAGGGCGTTCCAATCCTTGGGCTCGAGGCGCGCGTAGGCGTAGCCCACGATCTGCTCGTCCTGCGTCGCGCAAAGAATGAGCGCCTGCGCGTTCTTCAGCTCCTTGCCGAACCACCACGCGGAGCCAGCTTCGGGATCTTCGATGAACAGAAAGCGTTTGGCGTCGAAGGCGAGATGCTGGCGCACCAGCACTCCGGCCAATTTGGCGATTTCCGGCAGGTCGCCGCGCTTCGCATTGCGGATCTCGATGGCCACAGGGCGACGTTACTACG
>DATDER010000261.1:0-6097 GCA_036523095.1 Rubrivivax sp.
CCACCGATGCACCTGACCCGCGAGTCGGCACCGGGCGCGAACCGGCGCGCGATCGATGGCGCACCGCACCGGCTGCAGGGGCGCTTCTCGCTCGGCGGGCAGGAGCAGTTCTACCTCGAAGGCCAGATCTCGTACGCGGTGCCGACCGAGGACGGCGCACTGCAGGTGCACTGCTCGACCCAGCACCCGAGCGAGATGCAGCACATCGTGGCGCATGCGCTGGGCTTGCCGGCGCACAAGGTGCTGGTCGAATGCCGGCGCATGGGCGGCGGCTTTGGCGGCAAGGAATCGCAATCCGGACTATTCGCCGCGGTGGCCGCCATCGCGGCGCAGAAGCTCCAGCGCCCGGTCAAACTGCGCCTGGACCGCGACGACGACTTCATGATCACCGGCCGGCGCCACGGCTTCGAGTTCGACTACGAGGTCGGCTACGACGGTGCCGGCCACGTGCTTGGCGCCGAGGTCACGATGATCACCAACGCCGGCTTTTCGACCGACCTGTCGCCGCCGGTGATGACCCGCGCGATCTGCCACTTCGACAACGCCTACTGGCTGCCCGAGGTCGCGATCCACGGCTACCTGGCCAGGACCAACACGCAGAGCAACACCGCCTTCCGTGGCTTCGGCGGTCCGCAGGGCGCGCTGGCGATCGAGGTGATCCTGGACGAGATCGCGCGCCAGTTGCAGCAAGACCCGCTGGCGGTGCGGCGCGCCAACTACTACGGCATCGAGCGCGACAACGTCACGCCCTACCGGCAAACGGTCCGCGACAACGTGATCCACGCCTTGACCGACGATCTCGTCGCCAGCAGCGACTACCTCGCGCGGCGTGACGCAGTGGCACGCTTCAACGCGATGAGCGAAGTGCTGAAGAGAGGTCTCGCGCTGACCCCGGTGAAGTTCGGCATCTCCTTCAACGTCAACCACTACAACCAGGCCGGCGCGCTGGTGCACGTCTACACCGACGGCTCGGTGCTCGTGAACCACGGCGGCACCGAGATGGGCCAGGGCCTCAATACCAAGGTGGCGCAGGTGGTGGCGCACGAACTCGGGCTGCCGCTGGCGCGTGTGCGTTGCACGGCGACCGACACGAGCAAGGTCGCCAACACCTCGGCCACCGCCGCGTCCACCGGCGCCGACCTGAACGGCAAGGCGGCGCAGGATGCGGCGCGCAAGGTGCGTGAGCGGCTTGCGGCGTTCTACGCGCAACAGGTCGGTGGCGATGCAAAAGCGGTGAGCTTCGGCAGCGGGCGCCTGCGCTGCGGCGCCCACGACACCGCGTTCGCTGATGTCGTCGCGCAGGCCTACGCCGCGCGCGTGCAACTCTGGAGCGACGGCTTCTACGCCACCCCCGGACTGCACTGGGACCGCGCCACGCTCACCGGCCGCCCGTTCTACTACTTCGCCTACGGCGCCGCGGTGAGCGAGGTCATCGTCGACACCCTCACCGGCGAGTGGAAGCTGCTGCGCGCCGACCTGCTGCACGACGTGGGCGCGTCACTCAATCCCGCGATCGACACCGGCCAGGTCGAAGGTGCCTTCATCCAGGGCACGGGCTGGCTCACCTGCGAAGAACTGGTCTGGCACCCCAAGACCGGCGCGCTGCTGACCCACGCTCCGAGCACCTACAAGATTCCGACCGCGAACGACGTGCCGGCGGACTTTCGCACCGCGCTCTTTGCCAACCGCAACGTCGAAGACAGCATCCACCGCAGCAAGGCGGTGGGCGAACCGCCGCTGCTGCTCGGCTTCTCGGTCTTCCTGGCGATCCGCGATGCCATCTCGGCCGCGGGCGGGCACCGCAAGGATCCGCCGCTGTCGGCGCCCGCGACGCCCGAGGCGATCCTTCGCGCCTTGACCGCGGTCGTGTGAACAGCGCCATCCGCGGCGGCGCCTTTCGCTGGCTCGCCGGCGGTGTGCCGGCCGTGGTCGTGGAGGTGATCGAAGCGCGTGGTTCGGTGCCACGCGAAGCCGGCACACGCATGGTCGTATCGCGTGAGGAAGTGTTGGGCACCATCGGCGGCGGGCACCTCGAGCTGAAGGCGATTGCCTTCGCGCGCGATCGGCTGAACGACCAGGAACCGGCCGAGCAGCACTTCGCACTCGGGCCCGCACTCGGCCAATGCTGCGGCGGCGCAGTCACGCTGCGTCATGCACCGCTGTCAGCCGATGCGTTGGCGGCGTGGCCTGTGCCCACGCCACGTTTCACCTTGCAGCTCTACGGTGCGGGGCATGTGGGGCGCGCGATCGTCGACGTGCTGGCGCAGATCGACTGCCGCGTGCAGTGGATCGACGAGCGCGAGAGCGAATTTCCGCAGCACACGATCCACCCGCCGCACATCGAGCGGGTGTGTGTCGAGCCGGTCGAGGCCGAGGTGGCAATGGCGCCGCCAGGCGCCTACTATCTCGTGCTGACCCACAGCCACGACCTGGACCTCGCCATCACCGAGGCGGTCCTGAGGCGGGGCGACTTCGGCTTCCTCGGTCTCATCGGCAGCCAGACCAAGCGCGTGCGCTTCCTTCGCCGCTTCGAAGAACGCGGCATCACGCCCACGACGCTCGCGCGCATGACCTGCCCGATCGGCCTGCCGGGCATCACGGGCAAGGAGCCGCCAGTAATTGCGGTGGCAGTGGTGGCGCAGTTGCTGGCGCGGTCAGGGTCGATGAAGCCCGGCACCGATGGGTCGGCGCCGGGCGTCTGACGGCCAGGCGCAATCTCAGCGCACCTTGCCCGCCTTCCAGGCATTCAACAGCGTGTCATACGCGATCGTCTCGCCCTTAGGCTTCTCATTCGCCAACTTGGCCCACGGTGCACCCTTGTCGCTCAGGTACTTCTTCGGGTCGGTCTTGGGGTTGAGCTTGGGCGCGCAGCGCGCCATCCCGGCACGCTCGAGCCGGGCCATGACCTGGTCCATCTCCTCGGCCAGGTTGTCCATCGCCTGCTGCGGCGTCTTTTCGCCGGTGACGGCCACGGCCACGTTCTTCCACCACAACTGCGCCAGCTTTGGGTAGTCGGGCACGTTGGTGCCGGTGGGCGTCCAGGCCACACGCGCGGGACTGCGGTAGAACTCCACCAACCCACCGAGCTTGGGCGCCAGGTCGGTCATGGCCTTGCTCTGGATATCGCTCTCGCGGATCGGCGTCAAGCCCACGATGGTCTTCTTCAGGCTCGTGGTCTTGGCGGTGACGAACTGCGCGTAGAGCCAGGCCGCGGCCGTCCTGTTGGCGTCGTGCGATTCGAAGAAGGTCCACGAGCCGACGTCCTGGTAGCCGTTCTGCATGCCCTGCTTCCAGTACGGGCCGTTGGGGCCGGGGGCCATGCGCCACTTGGGCGTGCCATCGGGGTTGACGACCGGCAGCCCGGGCTTGGTCATGTCCGCCGTGAAGGCGGTGTACCAGAAGATCTGCTGCGCGATCTGGCCCTGCGCGGGCACGGGGCCTGCTTCGCCGAAGGTCATGCCGATGGCTTCCTTGGGCGAGTACTTCTTCATCCAGTCGACGTACTTCGTCAGCGCGTACACCGCGGCGGGCGAATTGGTGGCACCCCCGCGCGACACGCTCGCACCTTGCGGATTGCAGCCGTCGGCGGATGAGCGGATGCCCCACTCGTCGACCGGCTTGCCGTTGGGAATGCCGACGTCGGCGGTGCCGGCCATCGACAGCCATGCGTCGGTGAAACGCCAGCCCAGGCTCGGGTCTTTCTTGCCGTAATCCATGTGGCCGTAGATCGGCTTGCCGTCGACCGTCTTCACGTCGTTGGTGAAGAACTCGGCGATGTCTTCGTAGGCGCTCCAGTTCAGCGGCACCCCCAGGTCGTAGCCGAACTTGGCCTTGAACTTGTCCTTCAGATCCTGGCGCGCAAAGAGGTCGGCGCGGAACCAGTACAGGTTGGCGAACTGCTGGTCGGGGAGTTGGTAGAGCTTCTTGTCTGGCCCGGTGGTGAAGCTGGTTCCGATGAAGTCCTTGATGTCCAGCCCGGGGTTGGTCCACTCCTTGCCCTTCCCGGCCATGTAGTCGGTCAGGTTCATGATCTTGCCGTAGCGGTAGTGCGTGCCGATCAGGTCGGAGTCGCTGATCCAGCCGTCGTAGATACTCTTGCCCGACTGCATGCTGGTCTGCAACTTCTCGACCACGTCACCTTCCTGGATCAGGTCGTGCTTGACCTTGATGCCGGTGATCTCTTCGAACGCCCTGGCCAGCGTCTTGCTCTCGTATTCGTGCGTGGTGATGGTTTCGGACACGACCGAAATCTCCTTCACCCCCTTGGCTTGCAGCTTCTTGGCCGCCTCGATGAACCACTTCATCTCGGCAGCCTGCTGCTCCTTGCTCAGCGTGGAGGGCTGGAACTCGGCGTCGATCCACTTCTTGGCGGCGGCCTCGTCGGCCCATGCGCCGTGGCCCAGGGCCAGAGCGGCAGCCGTGATTGCGGCGGCGCGGGCCACGGTATTCAAGCGCAATTTCATCTTCGTCTCCTCGAGAGCTTCCCGTTGATTTCGTCCACACGCCGGCTGGGAAGAATGGGCCGGGTGCTGCCTTCTTCAGGTTCACACTGACACTATCCCTTTCGCATGATGAGCGCCAGCAGTGCCATCGCGAATGCAAAGGCGACCCAGATCGACGGCTCCTGCTCGAGGCTGAACCACACCATCATGCGTTCGCTGACGGCCACGAACGCCAGGTGCACATAGGCCGCGCTGAGCAGGCCGATGAAGAGCCTGTCGCCGCGTGTGGTGGCGATCGGCAGGAAACCCTTGCGCATGAGCGTGGGGGACTTCAGCTCCCACACCGTCATGCCCACCAGCATCAACACGATGCCGATGAAGAACAACGCCACCGGCAGTGTCCAGGCCATCCAGTCGAACATCGCGCTTTTCCTCAGACCCGACCCATCGCAAAGCCTTTTGCGATGTAGTGGCGAACGAACCAGATGACGATGGCGCCGGGCACGATGGTCAGCACCCCGGCCGCGGCAAGAACGCCCCAGTCCATGCCCGAGGCCGACACCGTGCGGGTCATCACCGCGACGATGGGCTTGGCGTTCACGCTCGTGAGCGTGCGCGCCATCAGCAGCTCGACCCAGCTGAACATGAAGCAGAAGAACGCCGCCACACCGACACCCGCCTTGATGAGCGGGATGAAGATGGTGATGAAGAAGCGCGGGAAGGAGTAGCCGTCGATGTAGGCGGTCTCATCGATCTCGCGCGGGATGCCACTCATGAAGCCTTCCAGGATCCACACCGCCAGCGGCACGTTGAACAGCAGGTGCGCCAGCGCGACGGCGATGTGGGTGTCCATCATGCCCAGCGTGGTGTAGAGCTGAAAGAACGGCAGCAGGAACACCGCCGGCGGCGTCATCCGGTTGGTGAGCAGCCAGAAGAACACATGTTTGTCGCCCAGGAAGCTGTAGCGCGAGAACGCATACGCCGCCGGCAGCGCCACCGCGAGCGAGATGACCGTGTTGATGGCGACGTAGATGAGCGAGTTGATGTAGCCCGAGTACCAGGACACATCGGTGAAGATGGTCCGGTAGTGCGCCCAGGTGAAGTTCTGCGGCCACAGGCTGAACGACGACAGGATCTCTTCGTTCGTCTTGAACGACATGTTGAGCATCCAGTACACCGGCAGGATGGCAAAGACGAGGTACAGCGCGAGGAAGACGCTGCGCTTCTTGAATCGGCGTTCATCCATGGCAGGACCCGCCCGGCCGCCCGAAGGGCCCTGCACGCCCCCTGGTCCCGAAACTTCGGGCCCCTTCGCGGCCCCTGGGGCAGTGAACGATGTGAACGTGGGGGCTGTTCATTTCGCTCCCGTCTTGTCGGCGGTGCCCACGCGCTGCATCCAGTTGTAGAGGATGAAACAGAGCAGCAGGATGATCAGAAAGTAGATCAAGGAAAACGCCGCCGCCGGGCCGAGGTCGAACTGGCCCACCGCCTTCTGCGTCAGGTACTGGCTGAGGAAGGTGGTGGCATTGCCCGGACCGCCGCCGGTGAGCACGAAAGGCTCGGTGTAGATCATGAAGCTGTCCATGAAGCGCAGCAGCACGGCAATCATCAACACGCCGCGCAGCTTGGGTAACTGGATGTAGCGAAACACCGCG
>DATDER010000262.1:0-2041 GCA_036523095.1 Rubrivivax sp.
CGATGGCGCTCGCCTGGAGTGCCCACGCCGCGCGACAGCGTTGGCGCCTGCTTCATGCCGCGGGCAGCGATGAGCCGACGCCGTGCGCTTTCTGGATGTCCTTCGAGGCCTGTCACGAATGAGCCCTCCACGCACGCTCTGGCGCCACGCGCGCCTGGCCACGATGGCCGGCCGGACACCCTGGGGTTGGGTCGAAGACGGCGCGCTGCTGGTCGAAGGCGACACGCTGCGCTGGGTCGGGCCGGAAGCCGAGCTGCCGCACGCGCTGCGCCCCGCTGAAGAGATCGACCTCGGCGGCGCGCTCGTCACGCCCGGCCTCGTCGACGCCCACACCCACCTCGTCTACGCCGGCGACCGCGCGGCCGAATTCGAGCTGCGCCTGCAAGGCGCCAGCTACGAGGCGATCGCGCGGGCCGGCGGCGGCATCGCATCCACCGTGGCGGCCACCCGTGCGGCGAGCGACGATGAACTCTTTGCCCTGGCCGTGCCGCGGGCCCGCGCGCTGATGGCCGAAGGCGTGACGACGCTCGAGATCAAGTCCGGTTACGGCCTGAGCGAGGTGCATGAAGCACGCTGCCTGGCCGTGGCGCGCCGCATAGGACGCGAGCTGCCACTGACGGTGCGCACCACGTCGCTGGCCGCCCACGCGCTGCCGCCCGAGTACGCCGGCCGCGCCGACGCTTACATCGACGCCGTCTGCAGCTGGTTGCCGGGCTGGCAACAGCAAGGCCTCGTCGACGCGGTCGACGCCTTCTGCGAAGGCATCGGCTTTTCCGCAGCGCAGACCGAACGGGTGTTCCAGGCCGCACGCACGCTGAAACTGCCCATCAAGTTGCATGCCGAACAGCTGAGCGACCTCGGGGGCAGCGCGCTCGCCGCAGGTTACGGCGCCCTGAGCTGCGACCACCTGGAATACCTGTCGCCGAGCGGCATCGAAGCGATGCGCGCTGCCGGCACGGTGGCGATGCTGCTGCCGGGTGCGTTCTACTTCCTGCGTGAAACCCGACTGCCGCCGATCCAGGCGCTGCGCGACGCCGGGGTGCCGATCGCGATCAGCACCGACCACAACCCGGGCTCGTCGCCCGCGCTGTCCTTGCTGCTGATGCTGAACATGGCCTGCACGTTGTTTCGCCTCACGCCCGAAGAAGCGTTCCGCGGCGTGACCGTGAACGGCGCACGTGCGCTCGGTCTGCACGACCGCGGTACGCTGGGTCCCGGGCAGCGTGCCGACTTCGTGGTCTGGGGCGTGGACCACCCGCGCGAACTGGCCTACCGCTTTGGGCACAACCCGTGCCGGCGCGTGATCTTCGGTGGCTTGGAGGCCGCACCATGAGTTATACCCTCTACCGCGGCAACACGCCGCTGCTCGTGAGCCTGCCACATGTGGGCACCGAGATCCCGCACGACCAGCGCGCGCGGTACGTCGAACGTGCCCACGCCACCGAGGACACCGACTGGTTCCTCGACCGGCTCTATGCCTTCGTGCGCGAGATGGGCGCGAGCCTGATCGTGCCGCGTTACAGCCGCTACCTGATCGACCTCAACCGGCCGAGCGAGAACACGCCGATGTACGCGGGCAGCAACAACACCGAGCTGTGCCCGACCCGCTTCTTCACCGGCGATGCGCTCTACAACGACGGCGACGCCCCCGACAGCGCCGAGATCGAGCGCCGGGTGCGGACCTACTGGCGCCCGTACCACGGCGCACTGCAGTCCGAACTGGCGGCGCTGAAGGCGCGCCACGGCCATGCGGTTCTCTTCGATGGCCACAGCATCAAGAGCGAGCTGCCCTGGCTCTTCGAAGGCACGCTGCCGCACATGAACCTGGGCACCGTGGGCGGCACCAGCTGTGCGTCTTCGTTGCGCGATGCACTCGCCGCGGTATTCGCGGCGCAGTCGGACTACAGCCACGTCGTCGACGGCCGTTTCAAGGGTGGCCACATCACGCGCCACTTCGGTCGCCCGCACGAAGGGGTGCACGCGGTGCAGTTGGAGATGTGCTGGCGCGCCTACATGGACGAGGCGACGCCATCTCGCTGGA
>DATDER010000263.1:0-4750 GCA_036523095.1 Rubrivivax sp.
GGGTTGTTGATGAAGTAGGGCGACAGGTAGCCGCGGTCGAACTGCATGCCTTCGACGATGTCGAGCTCGTTGTCGAGTGACTTGCCGTCTTCGACGGTGATGACACCTTCCTTGCCGACTTTGTCCATCGCCTTGGCGATGATCTCGCCGATGGATTCGTCGGAGTTGGCGGAAATGCTGCCGACCTGGCTGATTTCCTTGTTCGTCGTCGTGGCCTTCGAAGCCTTCTTCAGCTCGTCGACCAGGGCCGTGACGGCCTTGTCGATGCCGCGCTTCAGGTCCATCGGGTTCATGCCAGCGGCGACGTACTTCATGCCTTCGCGGATGATCGACTGGGCCAGCACCGTGGCGGTGGTGGTGCCGTCACCGGCGATGTCGCTGGTCTTGGAAGCGACTTCCTTGACCATCTGCGCGCCCATGTTCTGGAGCTTGTCCTTGAGTTCGATTTCCTTCGCCACCGAGACACCGTCCTTGGTAACGGTGGGGGCGCCGAACGAACGCTCGAGCACCACGTTGCGGCCCTTGGGACCGAGCGTGACCTTGACGGCGTTGGCCAGGATGTTGACACCCTCGACCATGCGGTGACGCGCGTCTGCGCCAAAAATGACGTCTTTTGCTGCCATGTGTATCTCTCCGGGTTCAGTGTTGGGGGGTGTGCTTACTTCTCGACGACGGCAAAGAGGTCTTCCTCTTTCATCACCAGCAGTTCGTCGCCATCGACCTTGACGGTCTGGCCGCTGTATTTGCCGAACAGGACGCGGTCACCGACCTTGATGTTCAGGACGACGAAGTCGCCCGTCTTGTCGCTGCGCTTGCCCGGGCCGACGGCCAGCACTTCACCCTGGTCGGGCTTTTCGGCGGCGTTGTCGGGGATGACGATGCCCGAGGCGGTCTTGGTTTCTTGTTCCAGGCGCTTGACGATCACGCGGTCGTGCAGAGGACGAAGTTTCATGGGGGTCTCCTTGAAGGGATCGCAACAGGTTCTTGAAGGCTTGCCAGGAAGTTGGCACTCATTCACATTGCTTGACGGTGCGGACCGAACAAAACCCGAACCGTCGTTAGCACTCTCTAGACAGGAGTGCTAGCAAATCGATTATAGGGTCGTCGTGTGACGTTTCAAGGGGGAATCTCAGGGGCCGGTTCCGTATCCGGGCGGCGGCAGCGCTCGCAGCGGCGCCGCTTCATTGAGCGCCTTCACGCGCTGCCGGCGCGCCAGTGCCAGAACAGGAGAGCCAGCACCAACGGCACCGCCACCGCGCTCACCACCGGATTGGCAAACACCAGGGACAGCGACAGCAGGTTCAGCGCGATGAACGCCGGCCAGCGGATCGCGCGCGTGAGGTGCCCAGTGTAGGCCGCGCCCAGGCCGAGGATGGCCACCAACGTCGACACCAGCGCCAGCACGAACTCCGTCCAGGTGAAGTTCACCAGCAGCAGCGCCGGCGTGTAGACGAAGGCGAAGGGCACCAGCGCCTTGCCCATCGAGAGCCGGAACGCCGTCATGCCGGTGCGCATCGGCTCGCTGCGTGCGATGCCGGCGGCGGCGAACGCTGCCAGCGCCACCGGCGGCGTCACGTCGGCGAGCACGCCGTAGTAGAAAACGAAGAAGTGGGTCGCCAGTTGCGGCACACCCAGCTGCGCCAGCGCCGGTGCGACGATCGCCGCGAGGATGATGTAGGTCGGGGTGGTCGGCACGCCCGAGCCCATCACGATGCACGCGGCGGCGGTGAAGAGCAGGCCGAACAGCACCGTCAGGCTCTTCAGGTCGAACCAGCCGAGCACGTCCAGCCCCATCACCATCTCGGCTGCCGTGCCCGACAGGTCGAGCACCCAGGCCGAGAACTTGAAGCCCATGCCGGTGAGCGTGGTGATGCCGAGCACGAAGCCGACGCAGGCGCAGGCGGCGCCGATACCGAGCGCCGACTTCGCACCCATCTCGAAGCCCTGCACCAGCGCGCGCGGCGTGATCGCCACACCCACCATGCCGCGCCCCAGCGGCCCGAGCAGGCGCGGGATCCACGAGCAGACGATGCTGAGCGTGATGCCCCAGAACGCGGCCAGGAAGGGTGTGTACTGCATCAGCAGCAGCACCACCATCACCACCAGCGGGATGAACAGGTGCCACGATGCTTTGAGCACCGGCCCCAGCGACGGGATCTCCGAGGGGTCCATGCCCGCGAGCTTCAACCGGCGCGCTTCCAGGTGCACCATGTAGAGGATCGCGACGTAGTGCAGAACCGCGGGAACGATCGCGACCAGGATCAGCTGGTTGTACGGGATGCCCAGCGTCTCGGCCATGATGAACGCCGCCGCGCCCATGATCGGCGGCGTGACCTGGCCCCCGCACGAGGCCGAGGCCTCTACGGCCCCTGCGAAACGAGGCGAGAAGCCCACCTTCTTCATCATCGGGATCGTCATCACGCCGGTGGTCACCGTGTTCGCGATCGCCGAGCCCGAGATCATCCCGAACAACCCCGACGACACCACGCTCACCTTGGCCGGCCCGCCGGCGAAGCGGCCGGCGGCGATCGTGGCGAGGTTGACGAACAGCTGCCCCAGCCCGGTGAGCTGGGCAATGATGCCGAACAGCACGAAGTGGAAGACGAAGGTCGCCACCACCCCGACCGGGATGCCGTAGATGCCCTCGGTGCCCTTGTAGAGGTGGGCGACGACCCGCGCGGCGCTGTAGCCGCGGTGCGCCAGCCCGCCCGGCAGGTAGGGCCCGAAGATGCCGTAGAGCACGGTGGCGATCGCCAGCAGCGGCAGGAAGATGCCCATCGTGCGCCGCGTCGCCTCGATCACCATCACGATCGCGATCACGCCCACCATCAGGTCGGCCGGCGTGTGCGTGCCCGGCCGACCGATGAAGATGCTGTCGAAGAACAGCAGCAGGTAGAGCGAAAAGCTCGCTGCGGCGGCGGCAAACACCCAGTCGCGCCACGGGATGTGCTGGTGGCTGCCGTCGTAGGCGGTGAAGGGCAGCGACAGCGCGCCGATCGTCACCACGGCGCCGATGAAGGCCAGTTGGGCCCCTGCAGGCACCGCGTCGCCCAGTTCGCGCAGCAGCCCGAAGCCCAGCACCAGGTAGAACGCGACCAGCCCGACCGAGACGATCCACTCCCACGGCCCCGGCAGGCGCCGCTGGCGCGGGAACACCAGAAAGCACAGCCCGAGCACCACCGACAGGTGGATCGCGCGGTGTGCGATCTCGTTGTGCAGGCCGAAGCCCGCGGTGTAGTAGTGCCAGGCCGAGAGCCCGACCGCGAGCACGGTGACGATGCCGGCGGACACACCGACCAGCCGGCGAAAGCTCGACTCGGGGTCGAACTGCTCGATCAGGCGGTCGATCTCCTGCTGGCTGGCGCTCATCAGCCCACCGTGTTTCGGTCAGCGGCCGGGGCAGGCCTGCGCACGCAGCTCGATCGCCGCCATGCTCAGCGAGCCCAGCAGCAAGGGCGGCTGGCCGTCGATCAGCACGCGCATGCGCTGCGCCGGCAGCGGCCGCACCACGAGCGGGTCGACGACCCGGTCGGTGACGAGGCGCCAGCCGTCGCCGTCGCGCCGCAGCGACTCGCCGGGGCCGGCCGCCGCCGGCAGGCCGTAACCCTGGCCCTCGAAGCGCTCCTCGACCAGGTGCGCGCGCCAGGCGCCATCGGCCGCGCGCCACACGTACTGGTCGGCCACCGGGGTGCCGAGCACCGAATGGGTGAACGCGACCTGCGCCGCGGGCGCCGCCCTGTCCAGCGGCGCCCGCGCGAGCAGCTGGCCGCTGCGGTGCTCGACCAGAAGCAGCTCGCAGGCCGGTGCCGCGCCGGTGAACAACAGCGCGCCGGCCACCAGGCCCGCGCGCTGCGCCACCCTCACTTGACGACGCCCTTTTCCTTGAAGTACTTCAGCGCGCCCGGGTGCAGCGGGGTCGAGCCCACCGCGGTGGCGGTGGCCAGGGTGATGTTCTTGCCCTGCGCATGCACCTGGCCCATGATGGCCGTGTTCTCGTACAGTGCCTTGGTCACCTCGTAGGCCACGTTGTCGGGCAGGGCGTCGTGTGCGGTCCAGACCGCCATCACCGCCAGCGTATCCACGGCCGCGGTCTGGCCCTTGTAGGTGTTGGCCGGCAAGGCTACGTTGGTATAGAAGGGCTGCTGTTTCTGCAGCGTCGCGATCTCGGCGCCGGCGAGCGGGATCACCTTCAGCGCATGGCTCTGCGCGAAGTCGGTCACCGCCGCGGTCGGGACGCCGGCGGTGATCAGCGTGGCGTGCAGGTTGCCGTCCTTGATCTTGTCGACCGCCTGCGTGAACGACGACAGGTCTTCCTTGACGTCGGCGCGGGTCATGCCGTAGACGGTGAGCAGGTCGGTCAGCAGCTGGTACTGGCCCGATCCTGGCGAGCCCGACGAGATGCTCTTGCCCTTCAGATCGCGCACGTTGTTGATGCCGGAATCGGCGCGCGTGATGAGCTGCACCGTCTCGGGGTAGAGCGCGCCCAGCGCGCGCAGGTTCTTGATCGGCGCCCCGTTGAACTGGCCCTGCCCCTTGTACGCGGCGTCGAGGATGTCGGCGGCGACGAAGGCCGACTCGATCTCCTTGTTGCCGAGCAGCTTCACATTGCCGACCGAGGCGCCGGCGGCCTCGGCGGTGGCGCTGATCTTCTTGCCGTCGACCACCGCCTTGTTCGAGATCAGCTGCGCGAGCATGCCGCCGAGCGGGTAGTAGGTGCCGCCGGTGCCGCCGGTGGCGACGCCGAAGAACA
>DATDER010000264.1:0-3725 GCA_036523095.1 Rubrivivax sp.
GGGTCGATTCCGACAAGCCGGCCAACAGTGCCGCGAGCAGCGCCGCGTTGCGGTAGGGCGTCTCGATCATCAACTGCGTCTGGCGCAGCCGGCGGGACAGTGACTCGAGTTCGCGGATGCGTTCCAGGCGCGGGCCGGGTTCCTGAGGCAGGTAGCCGACAAAAGCGAAGCTCTGGCCGTTTAATCCGCTGGCGGCCAGCGCCAGCAGGAGCGCGCTGGCGCCCGCGAGCGGCCGTACCGGCACGCCGGCTTCGTGCGCCGCCGCCACCAGCGCCGCCCCGGGATCGGCCACCGCAGGCAAGCCGGCCTCGGAGATGAGTCCGATGTCGTGGCCGTCGAGCGCCGGCTGCAGGAGTGCGCGCCACGCCGCACGATCGACGCTGTCGGGTGCCCCTTTGCGCGGCCGCGGGAGCTCACGGATGTCGGTCGCCTGGATCGACTGTGCGAGCGGTATCACGGCCCCCACACGCTTCAGGAAGGCGCGCGTCGTGCGTGCGTCCTCTGCCACCCAGTGGGCGAGCGAGGCCGCCCGGCGCAGCACACCCTCGGGTAGCACTTCGCGGATGTCCACCTCGGGCGCGCCGAGGTCCAGCGTGTTGGGAACAAGCCATAAGCTACCCGGGGTCATAGGCGCAGCGGGTCCAGGCCAGCCAGTCGGAGCAGTTTGCAGGTGCGAATCAACGGCAGGCCGACGAGTGCGGTCGGGTCGTCGGATTCGATCGACTCGAGCAGCGAGATGCCCAGCGCCTCGCTCTTGGCGCTGCCGGCACAGTCGTAGGGCTGCTCCGTGCGAAGGTAATGCTCGATTTCATCGTCGCCAAGGTCTCTGAAGCCCACCGTCACCGTGGCCAGGAGCGACTCTTCAAAGCCAGCGTCGGCGCGGACCACCGCGATGGCGGTGTGGAAGGCGACACGCCGGCCGCTCATCCGGCGCAGTTGTTCGACCGCACGGTCGTGGTTGCCGGGCTTGCCGATGGCTTGGCCGTCGAGCTCCGCCACCTGGTCGGAGCCGATGACGACGGCGCCGAGCCGACGCGCGGCGACGGCGCGCGCCTTTTCCGCCGCCAGCCGCAGCGCCAGCGCGGCCGGCAGCTCGCCCGCGCGTGCGGTTTCGTCCACGCCAGGCGCCTCGACCTCGAACGCCAGCTTCAGGCGGGACAGCAACTCATGCCGGTAGCGCGAGGTCGACGCAAGGATCAGTGGGGGCGGCGCCGGCATCAGCGGATTGTCCCATCCGGCCCCGTACACTCTTCGCATGAAAGCGCCGCGCTTCGATCCCTCCCGGCTCGACGTCACGGCCTTCGCCCGGGTCCAGGGCGAACTGAGCGGCATCACCGATGTCACGCACTTCACGCGCCTGGCCACATCGCTGGTCGCCCCTGCCGACGGCGCCCCTGCGCCGGTTCGCTGGTCGGCGGGGGGCCTGTGGAGTGAACGTGCGGGGCGCCGGCCCGAACTGCGCCTGAGCCTCGATGCCCGGGCCACGGTGTGGCTGGAGTGCCAACGCTGCCTGCAGCCGATGGCCAGCCCGCTGGTCGTCAATGGGCGCTTCCTGTTTGTCGACGGCGAAGACGAGGCCGCGCGGCTCGATGACGAAAGCGAAGAGGACGTGCTTGCCTTGCCACGCGCACTGGACGTGCTCGACCTGCTCGAAGACGAACTGATCCTGGCCTTGCCGATCGTGCCCTGCCACGACGTCTGTCCTCAGCCCATAGCGTTCTCAGCCGAAGCGGGTACTGACTTTGACGCTGCAGGCGGTGAGTACGGTGGGCATCCCTTCGCGGTCTTGGCGCGCCTGAAGCCCGGGAAGCCGGAAAGCTGACCCGGCTGCTATACTCACAGGCTTTTCGTCTGGCGCCGCGCCCTCGGGTTTGCAGGCAGCCGACAGCACCTTCAGGAGCTCCCAATGGCTGTCCAGCAAAACAAGAAGTCGCCCTCCAAGCGCGGCATGCACCGTTCGCACAATGGCCTGGCCACGCCGGGCACGGGGGTCGAGCCGACCACAGGCGAGGTCCACCTGCGCCACCACATCAGCCCGACCGGTTTCTACCGCGGTCGCAAGGTTCTCAAGACCAAGGCCGACGCCTGAGCGGATGTCTGCCTGATCCGCGATGGATGCGCGACCGGGCACACCTTAGCTTTCGGCGCTGATGCACGCCGCGCCTCCACCTCTGGCCCTCGTCCGGCTGGCCGTCGACTGCATGGGCGGCGACCACGGCCCGTCGGTCACGTTGCCGGCCTGCCGCCAATTCATAGACTCCCACCCCTCCGCCGAACTGGTGCTCGTCGGCACTGCCGATGCGATCGCGCCGGCGCGCGCGTGGCCGCGCTGTTCGCTCGTCACGGCGAGCGAAGTCGTGGCGATGGACGACCCGGTCGAAACCGCGCTGCGCCGCAAGCGTGATTCCTCGATGCGGGTGGCGATCAGCCACGTCAAGCCGGCCGACGGTGCCCCGGCGCTGGCCCATGCCTGCGTTTCGGCCGGCAACACCGGCGCGCTGATGGCGGTCGCCCGGTATGTGTTGAAGACACTCGACGGCATCGACCGCCCGGCCATCGCCACCGTGATGCCGCACCGCAACGACGGCTACACCACCGTGCTCGACCTCGGCGCCAACGTCGACTGCAGCGCCGAGCACCTGTTGCAGTTTGCCGTCATGGGCAGCGCACTCGTGGCCGCGGTCGACGGCAAGGAAGAGCCCAGTGTGGGCTTGCTCAACATCGGCGAAGAGGCGATCAAGGGCAGTGAAATCATCAAACGCGCGGCCGAACTGCTGCGCGCGGCGTCGGCCGCGGGGCACCTCAACTTCCACGGCAACGTCGAAGGCAACGACATCTTCAAGGGCACGACCGACATCGTGGTCTGCGACGGCTTTGTCGGTAATGTCGCACTCAAGACCGCCGAGGGCCTGGCGTCGATGATGAGCGAGTTCATCCGTCAGGAGTTCACGCGCAACGCCTACAGCAAGTTCGCCGCGCTGGTCGCGTTGCCGGTGCTGAACCACTTCAAGGCCCGCGTCGACCACCGGCGCTACAACGGTGCGGCGTTGCTGGGTTTGCGCGGCCTCGTCTTCAAGAGCCACGGTTCAGCCGATGCCTTCGCCTTCGAGCATGCGCTGGCGCGCGCCTATGATGCCGCGCGCAACGGCCTGCTCGAACGGGTGCATGATCGCATCGCCGAAACACTGAAGGCCATGCCCGCGGGAGATGCCGCGGTCGCCACAGAATCCGCATGAACGCTTCGCCGCCCCGTTTTTCGCGCATCACCGGCACCGGCAGCCACCTGCCCGAGCGTCGACTGAGCAACGCGCAGATGGCGTCGATGCTGGCCGAGCGCGGCATCGAGACGAGCGACGAGTGGATCGTCGAACGCACCGGCATCCGTGCGCGCCACTTTGCCGCCGATGGCGTCACGTCGAGCGATCTGGCGTTGCATGCAGCGCGCCACGCGCTCGAGGCGGCGGGCCGATCGGCGGCAGAGATCGACCTCATCATTGTGGCGACCTCCACGCCCGACATGATCTTCCCGTCGACGGCGTGCATCCTGCAGAACAAGCTCGGCATAGGACACGGCTGCCCGGCTTTCGACATCCAGGCGGTGTGCTCTGGCTTCGTCTACGCGCTCGCGGTGGCGGACTCGATGATCCGCACTGGCGCAGCGACACGCGCGCTCGTGATCGGCGCCGAGGTCTTCTCGCGCATCCTCGACTTCAACGACCGCACCA
>DATDER010000265.1:0-20863 GCA_036523095.1 Rubrivivax sp.
ATCCCCTTCTGGACCAGCAACGTGATCCGCATGATCTCGTGGGTGCCGCTGCTCGGGCGCAACGGGCTCGTGAACCAGGGGCTGGTGGGATTGGGCGTGGTCGATCAACCCGTGGAGTGGCTTCTCTTCAGCGAGTTCGCGGTCGTGCTGGCCTTCGTCCACCTGTACACGATGTTCATGCTGGTGCCGATCTTCAATTCGATGATGCGCATCGACCGCGCCTTGCTCGAAGCGGCCGACGACTGCGGCGCCAGCGGCTGGCAGACGTTGTGGAACGTGATCGTTCCGCTGTCGCGCACCGGCATCGTGATCGGCTCGATCTTCGTCATCACGATCGTGATGGGCGACTTCGTCACCGTGGGTGTGATGGGCGGGCAGCAGATCGCCTCGGTGGGCAAGATCATCCAGGTCCAGACCTCGTACCTGCAGTTCCCTTTGGCTGCGGCGAATGCAGTGGTCTTGCTCGCTGTGGTGCTGATGATCATCGTGGCGTTGACGCGGATGGTCGATCTGCGCAAAGAGCTTTAGCGTGAGCACCGAAAAACGCGCCAAGGGCTTCTGGCCGCTGGCCATCGTGTTCGGCCTGTTCGTGCTGTTTCTCTACGGCCCGGTGATCACGATCTTCGTGCTCAGCTTCCAGGGGCCCGAAGGCGGGCTGACGTTCCCGATGCGCGGGCTGTCGACGCATTGGTACGGCGAGTTGTGGAAAGGACTGGGCGTGGTCGACATCGGCGCGGCGCTGCAGCGATCGCTCGCACTCGGCGTGGTGGTGATGCTGCTCACGGTGCTGCTGTCGCTCGGTGCCGGTCTCGCGTTCCGCAAGAAGCTGGCGGGCGGCGACGTGTTGTTCTACGTCACGGTGGCGAGCCTGATCATGCCGTCGATCATCGTGTCGCTCGGCATCGGGCTGCAGTTCCGGCTCATCGACGAAGCGCTCAAGGGGCTGCTCGGTGTCGTCGGCGCCACCGGCGCGCTGGAGTCGTACACCACGTCGCTCGGCCTCTACACCTCCGGCCTGGGCGCGCACCTGACGTGGACGCTGCCTTTCGGCCTGCTCATCATGTTCGCCGTCTTCAACCGTTTCAACCCGGCCTACGAAGAAGCCGCGCGCGACCAGGGCGCGACGCCATGGCAGACCTTCCTCCACGTGGTGCTGCCGCTGATCGGCCCTTCGGTCGTGGGCATCGGCATGTTCGGCTTCACCCTCAGCTGGGACGAGATCGCACGTTCTTCGCAGGCGATCGGCGACATGAACACGCTGCCGCTGGAACTGCAGGGCCTGACGACGACGGTGACGACGCCGTCGATCTACGCGCTGGGCACGGTGACGACGGTGATCTCGTTGCTGGTGATCGCGCTCGCACTCGGCACCGCCGCCTGGCTGCGGCGCAGGCGGCACGCGTAGCGCCTTACCTCGCAGGTCATCGACATCGCGCCGCCGCACGGCGAGCATCGGGGTGCCAAAACAAAGGATCCCACGATGAACGCGGACTATCTCCCCCTGGCCGTGGGCCACATGATCGGCCTCGGCGCCGTCGGCTCCTGCATCGGCATCGGCATCATGGCCAGCAAGTACCTCGAAGCCAGCGCGCGCCAGCCCGAGATGATGGAGCCGATGCAGACCAAGGTCTTCCTGCTCGTGGGCGTGCTCGACGGCGCCTTCATCATCGCCACCGGCATCGGCCTGTGGTTCGCGACCGCCAACCCCTTCAAAGGCTAGCGGCGACGGCTCGCAGGTGCTCGGCGGTCGCCTCGTCGGCCGGGAAGAAGGACTCGATCGCCAGCTCCGACAACACGATGTCGTTCGGCGCGCCGAAGACCGACAAGGTGCTGATCAGCGACCACACACCCGCCGGCGTCTGCAGCACCAGCGGCATCGCGACCGGCGCGCCGTCGAAGTCGTCATCCGGTTCGCCTGTCACGGGATAACTTCGAAGCTCCTCCAGCAGGCGCTGCAAGGCCACGTCGCCGGTAGCGGCGATCTGGCGCTGCAGGCGCGACAACATGTGCACACGCCAGCGCGGCAGGTTGGCGATCATCGGCGCCAGGCCACGCGGGTGCAGCGCCACCCGCAGCACGTTCACCGGCGGCTGCAGCAGCTCGGGCGCGGCCCGCTGCAACATCAGCGGGACCATGCGGTTGGCGGCGACCAGATCCCAGTGCCGGTCGACCGCCAGCGCCGGGTAGGGCTCGTGGGCGTCGAGCAGGCGCTGCAGGGCCGCTCGCGCGGGCTGGAGCTGCGGGTCGTCGAACCGGCGCTCGCTGTACATCGGCGCAAAACCCGCCGCCAGCAGCAGCGGGTTGCGCTCGCGCAGCGGGATCTCCAATTGCTCGGCCAACCTGAGCACCATCGCGCGGCTCGGCTGGGCCTTGCCCGATTCGAGCCAGCTCAGGTGGCGCGGCGAGACCTCGGCCGTGAGTGCCAGTGCCATCTGCGTGAAACGCCGCTGCAGCCGCCAGTGGCGCAGGTGCTCGCCGAAGGTGGCCGGGACGGCGGCGCGGTCCATCGCTTCAGAACACCGTGCCGTCGCTTTCGATCTGAACCGGCGGTGCGCCGTCGCGCAGCTCCTTCGCGATCTGCCGCCCTGCGGCCCAGGTGCCGCCTTCGAGGATGCAGGCGAGCGGCATCTGCTCGGCCGTGACACCGAGCTGCAAGCGCACCAGCACGGCGAGTTCGTCGAGCAGCGTCACCGTGAGCGCGCGCCACTCGACGATGAAATCGTCACCCGGCTTCCAGATCTTTTCCAGGTCGCGCGGATCGCGCGGCACGATGACGCCGCTGTCGATGAGCAGGCCACCGTTGCGGTACTCGGGCAGCCCCGTCAGCGCGTCCAGTCCGGTCACACGAACACCCGCCCATTCCAATGGTTCGAGCAGCGAGTAGGTGAGCCACTGGCTCAGCTTGTGGAACGGCACCCAGCCCGAGGTGGTGGCGTCGCCAGCGCCGCTGCCCGCCTCGGCGCCGGCCCAGGCGTGGCGCCAGACGTCGCCGGCCAGCAGCCCCTGGACCTGGCTGCCGCTGCGCCAGATCGGCGCGAAAGCCACGAGCACGGTGCGCAGCACTTCGGCTGCGGCAACTTGCGCGCGGGTGCCGCCAACGGTCACGCTGTCGTACAGGCGGCCCGGCCGCGCTTCGCCGCCGTCGCGTGCGGCCAGGTCCTGCAACACGTCGCCGAGCCGGCTGAGCAGCGCGGCGCGGCCCTCCAGCCCGACCATCGGGTTCGACGGGCTGGCCTGGAACAGCGCACGCAAGGCCGCGGCGTCGAGCCGCTTCAGCGCTTGGGCGTCGGCACGCAGCGGGTCGTGCGCGGAGGCCGAGAACACGCCGCCGACAAAACCCCGGAAACTGGCCACACCCAGGCCCTCGCTGCGGCCGAAGACACGTTTGTCGGCAGCCGCCGACGGGGGCGCCTCGGTCGCGTCGGGGACCGGCAGCGCCGCGCCGGTGGCCTGGTTCAGCATCGCCAGCAGGTCGTCGCCCTTCTGGCGCTGCACCGGCAGCGCCAGAGCATCGATGCGGCGCCCGGGTTGTTCGCTGTAGGTCCACTGCGCACCGGCGCCGGCGTCGAGCAGCACGCTCACGACCGTGAGGTCGAAACGGGCTCTCGCCACATCGGCCGGGTCGGTCACGCCGCTGCCAGCCAGCAAGGCATCCATCTCGGCCTTGCGGTCCAGGCCGCCGGCCTCGAAGTGGCGCCAGCGGCTGTGGTACGGGATCTTCAGGTCGGGGTAGTTCCGGCGCGTCAGCTCGGTCACCCGTCGCGCGGTCTCGGGAAGCCGGCTGCGGTCGAGCTTGAAGTGCGATGAGCGGTTTTCTTCGACCGCGCGCGTCACCGCCGCGCAGCGCAGCCGGATCGTCGCGGGGTCGCGCAGCGGGCCGAGCGGGTCCTTCGACGGCCGGGTCTCATTCAAGCGCACGTCCCTTCACGTTGGCCAGCTCGGCGCCCGTGGGCACGCTGCCCTCGGTGAAATAACCGGCGGCGATCTTGGCTTCCATCTCGACCTTGGCGTCGGCGGGGATCAACGCGTCGGGGATCGCCACCCGTTCGCCGACCTCGATGCCGGAGCCGGTGATCGCGTCGTACTTGTCGTTGCTCATGCTCACCAGCCGGTGGATCTTCTGGATGCCGAGCCAGTGCAGCACGTCGGGCATCAGCTCCTGGAAGCGCATGTCCTGCACCCCCGCCACACACTCGGTGCGCAGGAAGTACTTGTCGGCGCTGTCGCCGCCCAGCTGGCGCTTGCGTGCGTTGTAGACGAGGAACTTGGTCACCTCGCCGAGCGCGCGCCCTTCCTTGCGGCTGTAGGCGATGAGTCCCACGCCGCCGGCCTGCGCGCCGCGGATGCACTCCTCGATCGCGTGGGTCAGGTAGGGCCGGCAGGTGCAGATGTCGGAGCCGAATACGTCGGAGCCGTTGCACTCGTCATGCACGCGTGCGGTGAGCGTGATGCTCGGGTCGGCCAGGGCGCGCACATCGCCGAAGACATACAGCGTCTGCCCGCCGATCGGCGGCAGGAAGACCTCGATGTCACTGCGGGTCACCAGCTCGGGGTACATGCCGCCGGTTTCTTCGAAGAGCGCCCGGCGCAGTTCGCCCTCGCCGACCTTGAAGCGTTTGGCCACGCCCGGCAGCCACCACACCGGCTCGATCGCGATCTTGGTCACGCTGGCCGAGGCGTCTTCAAGCAGCAGCTTGCCGTCGACCTGCAGGCGCTGGAACGCGAGCGCATGCTTGATCTCGGGCAGGTGCACATGGGCCTTGGTCACCGCGATCGTCGGGCGGATGTCGTAACCCTGCGCCAGGTAGTCGGCGAACACATGCTGCACCGACGCGCCCCAGGGGTCGATCGAGACGATCTTCTGCGCGTCACCCCATGGCGGGTAGGGGCCGACGAGGTCGGTCGGCGCGGTGTCGGTCAGGTCGGCGCGGTGGCCGCGCGTCAGGTTGCCGGCCGCGACCGCGAGCGCACGGTAGACACCGTAGCTGCCGCTGTGCGTGCCGACGACGTTGCGCTGGCTACGGTTGGTGGTGGTGCCCACGAGCGGCCCGCGTTCGAGCCCGTCAGCGGCGCCCCAGTGGATCGCAGGTGCGCCGGCCGGGCCCTGTTGCCCGGGGTGCGAGGTCAAGCGGATGTGGCTGGCGGTCGGTGGGTTGTTAGGGGCCATGGGCAGGAGATGTCGATCAGGTGTCGGCCGATGCTAGCGGGGATGGCTCACCCCAACCCGCGTGCAGCACTGGCAGCAGCGGGTCGCAGCCAGTTCTGCGCCGACCAGTGGCTCGCCGCGTCGACCACATGCAGCGTGTAGGCCTGGCGCGACTGCGCCGAGCGGTTCGGCGCACTGTAGTGCGGCAGCCGGCCGTGCAGGACGACGCAGGTGCCGGCGGGCACCTCCAGCGGCACCGCCTCTCGCTCGGTCGGCCACGGCGTGTCGTCCAGCCGCTCGAGCCGCGTCGTGTCGCCGTCGCGCAGGAAACGTTCGCGCAAGGGGCCGCGATGCCCGCCCGGCTGCACCCAGAGGCAGCCGTTGTCGAGGTTGGCGTCTTCGAGCGCGAACCAGAATCCCGTGACGCTGTCGGGCTCGGTGATCAGGTAGGTGGCGTCCTGGTGCCAGCACACTTCGCCGCCGATGCCCGGCGGCTTGAAGATGAGCATTGACTGCACCGCACGCGGCTGCGCCAGTCCGAGGTCGGCGGCCAGTTGCGCCAGTGCCGGCCCGTGCGAAAAAGCGTCGAAGACCGGGTCCAGTTCGTGCAGCGCATGGCCGATCTTGTTCACCGCCAGCGCGGAGGGGCGCGCGAGCCGGCCCTGTGCGTCGAGCGCGTCCTTTTCGAGGAAGCAGCGCACGCTGTCCCCCGAGGCCAGGAACCAGGCGTCTTCCTTGACCGAGGCGTCGACGGTGGAAAAGACACCGCTGCCGGGCCCGGGTTCGCCGGGGTCGAAGTGGTCGGCAATCTGGATCGCCCGCGCGCGCAGCGCGGCCAGCTCGGCGTCAGCCTTGAAGCCGAGCAGCACCAAGTAACCCTGGCGGGCATAGAAGGCCTTGTCTTCGGACTTCAGCATCGGTTCATGACGTGGCGGGTTTGCGACAACAGGGTGCGGCCGGCTGGTGCGCCAGCGGTGCCACATCCATCATCGCACCGAACCCGCGCGCCGGTGCCGTCGGCCGGCTCGGGTTCCTCGCGCTGGCACGCGCCTTGCGCGGGGTCACGTGTTGCAGCCCTGTCGCCATCAACCGGAGCCCTCCATGAGCCCAACCCCCCAGCGCCCCCCGATCAAGCTGCATCAACTGGCCGCCGCCGCCGCGCTGACCGCGTTGCAGGCGGGAGCATGGGCCCAGACCGGGGCCCCGGTCGCCGAAGTCGAGGCCGGCAAGCTCACGACCGTGACCATCACCGCCGAGCGCCGGGCCGAGAACATCAAGGACGTGCCCAACTCGGTGAGCACGCTCGCGGGCGAGATCATCGACGTGCTCAACACCGGCGGGCAGGACATCCGCATGCTCTCGGGCCGGGTGCCGAGCCTGAACATCGAGTCGTCCTTCGGCCGCGCCTTCCCGCGCTTCTACATCCGCGGTTACGGCAACACCGACTTCCGGCTCAACGCCTCACAGCCGGTGTCGCTGGTCTATGACGAGGTGGTGCAGGAGAACCCGATCCTGAAAGGCTTTCCCGCCTTCGACCTGGAACAGATCGAAGTCCTGCGCGGCCCGCAGGGCACGCTCTTCGGCCGCAACTCGCCCGCGGGGGTGGTGAAGTTCGACTCGGTCAAGCCGGGCAAGAAGTTCGAGGGTTACGGCAGCCTGTCCTTCGGTACTTTCAGCACGGTCAATGCCGAGGGCGCGCTGAACATTCCGCTGTCCGACACCGTGTCGGCGCGCATCTCGCTGCTGAGCCAGAGCCGGGACGACTGGGTCGAGAACACGATCCCGACCGGGCTGACGCAGGACTTCGAAGGCTATCGCGACAACGCCTTCCGGGCCCAGCTGCTGATTCAGCCGGACAAGGACTTCAGCGCCCTGCTCAACGTGCACTCGCGCGACCTGAACGGCTCGGCGCGGCTGTTCCGCGCCAACATCTTCAAGCCCGGCACGAACGAGTTCGTCGCCGGTTTCGACGAGGAAAAGATCTCGGTCGACGGCAAGAACGAATCCAAGCTGAAGGTCAAGGGCGCCAACGCGCGCCTGCGCTTCGGCTTCGGCGACCTGGCGCTGTATTCGATCACCGGCTACGAAACCCTCGACACCTTCAACCGCGGCGACATCGACGGCGGCTACAGCGCCGTCTTCGCCCCGCCCTCGGGCCCGGGCGTGATCCCGTTTGCGTCGGAGACCGCCGACGGCATCCCCGACCACCGCCAGATCACGCAGGAGTTCCGCCTCGAGTCGAACTACGCCGGTCCGCTCAACTGGCAGGCCGGCTTCTTCTACTTCAACGAGGACTACAAGGTCGAGAGCTTCAGCTACGACTCGCTCGCCGGCAGCGCGCAGGACGGTTACGAAAGGGTGCGGCAGCAGAACGACGCCTGGGCCGTCTACGGCAGCCTGAACTACGCCGTGTCGCCGCAGCTCATGCTGCGCGGCGGCCTGCGCTACACCGTCGACGAGAAGCAACTCGACGTGGAGGCCTACAACAACAGCGGTTTTGTCCCCTGCGTGCTGCTGGGCAAGTGCACGCTGGAGCAACTGGCGGCGCAGGAGCCCGATGGCGACCTGTCGGCCTCGCCCAAGGACAAGAAGACGACCTGGGACATGAGCGGCACCTACGCGCTCGACAAGGACACCAACCTCTTCGCCCGCGTGGCCACCGGATTCCGCGCCAGCAGCATTCAGGCCGCCGGCGCCTTCAACGCCAAGTCGGTCGCCACCCCGGAGACCAACACCTCCTTCGAGGCCGGCGTCAAGGCCGACCTCTTCGACCGCCGCGCGCGCGTCAGCTTCAGCGCCTTCCAGTACACCGTCAAGGACCAGCAGCTCACCGCGGTAGGCGGCGACGGCAACTCCAA
Source organism: Rubrivivax sp. (assembly GCA_036523095.1). Lineage (GTDB taxonomy): Bacteria > Pseudomonadota > Gammaproteobacteria > Burkholderiales > Burkholderiaceae_C > Rubrivivax. Next base: position 8,005 of record DATDER010000265.1, read on the forward strand.
CATCCTGCTCAATGCCGACAAGGCCGTCGGCCGCGGCTTCGAGGTCGACTTCCAGGCCTACCTCACCGACCGCCTGCTCGCCAGCGTGGGCTGGGGTTACAACGACACCGAGATCAAGGACAAGAACCTCGCCGTCTCGGTCTGCGCGGCCTGCACCGTGACCGACCCGCTCGACGCCAACGGCAAGGCGCTCATCGACGGCAACCCCTTGCCACAGGCGCCCAAGACGACCGCCAACTTCACCCTCAAGTACTCGTTCCCGGTGCCCAGCGGCGAGTGGTACGTCGGCACCGACTGGGTCTACCGCAGCGAAGTCAACTTCTTCCTCTACGAGTCGAAGGAGTTCACCGGAAAGTCGCTGCTCGAAGGCGGCGCCCGTGTGGGCTACGTATGGGACAACGGCAAGTACGAGGCGGTGGCCTTCGTGCGCAACATGACGAACGAGATCGTCGCCGTGGGCGGCATCGACTTCAACAACCTCACCGGCTTCATCAACGAGCCGCGCACCTACGGCGTGCAGTTCCGCGCCACGTTCTGACCGTGCGGCATCCCTTCGCCGCGCTCCTGCTGGCGTGCGCCGCGGCGGGGGCCGGCGTTGGGGCGCTGGCCCAGCCGGCAGTGATCTTCGAGCTCGGCGGCAAGTTCGACCGATCCTTCAACCAGGCCGCCGCGATCGGCGCCGAGGCCTGGAAGCAGCAGACCGGCAAGCCTTATCTCGAGTTCGAGATCGCCAGCGCCGCGCAGCGCGAGCAGGCGGCGCGGCGTTTTGCCCAGCGCGGCGCGAGCCCGGTCGTCGGCATCGGCTTCCCGCAGGCCGCCAGCATCGACAAGGTGGCGCGTGAATTCCCGAACACCGCCTTCGCGATCGTCGACGCCGTGGTCGAGCTGCCCAACGTGCAAAGCTTCGTCTACCGCGAACACGAAGGCAGCTTTCTCATCGGCATGCTCGCCGCGCTGGCCAGCAAGACGGGCAAGGTCGGCTTCGTCGGCGGCATGGACATCCCGCTCGTGCGCAAGTTTCTCTGCGGCTACGAGCAAGGCGCGAAGTACGCGCTGCCGAAGGTGCAGTTGTTGTCGAGCATGACCGGCAGCACGCCGGCGGCGTGGACCGACCCGGCGCGGGGCGCCGAACTCGCCAAGGCGCAGATCGCACAAGGCGCGGACGTGATCTTCGCCGCCGCCGGCAGCACCGGCCTGGGCATCCTGCAAGCCACCGCCGACGCCGGCAAGCTCGGCATCGGCGTCGACAGCAACCAGAACCACCTGCACCCGGGCGCGATCCTGACGTCGATGGTCAAGCGCGTCGACCTCGCGGTGCTGAGTGCATTCAACCGCGTGCAGCCCGGCGTGACCGCGCTCGGGCTCAAGGAAGGCGCGCTCGACTACGCGATGGACGTCCACAACGCCAAGCTCGTGACCCCGGACATGCGCGCACGCGTTGAAGGCGCACGCGCCGACATCGTGGCCGGGCGGCTCAAGGTCATCGACTACACGGCCGCACTGCGCTGCAACTAAACCCCTTCATCCCTCGACGGCCCACGCGCGCAAAGCAGCCGTCGCGCGTTCGCGCGCCGCCGCGCCGAGGAAGGAATGTGCCGCCGCCTGCAGGCCCATCTGCACCAGGTCGGCCTCGCTGAACCCGGCTTCACGCACCAGTCGGAGCGCTTCGCCGCTGTGCGTGATGCACGACATGAGGCGGTTGTCGGTCTGGACCGACAGGCCCACCCCGGCACGCCAGAGCGGGCCGATCGGGTGCGCCGCCACCGACACCGCAGCGCCGGTGTGCACGTTGCTCGTCGGGCAGACCTCCAGGTGCGCCCCGCTGGCGACCACCGCATCGACAAGGTGTGCGCGTGCCGGGTCGCCGATCGCATCGGCCAGCCGCACGCCGTGGCCGATGCGACTTGCGCCGAGTTGCACCGCCTCGAGCACACGCTCGGCGGCATCGGCTTCGCCGGCGTGCAGCGTCAGCGGCAGCCCGGCGTCGCGCGCGCGCTGCAACGCGGCGGCGTGTTCGGCCGGCGGGTGGCCGGCTTCGCCGCCTGCGAGGTCGAAAGCGACCACTCCGCTGCCCTGCCAGCGCAGCGCGAGTTCGACCGCGCGCAGCGTTTCTGCCGGCGGCAGGTGGCGCATCGCACACACGATCAGCCCGCTCGGCAGCTTGCTGCGCGACAAGCCGTCGAGCATCGCCTCGACCGCCGCGTCGCCGGCCACGCCGTGAGCCTCGAAGAGCAGCGGCGCGATGCGGAACTCGGCCAGCACGGCGCCGTCGGCCAGGGCATCTTCTGCCGCCTCGCAGGCGACACGCGCCATCGCCTCGGGTGTCGCCATCGCCGCCACGGTGAGCGCAAAACCCTCGAGGTAGGTCTCCAGGCTGCCGGCATGGGCACCGGCCTGGAACCAGGCTTCGACGCCTTCGAGGTCGGGCGCCGGCAGCGCCAGCCCGCGCGCCTGCAGCAGCGCCATCAGCGTGGCCGGGCGCAGGCCGCCGTCGAGGTGGTCGTGCAGCACCACTTTGGGCAGCCGGCGCAGGCGTGCCAGCAGCGGGTCGCCGGGGGTGATGTCGGGGTCGTGCATGGGGCATCGTAGAGCAGGGAACGTTCCACCGGCGCAGCCGGCCCAGGGGCGGCACCGTGGTGCTGGCGGTGCGAGTCTTGCTATCCTGCCGGCCACCTGTTTCGCCGGAGATCCGCACCATGAACCACCCGAAGACACGCCTGGCCTCGGTTGCGCTGGCAACCGCCGCCTGCATGGGCAGCGCGCTCGCCGAGCCGGCCGTCATCTACGACATGGGCGGCAAGTTCGACAAGTCCTTCAACGAAGCCGCCTACCGCGGCGCCGAGGCCTGGAAGAAAGAGACCGGCAAGCCCTACCTCGACTTCGAGATCTCCAATGCGACCCAGCGCGAGCAGGCCACCAAGCGCATGGCCGACCGCGGCGCGAGCCCGATCGTGGGCATTGGCTTCTCGCAAGGCGGCAGCATCGAGAAGGCGGCCAAGGAGTACCCGAAACTGCAGTTCGCGATCATCGACTCGGTGGTCGATTTGCCCAACGTGCAGTCGGTCGTGTTCAAGGAGCAGGAAGGCAGTTTCCTCGTCGGCATGATGGCCGCGATGGCGAGCAAGACGGGCAAGGTCGGCTTCGTCGGGGGCATGGACATCCCGCTCATCCGGCGCTTCCAGTGCGGCTACGAACAAGGCGCCAGGTACGCCAACCCGAAGGTCGAGGTCAGCGCCAACATGACCGGCACCACGCCCGCCGCCTGGGGCGACCCGGCACGCGGCGGCGAACTCGCGAAGTCGCAGTTCGCCAAGGGCGTCGACGTCGTCTTTGCCGCCGCCGGCGGCACCGGCGTGGGCGTGTACCAGGCCGCGAAGGACTCGGGCAAGCTCGCCATCGGCGTCGACAGCAACCAGAACCACCTGCACCCGGGCACGATGCTGACGTCGATGGTCAAGCGCGTGGACGTGGCGGTGCTGAACGCCTTCAAGGGCACCAAGCCCGGTGTCAGCTCGCTCGGCCTGAAAGAAGGCGGCGTCGACTACGCACTCGACGAACACAACGCCAAGCTCGTCAGCACCGACATGAAGGCCAAGGTCGAAGCCGCCAAGGCCGACATCATCAGCGGCAAGATCAAGGTCATCGACTACATGGCCGGCAACGCCTGCAAATAACGTGACCGAAACGACCGCCGGCGCCGCGCCTGCGGTCGCGATGAAGAGCATCGACAAGCGTTTCGGTGCCGTTCACGCCAACAGGGCCGTCGATCTGACGGTGGCTGCCGGGACCGTGCACGGCATCGTCGGCGAAAACGGCGCCGGCAAGAGCACGTTGATGTCGATCCTGTACGGCTTCTATCAAGCCGACAGCGGCACGATCGAAGTCGAAGGCAAGCCCGCGCAGATCCATCACTCGCGCGACGCGATCGTGCTCGGCATCGGCATGGTGCACCAGCACTTCATGCTCGTCGACGTGCTCTCGGCGCTGGACAACGTGATGCTCGGCGCCGAGCCCGACTGGCGCCTGAACGCGGCCCGCGCGCAGGTGCGGGGCCGGCTCGAAACCCTGATGCGCGACACCGGGCTGCAGGTGCGACTCGACCTCGCGGTCGAGGACCTGCCCGTAGGTGAACGCCAGCGGCTCGAGATCCTGAAGGCGCTCTACCGCGGCGCGCGCATCCTGATCCTCGACGAACCCACCGCCGTGCTGACGCCGCAGGAAACCTCGCAGCTCTTCGACACCTTGCGCGGCCTGCGGGCGCGCGGCACGACCATCCTGCTCATCACGCACAAGCTGAAGGAGATCATGGCGTTGTGCGACGCGGTGACGGTGATGCGCGCCGGCGCCGTGGTGCTGGACTGCGCGGTGGCCGACACCAGCGTCGACGGCCTGGCACAGGCGATGGTCGGGCGCCAGGTGCAGCTCGGCCGCGACGCCCCGCACGCGTACGCGCACCGTACCGGCAGTGCGCTGCTGCTGCAGGCCCAGGGACTGCGCTGGCGCGATGCGCTCGGCGTGCTGCGCCTGGACGGCGTGTCGATCGCACTGCACGCGGGCGAGATCGTCGGCATCGCGGGCGTTTCGGGCAACGGGCAGAGCGAGCTGCTCGACGTGCTGTCGGGCATGCTCGTGCCCGACGAAGGCACGCTCGTGCTGGGTGACCAGCGCTTCACGCCGCCGCACTGGCTCAAGCCCAGACAAGCACGCGAGCTGAAGCTCGCCCACGTGCCCGAGGACCGCCACGCACGCGGCCTGGTGCTGCCGTTCCCGGCCTGGGAATCGGCCGTGCTCGGCTACCAGGAGCAGCCGCGTTACTGCAGCAACGGTTTCATCATGAACCAGCCCGCGATGCGCGACGACACCGCCCAGATGATGGAAAGCTACGACGTGCGTCCGCGCAACCCGCGCCTGGGCAGCGCCAAGTTCTCGGGCGGCAACCAGCAGAAGCTCGTTCTCGCACGCGAAGCGCTGCGCGAGCCGACGGTGCTGCTCGTGGGCCAGCCGACGCGCGGGGTCGACGTGGGTGCGATCGAGTTCATCCACGGCCGATTGCGCGCGATGCGCGACGCTGGTGGCGCGGTGCTCGTGGTGTCGTCCGAGCTCGACGAGATCCTCGCGCTGGCCGACCGTGTGATCGTGATGAACGGCGGGCGCATCGCGGGCGAGTTGCCGATCGAGCAGTGCAGCGAAGCGGCGCTCGGGCGCTTGATGGGGGGGGCGGATGCCCTGGCGGCTTGACGAGTTCGACCGTGGCGCGCCAAGCGTGACGCCGTAGCGGACGGGCCGCGATGTCGCAACCCAACGAACTCCCGCGCTGGATCGACCTCGTCGTCCTGCCGGCCTTCAACCTGGCCCTTGCGCTGCTCGTCTCCGGCCTCGTCGTGCTGCTCGTCGGCCAGGACCCGGCGCACGTGCTGGCGCTGCTGATCAAGGGCGCGTTCGGCAACCGCGCGGGCCTGAGCTACACGCTGTACTACGCCACCACCTTCGTCTTCACCGGCCTGGCGGTGTCGGTGGCCTTCCACGGCGGCCTCTTCAACATCGGCGGCGAAGGCCAGGCGATGATGGGCGGTCTCGGCGCCGGACTGGTGGCGCTGGCCTTCGCGGCGCAGTGGCCGGCCTGGCTGCTGCTGCCGGCGATGGTGATCGCGGCGATGCTTTTCGGCCTGACCTGGGCCGCGGTGCCGGCGGCGCTGCAGGCTTACCGCGGCAGCCACATCGTCATCACGACGATCATGTTCAACTTCGTCGCCTCGGCGGTGATGGGCTACCTGCTGGTCGACGTGCTCAAGGAGGCCGGCAACATGTCGCCCGAGAGCCGCGCCTTCGGCCCCGCCGCGATGGTGCCGGGCGTGCACACCGCTCTCGGCTGGCTCGGCATCGAGTGGCCGCGCACGCCGCTGAACCTGAGCGTGCTGCTGGCGTTGGTGGCCTGCGTCGGCGTGTACTTCGCGCTCTGGCGTTCGCAGCCCGGTTATGCACTGCGTGCAGTGGGATTTGCGCCCGAGGCGGCACGTTACGGCGGCATCGCGCCGCAGCGCCAGATCATGCTGTCGATGATGCTGTCGGGCGCACTTGCGGGGCTGGTGGGCATCAACGAGATCGCGGGCGTGCACAACCGGCTGCTGCCCGACTTCGTCGCCGGCGCCGGTTTCGCCGGCATCGCGGTGAGCCTGATCGGCCGCAACCACCCGGTGGGAATCGTGCTGGCGGCACTGCTCTTCGGCGCCCTTTACCAGGGCGGCGCCGAGCTGTCGTTCGAGATCCCCGGCTTCAGTCGCGAGATGGTCTTCACGCTGCAGGGACTGATCGTGCTCTTTGCCGGCGCGATGGCGCAAGTGGCGGCGCCGATGCTGGCACGGCTGTACGGCGCCTGGCGCCGGCGTGTGCCCACGAAGGCGGCCGCACATGGATGAGACCGCGCTCGGCACGCTGATCGCGTCGACGCTGCGGGTTTCGACGCCGCTGATCCTGTGCGCGCTGGCGGGCTGCGTGAGCGAGCGTGCCGGTGTCATCGACCTCGGCCTCGAAGGCAAGATGTTGCTCACCGCCTTTGCCGCCGGCAGCGTGGGTGCGCTGACGGGCTCGCTCACGCTCGCGCTGCTGGCCGCCATCGTAGTCGGCGTGGCCTTGTCGATGCTGCACGGCTACGGCTGCGTGAGCCACCGCGGCGACCAGGTCGTGATGGGCATGGCGATCACGATGACGGCCGCCGGCCTGACCGTCGTGCTCGGCATCGCCTGGTTCAAGCTCGGCGGGCAGACGCCGCCGGTGCCGCCCGCGGTGCGGCTCGACCCGTGGCTGGTGGGCCTGGGCGAATGGCTGGGCGCGCTGCCGCTGGTCGGCCGCACGCTGGCGCTCGGATTCACCGGCCACAACGTGCTCGTCTACGGCGCCTTCGTGCTCGTGGCCGCGGTGTGGTGGTTGCTCTACCGCACCCGCTTCGGCCTGCGCCTGCGCGCCACCGGCGAGAACCCGGCGATGGTCGACGCCGCGGGCGTGTCGGTGAAAGCGCTGCGCTACCAGGCGCTCGCGATCAACGGCGTGCTGAGTGCCCTCGCCGGCTCCTACCTCGTGCTCGCGCTCAACTCCAGCTTCATCCCCAACATGGTCGCCGGGCGCGGTTACATGGCGCTCGCAGCGATGATCTTCGGCAAGTGGCACCCGGTGGGCGCGCTGTGGGCGTGCCTGCTTTTCGGTTTCCTCGATGCGCTGTCGATTCGGCTCCAAGGGGTCGTGCTGCCGCTCATGGGCGCGGTGCCGGTGCAGGCGATCCAGGCGCTGCCTTATGTGATGACGGTCGTGCTGCTGGCGGGATTCATCGGGCACTCGCGCGCGCCGAAGGCGCTGGGTGTGCCTTATGTGAAGGAGCGCTGAGGTCCAAGCACTGCGACACTCCTGACATGCTGAGCCCTGACACCTCCCACCAACTCATTGCCGCAGCGCAAGCCGCGCGCCGGCACGCCTACGCCCCGTACTCGAATTTCGCCGTCGGCGCCGCCGTGCTCGACGCCGAAGGCCGCATCCATGCCGGCGCCAACGTCGAGAACGCGGCCTACCCGCAGGGTTTGTGCGCCGAGGCGTCCGCTATTGCGCACATGGTGCTCGCGGGTGGGCGGCGCATCGTCGCGGTGGCGGTGGTGGGCGACGCGCCGCAGCCGGTCACGCCCTGCGGCGGCTGCCGCCAGAAGCTGCGCGAGTTCGCGGCCGACGACACGCCTGTGCTGGTGGCCGGGCCGGCGGGTGAGCGCGTGCGCTACACGCTCGGTGAATTGCTGCCGGCGAGCTTTGGGCCGGCGCACTTGAAAGGCGGCTCATGACGACGTTGCAGGCAGCCGTGACCACCAGCGCTGCACTCATCCGTCAGCGCGCGGGCGACCGACTGCCGCGCATCGCGGTGCTGCTCGGCTCGGGCTGGGCCGGCGTGGCGGATGCAGTGAAAGACGCGGTCGACATCCCCTACCACGAGCTGCCCGCCTTCCCGGTGCTCGGCGTCGGTGGCCACGCGGGTCTGCTGCGCCTGGGCACGCTCGGCGGGCAAAACGTGATGGTGCTCAGCGGCCGCAAACACGCTTACGAAACGGGCGACGCATCGGTCATGAAGGGCGTCATCCGCACCCTCGCCGCGCTGGGCTGCGAGGTCCTGCTGCAGACCAACGCCGCGGGCAGCCTGGACCCCGCCCTGCGCCCGGGCGCGCTGATGCTGGTCACCGACCATCTCAACATCGTGCAGCGCAGTCCCCTCTTCGACGAGCCGGCCGATGGCCGCTTCGTCAGCATGGCCGACGCCTACGACCCCTTGCTGCGGGCGCAGGCGCATGCCACCGCGGCGCGTGCCGGCATGCCGCTGGACGAGGGCGTCTACGCCTGGGTCATGGGCCCGCAGTTCGAGACGCCGGCCGAGATCCGCATGTTGCAGGTACTGGGCGCGCAGGCGGTGGGCATGAGCACGGTGCCCGAGACGATCCTCGCGCGGCACGCGGGGATGCACGTGCTGGCGCTGTCGATGATCACCAACATGGCTTGCGGGCTGAGCGAAGAGGTCTTGAGCCACTTCCACACGCTGGACACCGCGGCGCAGGCCGGCGAGCACGCGGCGCAGCTGGTCGAGGCCATCGTCGCGGACCTGGAGCTCTGATGGACGACGATCTGCTGCAAGACCACGCCCGCATCGCGCTGGCCTGTCTGGACCTGACGAGCCTGAACGACGCCGACACCGCGGCCGACGTCGAGCGCCTGTGCGAACGCGCGCAGAGCCGCTTCGGCCCCGTCGCCGCCGTGTGCGTCTGGCCCCGCTTCGCGGCGCTGGCGCGGGCGCGGCTGCCGGCGTCGATCGCGGTCGCCGCGGTCGCCAACTTCCCCGCCGGCGGCACCGACGTCGATGCGGCCTTGCGTGACACGGCGCAGATTGCGCAGGCCGGCGCCCAGGAGGTGGATGTGGTGCTGCCCTGGCGCGCGCTCCAGGCCGGCGACGAACACGCCTGTGCGCAGCTGCTGGCGGCGGTGCGGCGCGGAAGCGATGGCCTGCTGCTGAAAGTCATCCTGGAAACCGGCGAGCTGGTCGAGCCGCACCTGATCCGGCGCGCGAGCGAACTGGCGCTCGCTGCCGGCGCCGATTTCCTGAAGACGAGCACCGGCAAGACGAAGGTGAGCGCGACACTGGGCGCGGCCGAAGTGATGCTGGGCGCGATCGCGGCCGACGATGCCGCCGCCAGCCGGGTGGGCTTCAAGGCCGCAGGCGGCATCCGCAGCGTGACCGACGCCGCCCTTTACATTCATCGGGTACGCAGCCTGCTTGGCGACGCGGCCGTCGGCCCTCGGCGCTTCCGCATCGGTGCCAGCGCGCTGCTCGGCGACATCGAATCAGTCCTTGGCGGCACCCCCGCCGCACCATCGAAGGGATATTGAATGAGGAACATCCTGCTCGCGACCTTCGCGGCTGCAACGCTCGCCGGCTGCGCCGTCACCGAGCCCCGCTCCACCGAACCGGTGGCCGTCAAGGTGCTGGCGATCAACGACTTCCACGGCAATCTGAAACCGCCGCTGGGCGGCATCCGCATCAAGGACCCGGCCGACCCGACGAAGACCGTCAACGTGCCCGCCGGCGGCGCCGAGTTCCTGGCCACCGCGGTGGCCGAGTTGCGCAAGAAGAACCCGAACCACATCTTCGTCGCCGCGGGTGACCTGGTCGGCGCGACGCCGCTGCTGTCGGCGCTGTTCCGCGACGAACCGACGATCGAGTCGATGAACATGATGGGGCTGGAGGTGACTGCCGTCGGCAACCACGAGTTCGACCACGGCACCGCCGAACTGCTGCGCCTGCAAAAAGGCGGCTGCCACCCGACCGAGGGCTGCAAGGGGCCGAAGCCCTTCGAAGGCGCCAAGTTCAAGTACCTCGCGGCGAGCACGATCGACACCCGCACTGGAGAGACGCTGCTGCCGGCTTACCACGTCAAGCGCTTCGGCGGCATCCCGGTCGCTTTCATTGGCCTGACGCTGAAGGACACACCGACGATCGTGGTGCCGAGCGGCGTGGTCGGGCTGCGTTTCCTGGACGAAGCCGACACCGTGAACGAGCTCGTGCCGCAACTCAAGAAGCAGGGGATCGAGGCCATCGTCCTGCTGATCCACGAAGGCGGCGTGCCGGTCGGCGACTACAACGAATGCCCGGGCCTCAGCGGTGCGATCGACGGCATCGTCAAGCGGCTCGACAAGGCGGTGGACGTGGTCGTTAGCGGCCACACCCACCGCGCCTACAACTGCCGCATCGACGGCCGGCTCGTCACCAGTGCCGACAAGTTCGGCACCATCGTGACCGAGATCGACCTCGTGCTCGACCCCAAGACGGGCGACGTGATGTCGAGCAAGGCCGACAACCTGATCGTGCGCAACGACCGCTTTGCCAAGGACGCGGCACAGACCCAGCTCATCGCCGCCTACGAGCAGCGCTCGGCGCCGCTGGCCAAGCGGGTGGTCGGCCGCATCGCCGCGCCGCTGCCTCGCGACGCCAACCCGGCAGGTGAAAGCCCGGTCGGCCAGGTCGTCGCCGATGCACAGCTTGCGGGCACACAGGCCGCGGCGGACGGCGGCGCGCAGATCGCGCTGATGAATCCGGGCGGCCTGCGCGCCGCTCTCGCGCCCGCCGGCGGCGAGGTGCGTTACGAAGACCTCTTCGCGGTGCAGCCGTTCTACAACAACCTGGTCACGATCACGCTCACCGGCGCGCAGATCGTGCAGTTGCTCGAGCAGCAATGGCTGAACCAGACACAGCCCCGCATCCTGCAGGTGTCACGCGGCTTCGCATACACCTGGGACGCAGCCAAGCCCGTCGGCCAGCGTGTGGTGCCGGGCAGCGTGACGCTGAACGGGCAGGCGCTGGTCCCGACGGCAAGCTACCGCGTCGCGGTCAACAGCTTCCTCGCCGCGGGTGGCGACAACTTCACCGTGTTCCGCCAGGCGCAGGCCCCGCGCACCGGGCTGATGGACGTGGACGCGTTCGAGCAGTACATCGCCAAGGGTGCGGTCGGCACGTTTGCGCCGCGGGTGCAGCGCCTGAATTGAGACCCTCGGCGGAGTACGATTCCGCCGCAACCCAGGGAGCCCGCCATGCAAGCCCAAGCCACCGAAACCACGCTGCTCGCCGACGCATCGCACCGCGGCGCTTACCGCGACTACGACAAGCCCGGCATCGACCGCGTGCGCACCTTCTATCGCAACAACCACCAGCACCAGACCTACGATTTCGTGCTCGCGAAGAAGGCGCAGTGGCTGCAGTTCAACCAGCGTGAGATGAGTCCTTGGGACGCACTCGACTACCTCAACACGCTGGTCGACGAGTCCGACCCCGACATCGAGCTGCCGCAGATCGCGCACCTGCTGCAGACGGCCGAGGCGATGCGCGCTGATGGCCACCCCGACTGGTTCGTGCTCACCGGCTTCATCCACGACCTGGGCAAGGTGCTGTGCCTCTTCGGCGAGCCGCAGTGGGCCGTCGTCGGCGACACCTTCCCGGTCGGCTGCAAGCCTTCGAGCCACATCGTCTACCCCGAGTTCTTCGCCCTCAACCCGGACAGCCAGGACCCGCGCTACAACACCGAGTACGGCGTCTACAGCCCCGGCTGCGGGCTCGACGCGGTGCACATGTCATGGGGCCACGACGAGTACCTGTACCACCTGCTCAAGGACCACCTGCCCGAGCCGGCGCTCTACATGATCCGCTACCACTCGTTCTACGCCTGGCACCGCGAGGGGCAGTACCGCCACCTGAGCGACGCACGCGACGAGGCCAACCTGCCGTGGGTGCAGAAATTCAACCCCTACGACCTCTACTCGAAGAACCCGAACCCGCCCCAGCTGTCGCAGCTGAAGCCGTATTACGAAGACCTGATGGCGAAGTACCTGCCGGCGACGCTGAAACTGTAGCGACCCGGCGCGTTCCCGCATGCAACTGGCGCAGGAACTCATCCGCATAAAGCGCGACGGCGGGGCGCTGACGACGTCCCAGATCGACGCCTTCGCCGCCGGCCTGGCCGACGGCAGCTGGAGCGAGGGCCAGGTCGGTGCGATGGCGATGGCGATCGTGCTGCGCGGCATGAACACCGCCGAGACCGTGGCGCTGACCGAGGCGATGACTCGCTCGGGCGAGGTGCTCGACTGGCGCGATGCCGGCCTGCGGGGCCCGGTGCTCGACAAACACTCCACCGGCGGTGTCGGCGACAAGGTCAGCCTGCTACTGGCACCGATCGTCGCCGCCTGCGGCGGTGTGGTGCCGATGATCAGCGGGCGCGGTCTCGGGCACACCGGCGGCACACTGGACAAGCTCGAGGCACTGCCCGGCTACAACGTGACGCCATCGCACGCACAGATGCTGTCGGCGCTGCGCGAAGCCGGCTGTGCGATCGTCGGCGCGAACGAACGCCTGGCGCCGGCCGACAAACGCCTCTATGCGATCCGCGACGTGACGGCGACGGTGGAGTCGGTGCCGCTGATCACCGCCAGCATCCTGAGCAAGAAGCTTGCGGCGGGCTTGCAGGCGCTGGTGATGGACGTGAAGGTCGGCACCGGCGCCTTCTGCAGCACGCCGGAGCAGGCCACCCTGCTGGCACGCAGCCTGGTGCAGGTGGCGCGCGGTGCGCACCTGCCGACGGTGGCGCTGGTGACCGACATGAACCAGGTGCTCGGGCACACGGCGGGCAACGCGCTGGAAGTGCAGGAGGCGCTGGCCGCGCTGACCGGTGCCGGCTGCGAGCCGCGGCTGCTCGAGGTAACGGTGGCGCTGAGCGCGCAGCTGCTGCAGCTGGGCGGGCTCGACGCCGACCTGAGCGCGGCGCGCACGCGCGCGCTCAAGGCGCTCCAGAGC
>DATDER010000266.1:0-4537 GCA_036523095.1 Rubrivivax sp.
CGGGCGCGGGCTCCCCGGCCCGGCCGGGCTGTGGGGCGTGGGCACCGGCATCGGCGTCATCGCCGGGCTGGTGTCGGCTGGTGGCACGTTCCTGTCGATGCCGTTCATGCTCTTCTGCGGCGTGCCGATGCGGCGCGCCGTCGGCACCGGCGCAGCGCTCGGCGTGCCTATCGCGCTGCTGGGCACGCTGGGTTATGTCGTCAGCGGCTGGTCGGTCGCGGGGCTGCCGGCGTGGGCGCTGGGCTTCGTCCACCTGCCCGCACTGGCCGCACTGGTGCTCGCGAGCATGCTGACGGCGCCGATGGGTGCGCGGGCGGCACACCGGCTGCCGGCGGCGGCATTGAAGCGCGTGTTTGCGCTGGTGCTGTACGTGCTGGCAGCACGGATGGTCGTCACGTACTGGTAAGGCGAAGCCAGGACAATCGGGCATGACCGACTTTGTCTTCATCCGCCACGGCGAGACCGACTGGAACAGGCAGCAGCGTTTCCAGGGCCAGATCGACGTGCCTCTGAACGCCTTGGGCCTGGCGCAGGCGGAACGCCTGGCACGCCGGCTCGGCGCCGAGCGTGCCGACGTCCTGATCAGCAGCGACCTGGAGCGCGCACGTCAGACCGCGGCACCGCTGGCTTCAGCGTGGGCGTTGGCGGCCTCACTGGCGCCCGCGCTGCGCGAGCAGCGCTTCGGCGTGCTGGAAGGGCTGGACGTGCCGACGATCAAGGCGCAGCACCCCGATCTGTGGGCGCGCTGGCTCGAGCAGCGCGCCGACTTCGCATTGCCGGGTGGCGAGAGCCTGCGCCAGTTCCATCAGCGCGTGATCGGCGCGGTGAAGTCACTCGCCGCCGCCGAGCCAGGGCGCACGCTGGCGGTGGTCACCCACGGCGGCGTGCTCGACATGCTTTGGCGCAGTGCGCACGGCCTGCCGCTGGACGGCTTGCGCGCCTGCGAGATCCCCAACACCGGCATCAACCGCCTGCGCTGGAAGAACGGCACGCTGGACATCGTGCGCTGGGCCGATGCATCGCACCTGGAGGGCCTGCCCGAGCAGGCCGCCACGGGGGCCGGGGAGCGCTGACTGCCTACGCTTCGCGTCGTGCCAGCGCCAGGTAGGCGCCCAACCCCAACATCGTCATGCCCGATGCCCGGGTCAGGAGCCGGGCGCGTGCGGCTCGAGCCGTTCCCGACTTGAGCAGGCGATCCGCGCCGAAAACCGCCACCACATCCACCAGCGTGTTGAGCGCAACGCAGATGGTGCCGAGCAGCACGAGTTGCGGAACCAGCGCCTCGCCGGGTACGACGAACTGGGGCAAGAACGCAAGGAAGAAGAGGGCGGTCTTGACGTTCAGGGCCTCGACCGCGATGCCCTCGAACAAGGCATGGCGCGCGCCCCGCGAGGCCACAGGCTCCACCGTGAAAGGCTGATCCTTGCGCAACAGCAGGCGAACACCGAGGTAGATCAAGTAGGCGGCACCGATGTACTTGAGCACATTGAAAGCCATCGCCGACTGCGCGATGAGCAGCGACAGGCCGAGGGCCGAAGCCAGCACGTGCAGCATCCCGCCGATGCCGGTGCCGAAGCACGAGGCCAGGCCCTCCGACCGACCCCCCGATACCGTGCGGGCGACGACGTAGGCCATGCCGGGGCCGGGCGTGATGGCCAGGACGACGGCAGCGAGCATGAAGGCAAGGAACGACATGGTGGGTCGAAGTGCGGTGCTTCAGGTTTGGCCTGAACTTGTGCTGCCCGCCGGATGCGCCATGTGAGCAAGTGGATGCGGGATGCCCCCATCTCCGTAAGTGCGCAGAACCTGGGCAATCACAATCTGATAGCCGTTCAGCCAGCGCGCCTGCTTCTGCTTCGCCGCGATGTGTGTCGGGTGCTCGATGAGTTGTTGAAGAGCACCCATCGTCTCCCAGAAGTACACGTTGGAGACCAGTCCCGTTTCAGCGTTCTCCCAGTTCTCTTCGCCCAGGTAGCCAGGCATGGACTGGGCCAGCCGGGCAATCACCTGGTCCAGTGCATGGAACTCGTCGTCGTACTGGCGTTTCGCGAACGTGAAGGTGGAGGTGTACACAGCAATGGGATGAAACCGCTCCCTAGAACGGGATGTCGTCGTCCATGTCGTCGAAGCCGGTGCTCGACTTGGCGGGCGGCGCAGGTCGCGGCGCTGGCGCGCTGCGCTGCGGTGCGGCGCTGCGCTGGGGTGCACTGCCGCCACCGTCGTCGGTGCCGCTGCCCATGCCTTCGCGGCCGCCGAGCAGTTGCATGTCGGTGGCGGTGATCTCGGTCGTGTACTTCTCGACGCCGTCCTTGTCGGTGTACTTGCGTGTCTTCAGCCGGCCTTCGACGTAGACCGGGCGGCCCTTCTTGAGGTACTCACCGGCGATCTCGGCCATGCGGTCGAAGAAGGTCACGCGGTGCCATTCGGTTTCTTCCTGACGCTCGCCGCTGGTCTTGTCCTTCCACTGCCGGCTGGTGGCGATGGTGACGTTGCAGATCGCCGAGCCGCTGGGCATGTAACGCACTTCGGGGTCTTTGCCGAGGTTGCCGATGAGGATGACTTTGTTGACCGAGGCCATGGAATGCTCCCGTAGTGTTCAGGGGTGGATGGACCATTATCGCGCCGGGTAGCGATCGAGCCATCCCCCGCAAGGCTGCGCTCCGAGGGTGGAGTGCGCCGCTCAGGCACTGGCTTACCATCGTGGTCGACCGATGGAAACCGACCTCGCCACCCCGCCTTCGACCGTGCAGCAGATCCTGCAGCAGGTGTTCGGTTACGCGGAGTTTCGTGGCCTGCAGGCCGACGTCATCCAGCATGTGGCGGGCGGCGGCGACGCGCTCGTGCTGATGCCCACCGGCGCTGGAAAGAGCCTGTGTTACCAGGTGCCCGCGATCGCCCGCCACCGCGCCGGCGGCGGCGTGGCGGTGGTGGTGAGCCCGCTCATCGCGCTCATGCACGACCAGGTCGGCGCGCTCGACGAAGCCGGTGTGCACGCCGCATTCCTGAACAGCACACTCGACGGTGACGAGGCGCGCCAGACCGAACGCGAGCTGATGTCGGGCCGCCTGGTGCTGCTGTACGCGGCGCCCGAGCGCATCCTGACGCCGCGTTTCCTGGCCATGCTCGACTCGCTGCACGAACGGGGCCAGTTGAGTCTCTTCGCGATCGACGAAGCGCACTGCGTGAGTCAGTGGGGACACGACTTCCGTGAGGAATACCTGGGCCTGTCGGCGCTGCCCGAACGTTACCCCGGCGTGCCGCGCATCGCACTCACGGCGACCGCCGACGACCACACGCGCGCCGACATCGTCGAGCGGTTGCAGCTCCAGCAAGCGCGCAGTTTCGTCTCCAGCTTCGACCGCCCGAACATCCGCTACCGGGTGGTCGAGAAGGACAACCCGCGCGCGCAGTTGCTGCGTTTTCTGCAGGACGAACACGAAGGCCCTGATGGTTATGACAGCGGCATCGTCTACTGCCAGAGCCGGAAGAAGGTCGAAGAAACCGCCGCCTGGCTGAATGAAGAAGGCCTGACCGCGCTGCCCTACCACGCCGGCCTCGACGCCGATGTGCGGCGGCGCCACCAGGACCGCTTCCTGCGCGAAGAAAGCATCGTGATGGTGGCCACGATTGCTTTCGGCATGGGCATCGACAAGCCCGACGTGCGCTTCGTCGCCCACCTGGACCTGCCCAAGAACATCGAGAGCTACTACCAGGAAACCGGCCGCGCCGGCCGCGACGGCGCCCCCGCCGACGCCTGGATGGCCTATGGCCTGGCCGACGTGGTGAACCAGCGCCGCATGATCGACGAGAGCGAGGCGGGCGAAGACTTCAAGCGCCAGCAGCGCGGCAAGCTCGACGCGCTGCTGGCGCTGGCCGAGGCGCACGACTGCCGGCGTGTGCGCCTGCTCGGCTACTTCGGCGAAGCGAGCGCACCCTGCGGCAATTGCGACAACTGCCTGTCGGCGCCCGCCACCTGGGACGGCACCGAAGCCGCGCGCAAGGCGCTGAGCTGCATCTACCGCTTCCACCAGCACGGCGGCATGCGCTTCGGCAGCGGGCACCTGATCGACGTTCTGCGCGGAAAGAGCAGCGACAAGACACGCCAGCACGGGCACGAATCGCTGACGACCTTCGGCATCGGCGCCGACGTGGCCGAGGCGCAGTGGCGCAGCGTGCTGCGCCAATTGATTTCGCTCGGCCACCTGCGTACCGAAGGCGAATACAACACGCTCGAGCTCACGCCGACGGCGCGCGAGGTGCTGCGCGGCGACGTGACGCTGCTGCTGCGGGTGCCGGCCGAGGCGCCGCGGCGCGCACGTGCCGAGCGCTCCTCGCGCAGCACACGTTCGCGCGGCGAGCGCCCGCCGCCGCTGCCGCTCGACGACGCCGGTCTGGCGCGCTTTGCTGCGCTCAAGGCCTGGCGCGCCGAGGTCGCACGCGAGCACAACCTGCCGGCCTTCGTCGTCTTCCATGACACCACACTGGCGCAGATGGCGCGCGAGCAACCGGAGTCGCTGGACGCGCTCGGAGGCATCAG
>DATDER010000267.1:0-8395 GCA_036523095.1 Rubrivivax sp.
GGCGAAGACCGTGGCGTTGCCGGTGCCGAGGTAGGGCGTGCCGGCCGACAGGTCGGTCGTGATCGCGTAACAGTCGTCGGCGACGGTCCGGTTCGCCTGCGTGCGCGAAACGAAGTCGTCGACGATCGCCAGCGCATGTTTGCGCTGGTAGGACTCGAACTCGGCCTGCTGCGCCCGCACCATGAGGCCGGCGGCGCCGAGCATGCCGAAGACCAGGATCAGCATCGCGACGAGGGCTTCGATGAGCGTGAAGCCCCGCTGGCGGCGAGGGGGGTGGGCGGACCTGCCGCGCGGGGTGGTGGGCATCGGGGGCACTTCAGCTGCAGGAGCCGGCCGTGGTTCGGCGCGTGCGCGGCGTGCCCATTGGATCGATCCAGAGGCAGCGCTTGTCGGTGGTGCTGCTGCCGGCAGGGGCCTTGATCAGGGCGTCGAAGGTGGCGCCGGTGCGCCCGTCCAGCCCGTAGGTGACCGTGGTGGTCGTGGCGGTCACGGCGACACCGCCCAGGTCGCCCTGGGTGCGCAGCACGGTCGGGCCGGGACCCGCCTCGACCGTCCAGCCGTTCGCGAAGTCGCTCGACACGGCCGTCACCGAGACGTTGGCGCGGCGGGCGATCGCCTCGCTGCGGGCGTAGCTGAGCGCGGAGCCGAGTTCGCTCGCGGCGTTCTTGATCCGCTGTCCTTCGGTGAAGGAACGGAACGACGGCGCCGCCACGGTGAGCAGGATGACCAGGACCGCGATCGTCACCATCGCCTCGATGAGCGTGAAGCCCCGGGGCCGGGGCTGAAAGGGGTGGCGGCGATCCATCGTCACTTCCACTTGGCTGTGGGCGTCTTGAGGCCGGTGTTGGTCAGCCCGAGGTCCCCGTCGACAGCCTGTGCGCCGGCCGCGGTGGCGGTGATGGTGTATGTCAGCGGCGTGGCCGACACGACGGCCGCGAAGGTGTAACGCCCCGCCGTTTCTGCCGGTGCCGTGAGGTTGAGTCCCCCGCTACCGAGGGTCGCGGTGTAGGTCTTGCGGTCGAGCAGGAACTGTTCCTGACGCGCTGCGATCGCGAGCATGTGACTTTGGGCCGCGGCACGCACCGACCGGCGCACGTAGTCCTGGTAGCTCGGGTAGGCGATCGCGGCCAGGATCCCGATGATCGCCACCGTGATCATCAGCTCGATGAGCGTGAAACCCGAGGTCGTGCGCGGCCTCGTCGCATTCCTGGGGCAAGCTGTGATGTTCATGGATGACGTCGCCAGGTGAACGCTTTGCAATGGAGAAATGGCGCCCTGCCGACATTCGCGGGCAAGCGAAAGTCGATGGCCAAACCTTCCTGGAGAGGTATATCGCCCCACATGCCGAGAACTTTAGAAGCTATCGGCGGCGTGCGCGCAATCGCTTTGGTGAAGTCCTTGGCGCTTTGGGCCAGTCTTCTCGGCAACAAGTGCAAGCAGCCGCAAGAATCGCCGCCTGAGCGGCGTAAATACGGCGCAAATGGCGCGATCGGGTGCGTGCGGGCGGTGTTCAGAACAGCTCGTCCGCACGCTGCGGAGGCAACACCCCCAGATGCCGGTAGGCGGCCTGCGTCGCCACGCGCCCGCGCGGCGTGCGCTGCAGGTAACCCTGCTGGATCAGGTAGGGCTCGATCACGTCCTCGATCGTGCCCGCCTCTTCGCCGACTGCCGCGGCCACGTTGTCCAGGCCCACCGGCCCGCCGTCGAAGCGGTGGATGACCGCCTCGAGCACCTTGCGGTCCATCACGTCGAGGCCGAGCGAGTCGACGTCGAGCATCTTGAGCGCCAGATCGGCGAGTGCGGCGCTGACGCTGCCATCGCCCTTGACCTGCGCATAGTCGCGCACGCGGCGCAGGAGCCGGTTCGCGATCCGCGGTGTGCCGCGCGAGCGGCGTGCGATCTCGTGCGCGCCGGCAGCGTCGACCGGCACGTTGAGCAGCCCGGCGGAACGGATCACGATGCGGGTCAGCTCTTCGGCGCTGTAGAACTCGAGCCGCGCGACGATGCCGAAGCGGTCGCGCAGCGGGTTGGTCAGCATGCCTGCGCGGGTCGTTGCGCCGACGAGCGTGAAGGGTTGCAGGTCGAGCTTGATCGAACGGGCGGCCGGGCCCTCGCCGATCATGATGTCGATCTGGTAGTCCTCGAGCGCGGGGTACAGGATCTCCTCGACCACCGGACTCAGGCGGTGGATCTCGTCGATGAAGAGCACGTCGTTGCGCTCGAGGTTGGTCAGGATCGCGGCCAGGTCCTTCGGTTTCTCGAGCACCGGGCCCGAGGTCTGGCGCAGGTTCACGCCCAGCTCGTGGGCGATGATGTGGCTCAGCGTCGTCTTGCCCAGGCCCGGCGGGCCGAATAGCAGCACGTGGTCGAGGGCCTCGGCGCGCTGGCGCGCCGCACCGATGAAGATCGCCAGTTGTTCGCGCGCCTTCGACTGGCCCACGTACTCGGCCAGTCCCTTGGGACGCAGCGCACGTTCGATCGCCTCTTCGTTCGGCGACGCCTTGGCGGCATTGACCACACGCTGCGCGGGCTGGAAGTCGTCGGTCTGGATCGCCATGCGGGCATTATCGTGGTGCGCCACTAGACTGCGCGCCGTGAAAGCTCGCGCGCCGATGCGGCGCCAGGAACGGAAAGCATGAAAACCCTTTTGACCCTCGTTGCCGCGTTGGCGGCCTTCGGCGCCGACGCCCAGACGACCGTCAAGGATCCGTGGGTCCGCGGCACGGTGCCGCAGCAGACGGCGACCGGCCTCTTCGTGCAACTCAGCTCTGCGGCGGGTGGCAAGCTGGTGTCGGTGGTGTCGCCCGTCGCCGGCATGGCCGAGATCCACGAGATGTCGATGGACGGCAACGTGATGAAGATGCGTGCGCTGCCGGGCGGGCTCGATCTGCCCGCAGGCAAGCTCGTGGAGCTGAAGCCGGGTGGTTACCACGTGATGCTGATGGGGCTGAAGCAGCCGCTGAAGGACGGCGACACCGTGCCGGTGACGCTTGTTGTCGAAGGCAAGGACGGCAAGCGCGAGACGCTCGAACTCAAGGCCCCGGTGCGGGCGCTCGGCAGCGCGGCACCGAAATAGCGCCCTAGCGGTTCAGCGCCTTCAGGGCGAGCTTGATCCCGTCGCTCACGCCCACGTCGGCCGGCAATGCCTTCAGTGCGCTGTTTGCTTCGCGTTCGTTGTAGCCCAGCGCGACGAGCGCCTGCACGATGTCGGCTTGGGCCTCATCCGCCGCCGCGCTGGCAGGCGCGCCGAGGTCGGCGCCGAGCTTGCCCTTCAGCTCGAGCAGCAGCCGTTCGGCGGTCTTCTTGCCGATGCCAGGCACCTTGACCAGCCGCGCGCCGTCTTGTTGCGTGACCGCGCTCGCCAGCTCAGCCACGCTCAGGCCCGACAGGATCGACAGCCCTGTGCGCGGGCCGACACCGCTGATCTTCACGAGCAGGCGGAAGGTCGCACGCTCCGGTGCGGTGAGAAAGCCGTACAGCAGCTGCGCGTCTTCACGCACGACGAAGTGCGTCAGCAGCGTGACACGCTCCCCCAGCGCGGGAAGGTTGTAGAAGGTGCTCATCGGCACGTCGACTTCATAGCCGACGCCGCCCACGTCGACGAGCACGAGGGGTGGCGACTTCTCTGCCAGGGTGCCGGTGATGCGTCCGATCATTGCCCGATGTTATCGGTGACCCCAGACGGGGGCGGCCTTCAGCTGCGGCTGAACAGCCCCATGCGCTGCGCTTCGAGCGCCGCCTCGGCGCGCGAGCTGACGTTGAGCTTGCGGTAGATCTGCTTCACGTAGTCGGCGATCGTGTGGCGCGACAGGCCCAGCTGGACACCGATCTCGGGCAGCGTGTAGCCCTTGGCCACGCGCAGCAGCACCTCGGTTTCGCGGTCGGTCAGCGACACATACGGCATCGCGTTGGCGACCGCGGCCTGCGGCTTGGCCTTGGCGGTGAAGTAGGCGATGACACGGCGCGCGATCGACGGCGACAGCGGCGGTTCGCCCTGGCTGATGCGCTGCAGCTGCTCGGCGATGAGCTCGCGCGGCTGTTCCTTCAGGATGTAGCCGTAGGCACCCGCCTGCAGCGCCGGGAACAGGTGTTCGTCGTCGTCGTGGATCGTGACCACGACCGACTGGGCCTCGGGCTGCACGTCGCGCAGCTTGGTCACGACGTCGACACCCGAGCCGTCGGGCAGCCCGAGGTCGATCAAGCCCAGGTCGAACTTCACCGCCTGCACGAGTGCGATCGCATCGTGCACACGCGCCGCCTCGGAGATGTGGGCGTCGGGGAAGACTCTCAGTACAAGTGCACGCAGCCAGGCGCGGATTTCAGGCAGGTCTTCGAGAAGGAGAATGTTTTTCATCGCACCGGCCGTTTCGGCGGCAAGCAGCGACTCTAAAGGCGGCTCCGTGGTGTTCATGCCGCTTCGATCGCACGATCGAGTGGAAGCGTGAGGCGTATCACGGTTCCGTATCCCGGCCCCGACTCGACCAGGCATTGGCCCTGCAAACCCTTCGCGCGGTGTTTCATGCTCGACATGCCGTGGCCGCGGTCGAGCCGGCCGTCGAGCTCCATCGGGATGCCGTTGCCGTTGTCCTGGATCACGAGCTGGAAGTCGCCGTCGGCGACCGCGGCGCGCACCGAACATTGCGACGCGCCGCTGTGTTTGATGATGTTGCTCACGGCTTCGCGCAGGATGCGCGTGGTCTGCACGAAAGCGCGTGCCGACAGCGTCTGCGGCAGGTCGTCGGCGGGCATGCTCCAGTCGCCGAGGATGCCGGTCTGGCCGAGACGCGAGATGACTTCGGCCCGCCAATCGCCGAGCGCGTCGACCAGCTTCACCGGCTTGCCGGTGAGCCCGCGCACCGAAAGGCGCATCTCTTCCAGCGCTTCGCGTGCAAGCGTGGAGATGCGCTCCGATTCGCTCGTGTGCACGATCGTCAGCAGCTTGGCGCCGAGGTCGTCATGCAGGTCGGCGGCGATGCGCTTGCGTTCGCGGTCGGTCACCTGTTCGACGCGCAACTCCGACAGCTGCTGGAAATTGCGCTCGATCTCGGCTGCGGCCTCGGCGACACGCACCTCGAGCGTCGCGCGGTTCTCCTCGGACGCCTGCAGCGCGCTGCCGTGTTGCTGCATCAGGCGCAGCCCGACGATCATCAGGATGACCGGGGTGGCGGTCTGCGCCACCACCGCCGCCATTGCCGAGAGCGGCGCGCGCACACCCACGAACTCGATCAGCACCGACGCCGTGATGACGGCGAACAGGGCCGACATGACCCAGAAGGTGCGCCGGTGCGTCGACCACTGCCGGCGCAGGTAGAACGCCGCCGCTGCCAGCACCTCCAGCGCGAGCAGCGTGTACCAGAAGCGGGCCATCGAGTGCAGGTGATCGGGCCCGGCCATCACGAGCGACAGGGGCATCAGCACACACTGCAGCGGCAGGCCCCAATTGAGCCAGCGCTCGCGCCGGCCGGCATAACGCAGCAGGAACTGCACTGCCGCGAGC
Source organism: Rubrivivax sp. (assembly GCA_036523095.1). Taxonomy (GTDB): domain Bacteria; phylum Pseudomonadota; class Gammaproteobacteria; order Burkholderiales; family Burkholderiaceae_C; genus Rubrivivax. The sequence goes on from DATDER010000267.1 coordinate 5,498, forward strand.
GTGATGAAGGGCAGTATCGAGGCGAGTGCGAACTCGGCCGTTGCGCTTGCGAACGGCAACTCGCGCAGCCAGAGCCGGGCCTGGATGATGGCCCAGCCGACCGAGAGTGCGCCGAAATACGCCATGTAGCTCTCGCGGCGGTTCACCGAACCAAGCACGAACATGAAGCTGCCCATGAGCAGCAGCGTCGCGCTCACGCCTTGTGGGATGCCCACCTGCAACGCCGTCAGCCGGCCGTGGATCGGGGCCAGATCGGCATGCAACCCGACGTCGAGCGCCGAGATGCCGCCCGCACGCTGGCGCGATGCCACCTCCGCCAGCGGGTAGCCGACGACCTTGATGTCGAGCGTGTTCATCCCGGGCTGGATCAGCGCCGCCGGCAGGCTCACCAGCTGCGGGTGGTTGCAGTTGTAGGTCACGGGAACGCTCATGCGCCCGCCGCTGTGGACGAGCTTGCCGTTGACGAAGACCTCGAGGTTGGTGCACACGCGCTCGATGTAGAGAGCGAGCAGGTCGCCGCGCTCGCGAACCCTGTCCGAGACGAAGGACACGCGGTACCACACCGGGCCTGTCGAAGCGGGGCGCGAGTCGGTCCAGTCGTCGGGCAGTGACACCACCCGCGCCGCGGCGTCGAGCGGGAATGCAGGTGTGTCGCCTTCGGCCGACAAGGCGGCATTGATGCGCAGGGGTTCCGCTGTCGCGGGCCCGCTCGCGGCCCACATCGCACACAGCGCCAGCAGCCCCAGCAGCATCGCCCGCAGGTGCGCAGCGTCGAGGAGGTGGCGCGGGGCAGGCATCGGGCGAGGATTGTGCAGGATCGTCGGCGCGCGACAATCGGCCCATAACGTGCACATTGCCCGGCAGCGCCGCCGCCGGGAGCCCTCCGTGATCCTGCAGCATCGTTTCGAACCCGCCGACAACCCCCGCCTCGCCCACCTGTGCGGCCCGCTCGACGAGCACCTGCGCAGCATCGAGTCCGCGCTCGGCGTGAAGCTGTCGCGCCGCGCCGAAGCGTTCAGCATCGAAGGCCCGCGTGCGCGGGCAGCGCAGGCGCTTGCGGTGTTGAAGGCCCTGCACGCGCGCGCCGCACGCCCGATCGGCGCCCAGGCGCTGCAGCTCGCGCTGGCCGAGGCGTTGGCCCAGACGCCAGCGCAGTCCGCCTCGCCGCAAGATGCCGAAGCCGCCGCGGCGCCGGTGCTGCATACACGCCACGCCGGCCTCGCCGGGCGCACGCCGAACCAGGTCCAGTACTTGCGCCAGATGCTCGCCAACGACATCGCCTTCGGCATCGGCCCGGCCGGCACCGGCAAGACCTTTCTCGCCGTGGCCTGCGCCGTCGACGCCCTCGAGCGCCACGGCGTGCAGCGCATCGTGCTCACGCGCCCGGCGGTCGAGGCCGGCGAGCGCCTGGGTTTCCTGCCCGGCGACCTGGCGCAGAAGGTTGACCCCTACCTGCGCCCGCTCTACGACGCGCTCTACGACCTGATGGGACTGGAGCGTGTGACCAAGGCCTTCGAGAAGGGTCTGCTCGAAGTCGCGCCGCTCGCCTTCATGCGCGGGCGCACGCTCAACCACGCCTTCGTGATCCTGGACGAAGCGCAGAACACAACACGCGAGCAGATGAAGATGTTCCTCACCCGCATCGGCTTCGGCAGCAAATGTGTCGTCACCGGTGACGTGAGCCAGATCGACCTGCCGCCCGGTGTGCCGAGCGGCCTGGTCGAGGCCGAAACCGTGCTGCGCGACGTCAAGGGCATCGCCTTCACCCGCTTCAGCTCGGTCGACGTGGTGCGCCACCCCCTCGTCGCGCGCATCGTCGAGGCCTACGAGAACATGGCCCCCACGCTCCCTTCGGTCGCTGCCCCCCGCGGGGGCGCATCCCGGACCGGGGAACCCGGATCCGGGATGGGCGTTTGACCGCGCGGCCCCAGCTGCGGCTATCGCTGCAGATGCCCGACAAGCGGCATCGCGCGGTCCTGCCGCGCCACCACGTCGCACGCTGGATCCGCGCCGCGCTCGACGCGCCGGCCGAGATCACGGTGCGCGTGGTGGGCGAAGACGAGGGCCGCGCGATGAACCGGGACTACCGCGGCAAGGATTACGCCACCAACGTGCTCACCTTCGCCTACAGCCGCGAGCCGCTGGTAAGCGCCGATCTGGTGTTGTGTGCGCAGGTGGTCGAACGCGAGGCGGTCGAGCAGGGCCTGGCGCTGGGCGCGCACTACGCGCACCTGATCGTGCACGGCACGCTGCACGCGCAGGGGCACGACCACGAACGTGCGCGCGAGGCGCAGCGCATGGAGGCCCTCGAGTCCGAGATCCTGGCGCGCCTGGGGGTTGCAGATCCCTACCGGCGCTGAGCCGCTCAGGGCTGCTGGTGCGTGCCCAGGTAACGTTTGCGCCAGAAGAAGAGGCCCAGGCCGAGACCCACCGCCACCATCGCGCCGAAGGAGATCCAGAAGCCGCGGCTGGAGTGGATCAGCGGCAGGAACTCGAAGTTCATGCCGAAGAACCCGGTGATCAGGTTCAGTGGCAGGAACACCGCGGTCAGCACGGTGAGCGTGCGCATGATGTCGTTCGTGCGGTGGCCGAGGGCCGAGAAGTGCATTTGCACCGCGGTCTCGGCCGAGTGCTCGAGCCGCCGCACATGGCTCAGCACCCGTTCGACATGTTCGAGCACGTCGCGCGAACGCAGGCGCAGCAGCTCGCGGTCGCGCTGCGCCTGGGCGCCGGGCTCGTCGGGCCACTCGTCGAGCGCGTCGATCCACTCCTGGACCGCGCTGCGCTGGTCTTCGCAGGTGTCTTCGAGCAGGTGCAGCGCGTTGCGCGATTCGAGCAGCACCTGCCAGCTGTCGAAGCGGCCGTTCGGGTTGAAGAGCTCCTGCTGCAGGTAGCCCA
>DATDER010000268.1:0-4315 GCA_036523095.1 Rubrivivax sp.
CAGCGCGCCGAGTGTCAGCGCCAGGTTGCCGGCGACGTTGCCGAGGAAGCTGGCAAACAAACGCGCCGCCTCGACACTGCGCTTGTCGATCGTGTCCACTGCCGCGCGCACCACGTCGGCCGGCTGCAGGGTGCCTGCCGCAGCGCCGTCACGTGCGCAGATCGCATCGTGCAGATTGACGAGCCCGGGACCCGACAACACACGCTCGGCCGAGACATGGCCGAAGCGCCGGCGCAAGATCGCCAGGATCTCGGCGTCGGCGTCGTCGGCCGGCGCCAGCGTCACGTGCCCGCCCTCACCGCTGAGCGCGGCCCAGCCGCCGCCCGGCAGCGGTTGCAGGCCGCTGACCCCCAGCCCCGTGCCCGCGCCGAGGAGCCCGATCGCCGCGCCCGCCACCGCCTGCCCGCCGCCGATCGCACACAGATCGTCCGCGCCGAGCGCGGGCAGGCTCATCGCCAGCGCGGTGAAGTCGTTGATGACGAGGCAGCGCCGGGCACCGAGCGAACGTTGCAGTTCGGCGATCGAGAAGCTCCAGGGGCTGTTCGTCATGCTCACGCGGTCTCCGGCCACCGGGGTCGCGATCCCGATCGCGACCCAGGCCGGTCGCGGGTGGCCGCCATCGGTCAGGTAGCTGTGCGCCGACGCTTCGATCGACGGGTGCAAAGAGCACGGGCGCACGACGATGTCCTGCAGCGGCGCCCCGGCCGCGGCCTGCCAGGCCCAGCGTGCATGGGTGCCGCCGATATCGCCGAGCAGGCGCGGGTAACCCTCGGTCATGGGCTTGCCGGTTCAGCCCACCAGCGCCGCAAACGCGGCGCGGTAACGCTGCGCCGTCGTCTGCACCACGTCCGCAGGCAAGGCGGGCGCGGGCGCCTGCTTGTTCCACGGCCGGCCGTCGATGCGCACCTGCTCGAGCCAGTCGCGCAGGTACTGCTTGTCGTAACTCGGCGGGTTGGCGCCTTCGCGGTACGACTCCAGCGGCCAGAAGCGCGATGAATCGGGGGTCAGCACCTCGTCCATCAGCGTCAGCGTGCCGTGTTCGTCGAGACCGAACTCGAACTTGGTGTCGGCGATGACGATCCCGCGCGTGAGCGCGTAAGCCGCGGCCTCGCTGTATAGGTGGATCGAGACCGCACGCACGCGTTCGGCGAGCTCCGCGCCGATCAGCGCCGCGGCTTGATCGAAGGAGATGTTCTCGTCGTGCGCGCCGGCTTCGGCCTTGGTCGCGGGCGTGAAGATCGGCGCCGCGAGCCGGCTCGCGTTGATCAGCCCGGGCGGCAGCGCGACGCCGCAGACACGCCCGTTCGCCTGGTACTCCTTCCAGCCCGAACCGGCGAGGTAACCGCGCACGACTGCCTCGATCGGCAGCGGGCGCAGGCGCTTGACGAGCATCGAGCGCCCGCGCACCTGCGCCACCTCGTCGGGTGCGACCACGCTTTCGGGCGCGTCGCCACTCAGGTGGTTGGGCACCACGTGCGCGAGCTTGTCGAACCAGTACAGCGCGGTACGTGTGAGCAACTCGCCCTTGCCGGGAATGGGCTCGCCCATGATGACGTCGAAGGCCGAGATGCGGTCGCTCGCCACCATCAGCAGCCGGTCGCTGCCGACGGCGTAGTTCTCGCGCACCTTGCCGCGCGCGAGGAGCGGCAGCGACTTCAGGCTCGATTCATAAAGGGCGGGCTGGGCGTTCATGAGGGCGGCGTCGGCAAAGCGCCGATTCTGCCTGCGCCGGGGCGGCGCCCGGCAACGCTCGTGCACACTAGCGCGATGCTGAACGACGACGACCTGAACGCGCTGCTGGAGGGCCGCCACGCCGACCCGTTTGCGGTGCTCGGCATGCACGTCGGCGCCAGCGGCGGGTTGCAGGTTTGTGCGCTGCTGCCCGGCGCCGACGAGGTCACGTTGATCGACACCCTCAGCGGCAAGCCGTTGGCCGCGCTGGCGCAGCGCGGCGGCAGCGGCCTCTTCGAAGCCCGGCTCGCGCGCCGGCGCAAGCCCTTCGACTACCGGCTCGACGTGCGCTGGAGCCACGGCCACGAAGGGCTTTACGCCGACGCCTACCGCTACGGCCCGCTGATCGGCGAACACGATCTGCACTACCTGGGCGAAGGCAGCCACCTGCGGCCCTTCGAAGTGCTGGGCGCGCACCCGATGGTGCTCGGCGAGGGGTCCTACGCCATCGGCGGCGTGCGTTTCGCGGTCTGGGCGCCGAACGCGCAGCGAGTCAGCGTGGTCGGCAACTTCAACGCCTGGGACGGGCGCCGCCACCCGATGCGCTCGCGCGGCGCGTCGGGGGTGTGGGAGCTGTTCATCCCGCACGTCGCGCCCGGCGACTGCTACAAGTTCGAGATCCGCACCCACGGCGGCGACGTGTTGCCGCTCAAGTGCGACCCCTACGCCCGCGCCGCACAGTACCGGCCCGACACCGCGAGCGTCGTGGCGCAGCCGCTGCGGCCGCGCAGTGCGCTGCCACCCGGCCGCGCCGAGGCCAACGCCCGCAGCGCGCCGATGTCGATCTACGAAGTGCACCTGGGTTCGTGGCGCCGCCACCCCGACGGGCGCTTCCACTCCTGGGACGACCTCGCCGCCGCGCTGCCGGCCTACGCCGCCGACCTCGGCTTCACCCACATCGAGTTGCTGCCGATCACAGAGCACCCTTTCGACGGCTCGTGGGGCTACCAGGCGCTGGGCTTGTACGCACCGACCTCGCGTTTCGGCACACCCGAAGGTTTTGCACGTTTCGTCGAGGCCTGCCATGCGCACGGACTGGGCCTGCTGCTCGACTGGGTGCCGGCGCACTTCCCGAGCGACGCGCACGGCCTGGCGCAGTTCGACGGCACGGCCTTGTTCGAGTACGCCGATCCCAAGGAAGGTGTGCACCGCGACTGGGACACGCTGATCTACAACTTCGGCCGCGTCGAGGTGCGCAACTTCCTCGTCGGCAGCGCGCTCTACTGGATCGAACGCTGCGGCGTCGACGGCCTGCGGGTCGACGCCGTGGCGTCGATGTTGTACCGCGACTACTCGCGCAAGGCCGGCGAGTGGATCCCCAACGTCCACGGCGGGCGCGAGAACCTCGAAGCGATCGCGATGATCCGGCGCACGAACGAGGTCGTCGGCGCCGAGTGCCCGGGCGCGATGACGGTGGCCGAGGAGTCGACCGCGTTCCCCGGCGTCAGCGCGCCGACCTACGCCGGCGGCCTCGGTTTCCACTTCAAGTGGAACATGGGCTGGATGAACGACACCCTGCGTTACATGGTGGAGGATCCGATCAACCGGCGCTGGCACCACGACAAGATGCGCTTCGGCCTCGTCTACGCCTTCAGCGAGAACTTCGTGCTGCCGCTGAGCCACGACGAGGTGGTGCACGGCAAACGTTCGCTGCTCGGCCGCATGCCGGGTGACGACTGGCAACGCTTTGCCAACCTGCGGGCGTATTACGGTTTCATGTGGGGTCACCCAGGCAAGAAGCTGCTCTTCATGGGGCAGGAGTTTGCCCAGCCGGGGGAGTGGAACCACGACATCGAACTGCCCTGGGCGCTGCTCGGCGACGAGCGCCACGCCGGCGTGCAGCGCCTGGTGCGCGACCTGAACCGCCTGCACCGCGAGCAGCCCGCGCTGCACCGACTCGACTGCGAAGGCCGCGGCTTCGAATGGATCGACGCGCAGGACGCCGGCCACTCGACCTTCTCGTGGGTCCGGCGTGACGACGCGGACGGCGTCGTCATCGTCGCCAGCAACATGACGCCGGTACCGCGCAAGGGCTTCCGCCTCGGCGTGCCGGAGGGCCCGCAGCGCTGGCGCGAAGCGCTCAACACCGACTCCGGCTTCTACGGCGGCAGCAACCTGGGCAACGGTGGCGGCGCCGAGGTGCAGCCCACACCAGCGCACGGCCGTGCCCAGTCCATCGTGATCACGCTGCCGCCGCTGGCGACGGTGTTCTTCGTGCCGGCCTGAGGCTGGCGCAGCCATCGCCCTGGCGCTGCCTTTGCCATGGCGCAGCCCTTGCAATGATGCGGCCGATGAACCTCGACCAACGCGCTTCGGGCATCGTGCTGCACATCACCTCGCTGCCGGGCCCGCACGGCATCGGCGACTTCGGCCCCGGCGCTTATCACTTCGTCGACTGGCTGCAGTCGGCCGGCCAGCGGCTGTGGCAGGTGCTGCCGTTGACACCGATCGGCCCCGGCAACTCGCCTTACCAAAGCGTGTCCGCCTTTGCCGGCAGCCCGCTGATGGTCGCGCTGGAGCCGCTGGTCGAACGCGGCTGGCTGCAGGCGCCGGTGCTGCCCGAAGGCGGATTCGACCCCCGGCG
>DATDER010000269.1:0-3430 GCA_036523095.1 Rubrivivax sp.
AGCGATCGGCGGCGTTGGCGGTACTGATTCTCATCAAGTTGATCCTGCGGCTGCGCCGGGCCGCTCCCAAGCGGCCGCAGCGCCCCCCCGGGGGGCAGCGAACGCCGTGTGCGTGGGGGTTGTCATTCAGGCGCCGGCGGCGTCGAGCAGCGTGTCGAACACCGACTGCGCGATCTGCAGCACCTTCGACGCCGCCTGGTAACTTTGCTGGAACTGCAGCAGCCGCGCCGCCTCTTCGTCGAGGTTGACGCCCGCGCCCGAGGAACGCACCTGCTCGGCCTGGGTTGCGACGCTCGTCGACACCTGGGACGCCATCGCCGCACCCTGCACGCGCACGCCGATCGCCGCCATCGCCGATGCGTAGGCGTTGGTCACGGTGTTGCCACCGCCGAGCACGCCGCCTTGCAGCGAGCGGCCGACGAAGGCGTTGTCGCGCAGCGCCACGAGCGCGAGTGCGTTGCCGTTGTTCGCGCCCGGGAACGTGGTCTTGACGGCGCTGAAGACGTCGCCGTTGCGCGGCACACCGTCGAGTCGCAGCTCGAAGCCGTTGAGCGCGATCGATGATCCTGCGCTCCAGGTCGCGGTGCCGCTGCTGACGAGTGCATTCGTGGTGCGGTTGCGCAGCTCCCAGGCGTAGTTGCCGGTGGCGGAGGTGAAGGTCACGCTCGCGCTCAACTCGGGGTCGATCGCTGCGTTCACCACGGTGAGCGAGGCCACCGTCGCGGTACCGGTGTTGGCGGGCGACGCGCTCGCGGTCACCGGCGACGCGGCGGCGATGCCGCGCACGTCGTCGAGCACACGCCGCATCTCGTTCGCGCTGCGTGTCACCGGCTGGAGCAGGAAGCGGTCGGTCACGGCCGGGGTCGGCGAACCGAGGTCGATCCGGAAGCCGTCGACGACGTCGCCGTCGCTCACGCTGCGTACCAGGCCATCGGCCAGGCGTGTCAGGCGCCAGGTGCCGGGCGCTGCGGCGGGGTCGACCCGCAGGTCGTATTCGCTCGCGACGAGCTGGGTCGCGTCGGTCACGCTGAGTTGCACCTCGGCGACGAAGTCGCCGGCCCCGTCGCGTTCGTTGGTGCGCGTCGGCAAGGCGCGCGGGCCGCCGACGCTGAAGATCGCGGCACCGCTGCCTGGCGGGTCGGACAGGTCGAGGCCGAGTGCCTGCTGCGCGTTGACCACACCCGACAGCGCCGCCGCCATCTGGCCGAGCTGGGTGCGTGCGAGCACGAGGTCGTTGTTCTGGAACTGCAGCCAGCCCGCGATCGCGCCGCCGCCGAGCGAGTCTTCGTCGATCGTGCGCGTGAGGCCGCCTTCGTTGATCGCAAGGGCCGAGCGCGCCGGGTCGGACGCGTCGGCGACGACGCTGAGCGACGAGGCCATGTGGCCCAGCACCAGGCGCTGCCCGCCGCCGATGAAGACGCCGACCGTGCCGTCGTCGGCGGCGATGGTGCTGACCTGGACCAGATCGCTGAGCTGCCCGATCAGGCGATCACGTTCGTCCAGCAGGTCGTTCGCCGGCTGGCCCAGGCCGCTCAGACCCGCAATCTTCTGGTTCACCGCCGCGATGCTGCGCGCGAGCTCGTTCACCGTGGCCACCGCCGTGCGCAGGTCCTCGCTCACGCCCGCCTGCACCGCGTCGAGCTGCTCGCCGGCGGCGGCAAAGCGGTCGGCGACGTCGGACGCGCGTGCGAGCACGACCTGGCGCGCGGCGCTGTCGGCCGGCTGGCTGGCGAGGTCGACGATCGAATTCAGGAACTCGCCCGCGGCGTAACCCACGCCCTGCTCGCCCGGGCGAAACACGCTCTCGACCTGTTTCAGCGCCTGCAGCCTTGCTGCGTCCATGCTCGCGAGCGAGCGCGAGGTGGCGGCCTCGCGGGTGAGGAAGGCGTTGTGCGAGCGACTCACCGTCTGCACGTCCACCCCTTTGCCGAAGAATCCGGCCCCGGTGAACTGGCCGGTCGAGGTCGCCAGCTCGACCTGCTGGCGCGAGTAGCCCGCCACACTCGCGTTGGCGATGTTGTGTCCGGTCGTCTGCAGCGCGGCGTAGTTGGCCACCATCGCGCGCATGCCGATCGACAGCAGGGTGGTCGCAGCCATCGCCAGTACCGCCTAGCCCGCCGAGCGTTGCAGGCGCAACGTGGTGTTGATGACGCGCGAGAGCTTGTCGGCGTAGGCCGGGTCAGTGGCGTAGCCGGCGCGTTGCAGGCCCTGCGCGAAGCTGCCGGCGTCGCCGCCCTGTGCGACGACACCGGCGTAACGCGGGCTGTTCGTCATCAGCTTTGCGTAGTCGGCGAAGGATTCGGCGTAGCTCGTGTAGGCGCGGAAACGCGCCGTCACCTTCTGCGCCCGGCCGTCGATGAACTCGGTCGTCGTGACCTCGGCCACCGGGCCGCGCCAGTGGGCACCCGCCTTGACGCCGAAGAGATTGAACGAGGTCGCGCCGTCGGCGTGGCGGATCTCCTTGCGCCCCCAGCCGGTTTCGAGCGCCGCCTGCGAGATCATGAATTCGGCCGGAATGCCGGTCTGTGACTGGGCGGCGCGTGCCGCTTCACCGTGCTGCTGGATGAAACCGGCGGCCGCCTTCTGAGGAATGCGCACCGCCGCCTCGGGCTCGCCTGCGGCCTTGAGCGGCGCGGGCACGGGGTTGGCCGATGCGCCCTGCGGAATCGGCCCGGGGCTGAGCCCCATCTGGCGCTCGAGCTGGCGCGCGATCATTTCCGACAACCCGCCCGGCAGCCCGCTCATCTTGCCCGCGTACTGGGTGTCGAGCAGGTCGGTGCCGAGCTTGCCGCCGGCGTCCTCGAACATCCCGGAAGACAGCGTGGCTGCGCGCATGCTCTTCATCAGCTCTTGCATGAAGAGGGTCTCGAAAGCCTTCGCCGCTTCCTTGATCGCACCCTTGGGGTCGCTGCCCGCACGCGAGCGCAGCGCGTCGAGCGAGCGCAGGTCGGTGGTCAGCGTGTTCGTCTGCGAGACCATGATCAGATGACTTCGATCTCTGCGCGCAAAGCGCCGGCGCTGCGCATCGCCTGCAGGATCGCGAGCAGGTCCTGCGGCGTCGCACCCATCGCGTTGAGCGCCTTCACCACGTCGGCGAGCTTGGCGCCCGCGGGCAGTTGCACGAGTTGCCCTTGCTGGGTCGAGATCGAAATGTCGGCCTGCTCGCTGACCACCGTGCGCCCGTTCGCGAATGCACCCGGCTGGCTGATCACTGGCGCCGAGCTGATCGTGACCGAGAGGTTGCCGTGCGCCACGGCGCAGGGGCCGAGCGTGACCGATTCGTTCAGCACCACCGAGCCGGTGCGCGAGTTCAGCACCACGCGTGCGGCCGGGCTGGCGAGTTCGACCGACAGGTTCTCGATGTCGGCGAGGAAGCCGATGCGATCGTTCGGGTCGGCCGGCGCACGCACCCAGACGACCCGCCCGTCGC
>DATDER010000270.1:0-3104 GCA_036523095.1 Rubrivivax sp.
CGTGCACCACGATCAGCTGCTGCACGTCGACACCCAACTGCCCCAGCGCCCAGCCGCACAGCGCCGCGGGCGGGTCGAACAACATCACGCTGCGCTGGACCTGCGCCACTGCGGCGAGCGCGGGCGCGAGCAGGCGCATCTCACCCACGCCGGGGTGCGGCAGCAGCAGCTCGGTCAGCACCCGGCGCGGCCAGCCGCCGCCGGGCAACTCGGCATCGAGTTCGGCAAAGCCGGTGGCCAGCGCAGCGTCGCGCGGGCGCACCAGCTGGTGCGCCCTCCACAGCGCGGGATGCAGGGTTTCAGGCTCCGGCGCCGACGCAAAAATCGCGTTGGCATTCGAAGACATGCCACGGCCCGCCACCCGCACAGGCGGTGGGCACAAAACGGCAGGGGGCATGGCGTCCATTTGAATACTGTACGCACATAAGGGGTATCAGCTTAGCTCCAGTTGAAGCCAAAGACTGGATGTGCGTCCAGTACTCTACATCCCTCCACCCATCTTGGGTAGAGGCCTCACGACGCTCTCGTAAGTCACCGGATCGGTGACCACGGCCTGCTGCAACAGCCTGTAGAACAGCATGCCGCGCGAGGCCGAGGTGCGGCGGTTGAAGCGGAAGACGAACTCGTCCAGGTAGGCGTCCAGATGGGCGGGCTGTACCGACCCGTGGTGGGTGCCGAGGATCCAGCGCTTGATCAGCGCGGCCACTCGATGCACGCCGGCCATCGACACGTGCGCAGGCACCTCCGAGCCGAGCATGACGGTGCGCTGGTGGTCGTAGCCCAGGTCCTTCAGGTCCCGGTAGGCGGCCGAGCCGTCAGTGCGAACCTGGGCGCCGGCTTCGATGCTGGCCTGCACGAACGGCACCACCTGTTCGGCCGTGTCGTTGTCGATGCGACGTAGCCGGATTCGGCCGAAGCCCTTGGGCTGCAACAGTTCCACGGCCATCACCACGAGCACCTGGTGCGTGCGGCTCTTGCGCCGCTTGCGCTGGTCCTCGGGCATCGGCGCGTCTCGGTCGGTGATGGACAGGTAGGTCTCGTCGACTTCGACCACGCCCCCCAGGCGCTCGCGATCCGGGTGAACCATCGCGCGGCGGAAGCGGTGCAGCATCGTCCAGGCCGTCTCGTAGCCACCCAGACCCAGTACCCGCTGCAGACCCAAGGCGCTGACGCCATGCTTCTGGTTGGTCAGATACCACGCACCGGTCAGCCACACCCGCAGCGGCGTGCGAGTCTTGTCGAAGATGGTGCCGGCGGTCACGGTGCTCTGGTGCGAGCAGCTTCGGCACATCAAACGAGAGCGGCTGGATCGGTAGGGCTGTCCCATGGCGCCGCAGCTCGGGCACACGAATCCTTGCGGCCAGCGCAGTCGCTCCAGGTAGCTCAGGCAAGCGTCCTCGCTGCCGAACCAATCCAGGAATTCGTTCCAGTTCCGAGGATAGTCTTTACCCGCTTCGGGTACTGCGATATGCTGGATATCCATCCAGTAGTTCCGGAGTCGCTGGAGCTAACAGGATACCCCACACGCACATACAGTATCCTCTGTAAGCCAAGGCGCTCAGGCGGCGAGTGCGCGTCGCAACACAGCCGCACACAGCGCGACTGCGGTATGGGCCTCGTCAATCACCCGCCCCATCAATATGAAGCCGTGGATCTGGCGTTCGAAGCAGACGTACTGGACCGGCGTCCCGGCCACCGACAAGGCGTCTGCGTACTGGCGCCCCTCGTCGCGCAGCGGGTCGTGGCCGGCGGTGAGCACCAGCGCGGGGGGCAGCCCGGCCAAGGTGGCGGCGAGCAAGGGCGACGCGCGCCAGTCGCTCCACTGCGCCGTGTCGGCGATGTACTGGCCGCGGTAGTAGGCGATGCTGTCCTTGGTGAGCAAGTAGCCGTCGCCATTGCTCGTGTGCGACGGCGCGACGGCGCGCATGTCGGTGGCGGGGTAGATCAGCAATTGGAACGCCGGCAGCACGTCGCCCGCGTCACGCAACACGATGCACGCCACCGCCGCCAGGTTGCCGCCCGCGCTGTCGCCGCCGACGGCCAGCCGCGTCGCATCGAGCTTCAGGTCGGCCGCGTTCGTGCACAGCCAGCGCACCGCGCTGACACAGTCGTCGACGGCCGCCGGGAAACGCTGCTCGGGGCCGAGGCGGTAGTCCACAGAGACGACGGCACAGCCGCTCGCGTTGCTGAGCTGGCGGCACAGCACGTCATGGGTGTCGAGGTCACCGATGACCCAGCCGCCGCCGTGGAAGTACACCAGTACCGGCAACACCGCCTCGGGCGCCGAGCCCGCCGGGCGCACCAGCCGCATCGGCACCGCGCCGGCGTGCAGCGGCTGCACCAGCGCCACTTCGGGCGCTTCGGGCTGGGTGAAGTAACGACGTTCCAGATAGAGACGGCGTGCTTCGGCCGGCGCCAGCGTGTGCACTGGCGGCACCGCACGCTCGACCATCAGGTTCAGCAGGGCTTGGGCTTGCGGGTCGAGCATTGCGGCGGCATCCGGTAGGTCGGGCCGGCAGTGTAGAACGATCGTTCGCGGCCAGGCCAACTAGTTGCTTTTGGCAACGATCAGGCGACAATGCACCATGCCCCCCGCCCTGCCCCCGATCACTGCCGACGCGCCGCGCATCGCCGCGGTGCGCGCCTTCAACCGCTTCTACACCCGCCGTGTCGGTGCCTTGCAGGAACACCTGCTGGACGCCGGCTTCACGCTGCCGCAGAGCCGACTGCTCTGGGAGCTGGCGCAGCACGAAGGCGTCACGGCGGCGCAGCTGGCCCGCGACCTGGACCTCGACCCCGGTTACCTGAGCCGATTGCTGCGCTCGCTCAAAGACCGCAAGCTGCTGCGCACGCAGCGCTCGGCCGCCGACGGCCGGCAGACCCGACTGAGCCTGTCGGCCGCCGGCCGGCGCGCCTTTGCCCCGCTGGACGAGCGTTCGCAGGCGCAGACCGGCGAGTGGCTCGCCGCCCTGCCCGCGCCGGCACAAGAACGCCTGCTCGGCGCGATGGGCACGGTGCAGCAGTTGCTGGACCGCGCCGAGTCCGCGCCGGTGACGCTGCGCGCGCACCGTGCGGGTGACATCGGCTGGGTCGTCGAGCGCCAA
>DATDER010000271.1:0-12209 GCA_036523095.1 Rubrivivax sp.
GGCTGCGGCAACACGCTGAACATGCAGCACCCGCGCGTGCTGCAACTGCTGATGGATTCGCTGCGCTACTGGGTCACCGAGATGCATGTCGACGGCTTCCGCTTCGACCTCGCCTCGGCGCTGGCGCGCGAACTGCACGCAGTCGACCGCCTGAGCGCCTTCTTCGACGTGCTGCGCCAGGACCCGGTGCTCTCGCGCGTGAAGCTCATCGCCGAGCCCTGGGACCTCGGCTCGGGCGGCTACCAGGTGGGCAACTTCCCGGTCGGCTGGGCCGAGTGGAACGACCGCTACCGCGACACCATGCGCGCCTACTGGAAGGGTGAGGGTGGTCTCATCGGCGAGTTTGCGCAGCGCCTCACCGGATCGAGCGACCTCTACAACCGCAGCAGCCGGCGGCCCTACGCGAGCATCAACTTCGTTGCCGCACACGACGGCTTCACGCTCGCCGACGTGGTGGCTTACAACGACAAGCACAACGAGGCCAACGGTGAAGGCGGCCGCGACGGCCACAACCACAACCTGTCGTGGAACTGCGGCGCCGAAGGGCCCAGCGACGACCCCGACGTGCGCGCGCTGCGCGCGCGCCAGCAGCGCAACTTCATCGCCACGCTGCTGCTCTCGCAGGGCGTGCCCATGATGCTGGCGGGCGACGAAACCGGGCACAGCCAGCGCGGCAACAACAACGCCTACTGCCAGGACAACGAGACCAGCTGGCTCGACTGGTCTCACGACGACGACCAGCGTGCGCTTCTCGCGTTCACACGGCGCCTGGTGGAGCTGCGTGCGGCGCACCCCGTGTTCCGCCGGCGCGACTTCTTCCAGGGCCGCCCGCTGCACGGCCGCAGCGTGCGCGACATCGTCTGGCTGCAGCCCGACGGCACCGAGATGACCGAGCAGGCCTGGCGCCAGGACCATGCACGCGCGCTGGCGGTCTACCTCTCCGGCGACGGGCTCAACGAAGTCGACGGCCGTGGCCGACCGGTGCTGGACGACAGCTTCCTGGTGCTCTTCAACGCCGACGCGAACGAGGTTCGCTTCGTCTTCCCGGTCGGCCTGGTGGCGACACAGGGCACGCTGCTGCTGGACACACGGAACGACGCCGCGCCGCCGCAACCGCTTTTCGACACCGGCCAGCCCTATGTGCTGGCCGGGCGATCGCTCGCGCTCGTGCGGTTCGCGCGCACCCCGGAGAAGCTGCCATGAAGCGCATGCACACCATGCCGTTCGGCGCCCACGTGACCGACGCGGCTTCGGCACAGGTCCGGCTGTGGGCCCCGGGAGCCGGAACGGTCACCCTGATCCGCAGTGGCGGCGGTCTCGACCAGGGCAACCACCCGATGCGATCCGACGGCAGTGGCTGGTTCGAGCTCGAGTTGCCGCGCACCGGCGCGCGCACCGACTACGCGTTCCAGGTCGACGGCACGCTCGTCGCCCCGGACCCGGCATCGCGCGCCAATCGCCGCGACGTGCACGGACCGAGCGCCGTGGTGGATCCTCGCACGTTCGACTGGACCGATGATGACTGGCGCGGGCGCCCGTGGCACGAGGCGGTCATCTACGAACTGCACGTCGGCTGCTTCACGGCCGAGGGCACCTTCCTCGCCGCGATCGAGCGGCTCGATGCCATCGTGGCACTCGGCGTCACCGCGATCGAGCTGATGCCGGTGGCCGATTGCCCGGGGCGGCGCGGCTGGGGCTACGACGGCGTGCTGCCGTTTGCGCCCAAGGCGGCCTACGGATCGCCCGCCGAGATGAAGCAGCTCGTCGTCGCGGCCCACGCCCGCGGCCTGATGGTGCTTCTCGACGTGGTCTACAACCACTTCGGCCCCGATGGCAACTACCTGCACGCGTACGCGCCGTCGTTCTTCAACCCCGAGGTGCACACACCCTGGGGCGCAGCGATCAATTTCGATGGCGCGGACAGCCGTGCGGTGCGTGACTTCTTCATCCACAACGCGCTGTACTGGATCGAGGAGTTCCACCTCGATGGCCTGCGCATCGACGCCGTGCACGCGATGCACGACCGCTCTGCGCTGCACTTCGTCGACGAGCTCGCGTCGGCCGTGCGCGCCGGGCCGGGGCGCGAGCGCCAGGTGCACCTCGTGCTGGAGAACGACCTGAATGACGCCGCGCGGCTGCGCCGCGACGACGCCGGGCGGCCGCTGCTGGCCGACGCGCAGTGGAACGACGACGTGCACCACGCGCTGCACGTGATCGTCAGCGGCGAGACTGACGGCTACTACATCGACTTCGCCGCCACGCCGGTGCGCCTGCTCGGCCGCGCGCTCGCCGAAGGCTTCGCCTACCAGGGCGACGCCTCGCCGTACCGCGACGGCGCCACGCGCGGCACGCCGTCGGCCGGCCTGCCGCCCCTGGCTTTCGTGAATGCGCTGCAGACGCACGACCAAGTCGGCAACCGTGCGTTCGGCGAACGCATCGCGATGCTTGCCGCGGCGTCCGGGCGAGAGGATGCGCTGCGCGCGCTCGTCGCCTGCGTGCTGCTCGCGCCATCGCCGCCGATGCTGTTCATGGGCGAGGAGTGGGCGGCCGGCACGCCGTTCCTCTACTTCTGCGACTTCGAGGGCGATCTGGCGCGGGCCGTCACGCAGGGCCGGCGCGCCGAGTTCGGCCGCTTTGCGCGCTTCGCCGATCCGGCCGTACGCGATCGCATTCCCGATCCCAATGCACCGGCCACGTTCGAGCAGAGCCGTCTCGACTGGCGGGAACGCGAGCGCCCCCGGCACGCCGCCTGGCTCGCGTTGTACACCGAGCTGCTGCAGCTGCGCCGGCGCCACCTGATGCCGTGGCTGGCCGAAGCGCGCAGCGGCACGCTCGCGCTGCCGTCTCCCGAGACGCTGCATCTCGTCTGGCCCCTCGGACCCGCCGGCGCGCCGCGCTGGCACCTGTTGGCGCAGCTCGCCGCGCACGACGGCCCGGTTGGTTGGGCGGGCGGCCTGCCGGGCGACACCGTCTACCGCAGCCACGCGGCCGGCGCCACGCTGCCGGCGTGGTCGGTCCAGTTC
Organism: Rubrivivax sp.; assembly: GCA_036523095.1. Taxonomy (GTDB): domain Bacteria; phylum Pseudomonadota; class Gammaproteobacteria; order Burkholderiales; family Burkholderiaceae_C; genus Rubrivivax. The sequence goes on from DATDER010000271.1 coordinate 3,024, forward strand.
GCGATCGAGCACGCATGAGCGAGGTCGCGCGCCACGCCGTATCGCGCCCCGCACCCCTGCAGGCCATCGTGCCGCGCGCGACCTACCGCCTGCAGCTGCACAGTGGCCTGGGCTTCACCGCCGCGACGGCGCTCGTGCCCTACCTCGCCGAATTGGGCATCAGTCACCTCTACATCTCGCCGCCACTGCGCGCGCGCGCCGGCAGCCAGCACGGCTACGACGTGGTCGACCACGACACGCTGAACCCCGAGCTCGGCACACGCATCGACTTCGACGCGCTCGTCGCCTGCTTGCATAGGCACCGCATGGGGCTGCTGATCGACATCGTGCCCAACCACATGGGCGTGCTCGGCGGCGACAACGCATGGTGGCTCGACGTGCTCGAGAACGGCGCGGCGTCGGCGTTCGCCGAGTTCTTCGACATCGACTGGCAGGCCACCGACCCGGCGCTGGCCGGTAAGGTGCTGCTGCCCATCCTCGGCGAGCAGTACGGCGTGGTGCTCGAGCGCGGTGATCTTCGCCTGGGCTTCGACGCCTCACGCGGCTACTTCACACTCAGCTACTTCGAGCACCGGCTGCCGATCGACCCGCGCTGCTACGGCGTCCTGCTGCGGCTGGCGCTTCGCGCCCTGCCGCAGCAGGCTGTGTCGGGCAGCGGCGTGACGATCCTGTCGCACCTCGCCACCGAGTTCGACCGCCTGCCCCCCCATGCCGGCAGCGACCCGGCCGCGCGTCAGCAGCGCCAGCGCACGAAGACCACGCTGAAGGCTTCGCTGATGCATCGGCTGCGCGAGTTCCCGGCGCTGCTGGACGCGATCGAACGCAGCGTCGAGGCGCTGAACGGCAGCGTCGGCGATCGTGCGAGCTTCGATGTGCTCGACCGGCTGATCGATGCGCAGCCGTACCGACTCGCCCACTGGCGTATCGCTGCCGACGAAATCAACTACCGCCGCTTCTTCGACATCAACGAGCTCGCGGCGCTGCGCATGGAACGCGCCGAGGTGTTCGAAGCCACCCACCGCCTCGTGCTCGAGCTGGCCGCGTCCGGCGCAGTCGACGGGCTGCGCATCGACCATCCGGACGGCCTGGCGGACCCGGCCGGCTACTTCGAGCGGCTGCAGCGGCGTTATGCAGAGGTGGCCGGCCTGGCTGCGCCGGTGCGTGGCACGGCGCGCCCCGCACTGCCGCTCTACGTCGTGGTCGAGAAGATCGTCGCCCCGCACGAGGAAATGCCGGCCGAATGGGCCGTGCACGGCACCACCGGCTACCGCTTCGCGAACGTGGTCAACGGCCTGTTCATCGACGCGGACGCGAAGGCCCGCCTCGACCGCGCCTGGCGCGCCTTCGTACGCGACGAGGCGTCAGACCCCCATGCCCTGGCGCACGACTGCCGGCAGCTGGTCATGGCCGGCACGCTGGCGGGCGAGCTCACCGTGCTCAGTGCCCGCCTGCTGCGGCTGGCACGCGAGGACCGCCGCACCCGCGATTTCACGCTCCACTCGCTGCGCCAGGCCCTCGCCGAGGTGGTGGCGTGTTTCCCGGTGTACCGCACCTACATCGTCGACAAGCCGAGCGCGCAGGACCGCAAGTTCATCGACTGGGCCATCGGCCAGTCGCGCCGCCGCAGCCGGGCCGCCGACGCCGGCGTGTTCGACTTCCTGCGCCGCGTGATGCTGGGCCGGCCGCCGTCGGGGGCACCGGCGGGCCTGGGCGAACGCTACCGCGTTTTTGCCCGCCGCCTGCAGCAGTACACCGCGCCGGTCGCGGCCAAGGGCATCGAGGACACTGCGCTGTATCGCCACCACCGCCTCGTGTCGGTGAACGATGTCGGCGGGGAGCCCGACGCCTTCGGCATGTCGGTGGCCGCGTTCCACGCCGCCAGCCTGGACCGCTCGCTGCACTGGCCGCACACGATGCTCGCGACCTCGACCCACGACGCCAAGCGTTCGGAAGACGTGCGCCTGCGCATCGACGTAATCAGCGAGATGCCCGCGGCCTGGCGGCTCACCGTGCGGCGCTGGAGCCGCATGAACCGCAGCCACAAGCGCATCGTCGACGGCGCACGCGCGCCGACCCGCAACGACGAGTACCTGCTCTACCAGCTGCTCGTCGGCAGCCTGCCGGTCGAAGCGCTCCACGACGCCGCGCTGGCCGACTACGCCGGACGCATCGAGCAGGTGATGCTGAAATCGGCACGCGAGGCGAAGGCGGTGACGAGCTGGATGAACCCCAACCTCGCCTACGAGACCGCGCTCGCGGCGTTCGTACGTGCGCTGCTGGGACGACGCGAGCACGGCATGTTCCTCGACGATCTGCAGGCCAGCAGCAAGGTGATCGCCTGGCACGGCGCGCTCAACGGGTTGACGATGGCCGTCGTCAAGGGCCTGTCGCCCGGCGTGCCCGACTACTACCAGGGCCACGAGGCGATCGAGCTGTCGCTGGTCGACCCCGACAACCGACGGGCAATCGACTTCGCGCGCCGGCGCGCGATGCTCGACGAGGCGCAAACGCTGGCCGCCCAACCCGACCGTTCGTCGTCACTGCGCGAGCTGCTCGCGTCGGCCGTCGACGGCCGGGCCAAGTTCTGGGTCACCTGGCGGGCGTTGCAGCTGCGCCGCGCCGAGGACGGGATGCTGGCGCAGGCCGCTTACGTGGCCCTCGAGGTGCGCGGAGAACACGCCCGGCACGTGGTGGCGTTCGCGCGCCAGCAAGGGGCTCGCTGGCTGGTGGTCGTGGGCCTGCGCCTGAGCGCTTCGTTTGATCTCCCCGTGGGCACCGCGCCGCTCGGCCCGGACTGGGGCGACACGGCGATCGCCTGGCCCGGGCGAGATGCCCCCCCCGCGGCGCACGCCGCGCCGTGGCTGGAGGACGCGATCAGCGGGCGGCGCCATGCGCCCCGCGACGGCCTGCTGCCGCTGGCAGAGGTGCTGGGAGCGTTTACAGTCGCGGCGCTGTGCGGCGATGCCCCCGGACCCCATGACGACGACACCCGACGCGGCGTCGCGGGGGCTCGTTGACGCCTGTACGCAAGCCTCGCTGGCGCTGCTGCAGGAGAACCTGACCCCGCACGGCATCCTCGCCGCGCGCCGCACCGAGGCCGCCGAGGCGCGGCGCTACACGCGCATCTTCGGGCGCGACGCGGCGATCTGCGTGATGGCCATGTGCGGCAGCGGCGTCGAGGCGCTCGAAGCCGGCGCGATCGCCAGCCTCGAGGCGCTTGCGGCACAGCAGGCGGCGAACGGCCAGATCCCGAAGTACGTCGACCCGCAGGGCCGCGACGCCGACTTCTGGTACCTCGGCTGCATCGACGCGACCCTGTGGTGGCTGATCGCGGTGGACCACGTGCGCGGTGGCGGGCGCGTCGGCCCGACGCACTGGCAGGCGCCGGTCGAGCGCGCGATCGGCTGGCTGCTCGCCCAGGAGCACCAGCGCTTCAGGCTGCTGCAGCAGAACGAGGCGAGCGACTGGGCCGACATCATGCCGCGCTCGGGCTACGTGCTCTACAGCAACGCACTGTGGTACGAGGTCAAACGGCGCTACGCGCTCGCCGATGCCGAGTCGACGCACCATCATTTCAACCACCTGTTCGACCCCTTCCAGCGCGACCTGCCCGAGTACCACCGGGCCCGGCTGCTGCGCCACTATGCGCGCCGCGGCCGGCGCGACCCGGGGCTGTACCTGAGTTTCGTCAACCTCGCCGTGGCGGGACACGAAGGCGACGTGTTCGGCAACGTGCTGGCGCTGCTAGCCGGACTGGCCGACGACGCGAAGGCCCACCGCATCGTCAGGACCCTCGTCGCGACGGGGGCGAGCGTGCCGCATCCGATTCGCGTCGTGCTGCACCCGCTGTCGCGCCAGCACGAACTCTGGCGGCCCTACATGGCGCGGCACCAGCAGAACCGCGTGCACCAATACCACAACGGGGGGATCTGGCCTTTCGTCGGCGGCTACTGGGTCATGGCGCTGGCGCGGCTGGGCCTGCAGGAGGTGGCCTGGTCAGAGCTCGTGGCGCTCGCACGGGTCAACGCACGCGACGGGTGGCGATTCACGGAGTGGTTCCACGGTCGGTCGCTCGATCCGATGGGCATGGCCGGACAAAGCTGGAATGCGGCCACGTTCCTGCTCGCACGCCGTGCACTCGAGTCGGGCGCCTGACCTGCGGGCGGGGATGGCGGTCGGGCGGGTGTCCGGCGTCGCCTGGCAGTTCCGCTCCAGAAGATTCGGTGACGGATCCGCTCGCACGCGAGAGGTCGTGACTGTCCGGACGGGGCCCCACCGCGCTGAGTTCGACCCGGGCCGGCGTTCAGCTGCGCCCCGGTTCGTCCATCCAGCGGTGGGCGGCCGCCTCGACCACGGCCGACAGCGGCGTGCCCTTGACGCGCTGCGCGCGCAGCCAGCGCGCGCCGTTGCCTTCGAACAGCGTGTCTCGGATCATGTTGCAGGCCTCCATCGCCTGCAGGTCCAACGCGTGTGCGTCGACGTGGGCCAGGGTTCGCACGATGTCGTCACGCAACCTGACGCGCTGCTTGGTCTTGGGGTCGACGATCTCGCCGTCCAGCCCGAAGCGGCAGGCCTGGAAGCGGTTGAAGGTGTAGACGAGGTAGTCGTCTTCGGCGGGCTCGAACGGGCGTTCCTCGCGCAGGTAGCGGCAGATGGATTGCAGGTAGCAGGCCAGCGCGGCGGCCAACTCGACGTTCAGTGGCGTGTCGCACACGCGCAGTTCGATGGTGCCGAACTCGGGCTTGGGGCGGATGTCCCAGTAGAAGTCCTTCATCGACTGGACCACGCCGGTGCTGGCCATCTTGTCGAAATAGGCGCCGAACTCGCGCCAGCTCAGGCAGAACGGCGCGCGGCCCGACAGCGGGAACGCGAACACCGAGTTCAGGCGCGCCGAGTCGAAGCCGGTGTCGACCCCCTGCACGAATGGCGACGATGCGGACAGTGCGATGAAGTGCGGCACGTAGCGCGACAGCGCGTGCAGCAGCCAGAGCGCCTGGTCGCCGTCTTCGCAGCCCACGTGCACATGCTGACCAAACACGGTGAACTGCTTGGCCAGGTAGCCGTACAGCTCGCTGATGTAGTGGAAGCGCTCGCCGGGGAAGATCTGCTGCTCGCTCCAGTGCTGGTAGGCGTGCGTGCCACCGCCCGCGATGCCGATGTTGAGCTTGCGGCAGCCGCGCGACAGCTGGTCGCGCAGGTCGCGCAGCTCGGCCTGCAGCGGCTGGTGGCTGCGCTGGATGGAGGTGCCGATCTCGATCATGCTGCGCGTGATCTCGGGCTTCACGTCCCACGCGCCGGGGTGGCCCTTCAGCACGCGCAGCAAGTCTTCGGCCTGCGGCGCCAGATCAAAGTCGTGCGTGCTGACGAGCTGAAGCTCCAGCTCCACGCCGAGCGTGAGGGGTTGGGAGGTGGTGAAGTCCTGCAGTGACATGAGGGGCGATCGCTTCAGCTTCCGTTGGTTTCGCGCGATATCCGGCGCAGCGACAGCTGCGCCAGCATCGGGCCGACGAACTGCAGCAGCGTCGTCGCAAGCAGAAGGCCCTGCAGCGTTTGCGCGTCGACGCCGGGGAGCTCGGCGGCCCAGCCGAAAGTGTCGGCGGCCAGCAGCACGGCCAGGCTGCTCAGGGGTTGCAATGCCACGGTCAACGCGCCGGCCTGGCGCCAACCGAGTCCGCTGACACGTGCCAGCGCACCCACCGCGAGCCCGGTGCCCAGCAGCCGGGCAAGGACGATGGCAAGCGCCCACGGCCACAGGGTCAGGAACCCTTCGAGCGAGAACAGCAGCCCCAGGCAGATGAACAGCAGCACGTTGAGCACGGCCCCGACCGAGCCCAGGTGCGGTTCGACCGTCAGCCCGTGCGCCGAGCGGGACCGGGCCGCCATACCGGCTACCAGCAGCGCGAGCAGGGGCGACAGCTTCCACTGGGCCGCCAGCATGCTGGCCAGGATGACCAGGGCGACCTGCAGCACCGGCATGGCCGGCGTGCCGCGAACGAGCGGGCCGAGGTAGTGCAGCGCGAAGCCCATCGCCACGCCGAGCAGGAATGAGCCGGCAATGACCCGCAGCGCGCTGACCACGGCGCGGGTGAGTTCTTCGCTCTCCGGCATGTCCGACGCCAGCGCTACGCGCAGGACCTTGAGAGCCAAGACCGCGATCACGCTGTTGACCGCCGTCATCAGCAGCAGCCGCTCGGTGACTTGGCCGCGCGAACGTGTTTCGTGGACCGCGGTCATCACGATGACCGATGAGGTCGACATCGCCACCGCGCCGACCACCACCGCCGAGAGCAAGGGCGCGCCAAGCAACACCAGGGTGCCCGTCACGAACAGTCCGCTGAGCGCGGCCTGCAACACGCAGCTTAGCGCGAGCCACGGGTTGTCCAGAAGCCAGCGCGGGCGAATGCGCGTACCCAGTTCGAACAGAAGTGCGCCGATGGCCAGGTCGATCAGGGGCTTCCACACATCGAGATCCCTGAGATCCAGTAGCCGCAGCAGCAATGGGCTGGCAATGGCGCCCATCAGCATGTGGCCGCAGGCGCGCGGCAACCGCCAGGCGCGGTGCAGCGCCTCGGCAAGCAGAATGGCGGCGAGCATCAGGCCGGCCAAGCCCAGTACCGGGTCGGCAGCACGCAGCCCTTCCAGCGTCCACAACGGCGCCAAGGACGGGCCGGAGGAGGCCGCTTGGGCGAATGCGCTCGGGATCAGGATTTGCATGGAGCGGCGACTGTACGCGAGGTCCAGCACGGGCCGAAACCCAGCTTGCCGCCGCTGGGGTGGCTCAGGCGGCGCCCAGATCACGGCGAATCAGCCGCGTTCGTCGGAGAAGCTCGGGAGCCCACACTCCCGGCCCCACGCGGTCCTTGGGTTGGGACCGGCTGCACGCCTGTCGCTAAGCAAACCTGATCGGCTCGACGCCGTTAAGTCCCGAGGTTGCCGACGATCGTGAGCTAAGCGCGGCCCGCCGCCTGATGCTGCGCCCGAGGCGGGTTATCCCTGCCGCCGGGGCCCGGCGTCGCCACGAAGGCGCCATTTCCCGAGGCGCTTCAGTCCACTCTTAGGCCACCACCAACGAAAACAGCGCCAAGGAGCGCCGTAAGTCGTTGATTCTATTGGTGGGCGGTGCAGGGTTCGAACCTGCGACCCCTGCCGTGTGAAGGCAGTGCTCTACCGCTGAGCTAACCGCCCGGACGTGTCGTCCGAGAGCGCGAAATTATGCCATGGCCGCGCGCCAGACCGTCTTGCCGCCGCTGGCGCGGTCGAGTTCGCCGAGCACGGCTTCGTGGGCGGCCAGTTCGACTTCGCTGGCGTGCAGCACCGGGAGCTCGAACTGGCGCAGGTCGATTGCGTCGATGAGGGGCCCGCCCGCGCCCGCGGCGTCGCCAACGTCGATCACGAGCGAGTCCTGGCCACGCGTCAGGCGGATATAGACCTCGGCCAGCAGGCCGGCGTCGAGCAAGGCGCCGTGCAACTTGCGGTGCGTGTTGTCGACCTCGAGCCGGCGGCACAAGGCGTCGAGCGAGTTGCTCTTGCCCGGGAACATTTCGCGCGCCAGGGCCAGGCTGTCGCTCACCTTGCGGACGTGGCTGCTGAAGGTCGGGCGGCCGAGGCGGCGCAGTTCGGCGTCGAGGAAACCGACGTCGAACGCGGCGTTGTGGATCACGACATCGGCGCCCTGCACGAACGCCAGCAGCTCGTCGGCGATGGCACCGAAAAGCGGCTTGTCGGCGAGGAAGGCGTCGCTCAGCCCGTGCACCTTGGCCGCGTCGGGGTGGCTCGAGCGTTCCGGGTTGAGGTAGAAGTGGAGCTGCCGCTCGGTCATGCGCCGGTTCACCATCTCTAGGCAGCCGATCTCGACGATGCGGTCGCCGCCGTCGGCGCTCAGTCCGGTGGTTTCGGTGTCGAGGAAGATCTTGCGCATCGTGTTCACCGGGCCTTGCGGCCGCACCACCACCACAGCAGGGCGCCGCCGACGATCATCGGCACACACAGCCACTGGCCCATGCTCATGCCCAGCGCCAGCAGGCCGAGGTAACTGTCGGGCTCGCGGAAGTATTCGGCCACGAAGCGCAGCACACCGTAGCCGAAGACAAAGGCCGCCGCGACCTGGCCCGTGGCGCGTTCGCTCTGCGCGTAGATCCACAGCAGCACGAACAGCAGCAGCCCTTCGAGCGCGAACTGGTACAGCTGCGAAGGGTGGCGCGGCACCACACTGCCGCTTTGCGGGAACGCCATCGCCCACGGCAGCGCCGGGTCGGCGGCCCGTCCCCAAAGCTCGCCGTTGATGAAGTTGCCCAGGCGCCCGGCGGCCAGGCCCGTGGGCACACAAGGTGCCACCACGTCCATGACCTGCAGAAAGGTGCGCTTGCGCGAACGTGCGAACAGCGCCACCGCCGCCATCACGCCGAGCAGGCCGCCGTGGAAGGACATCCCGCCTTTCCACACCATCAGGATGTCGAGCGGGTTCGCCAGGTATTGCCCCGGCTTGTAGAAGATCGCGTAGCCGACACGACCGCCGATCACCACGCCCAGCACGCCGTAAAACAGCAGGTCTTCGATGTCGCGCCGCGTCCAGCCTGCAGCGGCGAAATGCGGTAGGCGCACCCGGCGCGCAGCCAGGAACAGGAAGAGCCCGAAGGCGGCGAGATAGGTCAATCCGTACCAGTGGATCTGCACCGGGCCTAGCGACAACGCGACGGGGTCGAACTGGGGATGCACGAGCACTGCGGGACCACTCCTTGACGAGACCCGGATTGTCCACGGGATCGGTGCGCCGTCCGGGCTACAGTGGCGGCTGTGAAGCAGGAGACCAACCGATGAGTTCCAACCGCCGCTCGAAGAACGTCACCGAGGGTGTGGCGCGCGCCCCCAACCGGTCGATGTACTACGCCATGGGGTACACCGAAGGCGACTTCGGCAAGCCGATGATCGGCGTCGCCAACGGCCACTCGACGATCACGCCCTGCAATTCGGGGCTGCAGAAGCTAGCCGACGCGGCGATCGCAGGGCTGAAGGAACACGGCGCCAACCCGCAGGTCTTCGGCACGCCGACCATCAGCGACGGCATGGCGATGGGCACCGAGGGCATGAAGTACAGCCTGGTCTCGCGCGAGGTCATCGCCGACTGCGTCGAGACCTGCGTCGGCGGCCAGTGGATGGACGGCGTGCTCGTCATCGGCGGCTGCGACA
>DATDER010000272.1:0-3691 GCA_036523095.1 Rubrivivax sp.
AGGCCAGTGCGCCTCGGTTCGACAGGATCTCGGCCAACTCGCCCTCCGGCCTGCCCTGGTGCGCGGCGCGGGCGCGCCACGCGGCCACCACGTGGGCAACGCCGAGCACGACGAGCAAGCCCGCCACCAGCTTCATCGCGACCGTCGGCGCGACGCCCACGGCCGCGGCCGGCGCCATGCGCGTGACATCGAAGGCGATCAGGCCCGCGAGTCCGAACAGCACCGCGCCGACGATCGCGAGCGCATGCCAGCCGGGTCCCGAGGCCGAATTCGGCTCAGGCTCGCTCACTTCACGAGCCCGATCGAAGTCAGCACCTCTTTCACGCGCTGCTGGTCCGACTTCAGGAAGGCGGCAAACGCGTCGGCGTCGAGGTAGGCGTCGTCCCAGCCGCGGGCCTTGGCGATCTGGGCCCACTCGGGCGACTTGAGGGCCTTGGTCACCGCGGCACCGAGCGCCGACTTCTGTGCCGCCGTGATGCCGGGGCCGGCGACCACGCCGCGCCAGTTGACGACTTCGACGTCGAGGCCCTGTTCCTTGATCGTCGGCACGTCGACACCGGTGATGCGTTTGCCGGTCGAGACGGCGAGCGCGCGCAGCTTGCCGGCCTTAATCTGGCTCTCGAACTCGTTGTAGCCCGAGACACCGGCCGTGACACGGCCGCCGAGCATCTCGGCGAGGGCTTCGCCGCCGCCGGAGAAGGGCACGTAGTTGAGCTTGGCCGCGTCGCCGCCGGCCTGCTTGGCCACCAGGCCGGCCAGGATGTGGTCAGCCCCACCGGCCGAACCGCCCGCCCACACGACCTTCGAGGTGTCGGCCTTGATCGCGGCGGCCAGGTCCTTGAGCGTCTTGTGCGGCGAGTTCGCCGGCACCACGACCACGAGCGGATCGCCTGTCATGCGCGCGATCGGTGTCACGGCGTCGAGGCCGACGGGCGCCTTGTTGGTCAGCACGGCACCGACCATCGTGATGCCCATCACCATCAGTTGCGTGCCGTCGCCCTTCGCGTTGTTGACGAACTGCGCCAGGCCCACCGTGCCGCCGGCGCCGGGCACGTTGACGACCTGCACGTTCTTCGCTGCGCCGGTGGCCGTGAGCACCTGCTGCAGCGAGCGCGCCGCGCTGTCCCAGCCACCGCCCGGCCCGGCCGGCGCCATGATCTTCAGATCGGTCGGTGCCTGCGACCACGCCGCCACCGTGAAGCCGCCGAGCAGCAGCGCAACAGCGCTCGCGATCGTGGCGCGACGGGCCAACTTGAACGGGGATGTCATCGAGAGTCTCCTTGTGATGGGTATTGAGGGTTTACACGTGATTGCATTTTATAAACACAAAAAGCAAAATGAAACCTGTGGAAAACACTGAGGCCTGCCCATTGCTCCGGATCGGCGCCGCCAGCGTGGCGGTCGATCTGCCATCGCTGGGCGGGCCTGCATTTGAACGCTTGCCGGTCGTGTTGCGGCTGCTGCTCGAAAACGTCGCGCGAAACATGCAAGGGGCCGAGCGTAGCGCTGCCACGGCCGCGCTGCGTGCATGGCCCGAGACGGCGACGAGCGAGGCGGAGATCGCCTTCCAGCCCGGCCGCGTGCTGATGCACGATACGACCAGCACCCCGGCGCTGGTGGATCTGGCCGCAATGCGCAGCACGCTGGCCGAAGCCGGCGTCGACCCCGCGCTCCTCAATTCGAGCTTGCCGGTCGATGTCTCGGTGGATCACTCGCTGGCGGTCGAGGCGTTCGCGCGGCCCGACGCGCCCGCGCTCAACATGGCGTTCGAGATCCGCCGCAACGCCGAGCGCTACACCTTCCTGCGCTGGGCTTCGAAGGTGCTGCGTGGGGTGCGCATCCACCCGCCGGGCACCGGCATCATGCACACGATCAACCTCGAGCAGCTCGCGACGGTGGTCACGGCCGAAGCGCACGACGGCGTCGACTGGCTGGTGCCTGACATGATGATCGGCACCGACAGCCACACGCCGATGGTGGGCGGCATCGGCGTGCTTGGTTGGGGCGTCGGCGGGCTCGAGGCGCAGACGGTGATGTTCGGCCTGCCGACGATGCTGCGCATCCCCGATGTGGTCGGTGTGCGGCTGAGCGGTGCGCTGCGTGCCGGCGTGCTCGCGACCGACCTCGCGCTGACCGTGACACAGCGCTTGCGCGCGATCGGCGTCTCGGGCGAATTCGTCGAGTTCTTCGGGGCGGGCGTAGCCACGTTGAGCGCAGGCGAGCGCTGCGTGGTCGCGAACATGGCGCCGGAATACGGCGCGACGACGGGCTACTTCCCGGTCGACGAACGCACGCTCGACTACCTGAAGCAGACGGGGCGGACGGCGGCCCACGTCGACCGCGCGCGGGCTTATCTGAAAGCCACCGCCCTGTGGTTCGACCCGGCCGCGGAGCCGCGTTTCACGCGCACGATCCACATCGACCTCGATGCGGTCGACATGCACGTGGCCGGGCCGCGCCGGCCGCAGGATCTGCTGGGTTTTGGCGAAACGCGCGCCGCCCTGACGGCGCTCGGCTTCGAGCCGAAGGCCGATGCCGGCGCCATGCCGAAGCACCCGATCGCGATCGCCGCGATCACGAGCTGCACCAACACCTCGGATCCGCGCCTGCTCATCGCGGCCGGCCTGCTGGCGCGCAAGGCGCGTGCCCTCGGCCTCAGCGTCCCGCCTTGGGTCAAGACCTCGACCGCACCGGGCTCGCCGGCAGCGGCGGCCTGCCTCGAGCGCGCCGGCCTGACGCAAGACCTGGCGGCGGTCGGTTTCGACATCGTCGGTTACGGTTGCACGACCTGCATCGGCAACGCGGGGCCGCTGCCAGAGCTGATCAAGTCCGCGCTGGCGCAAGGCGCGGTTCATCCGGTCGCGGTGCTGTCGGGCAACCGAAATTTCCCCGGTCGTGTGCACCCTGATCTGGACCTCGGGTTCCTGATGTCGCCACCGCTCGTGGTCGCGTTCGCGCTCGCCGGCGATGCGCAGCGTGACCTGCGAGTGGAGCCGGTGCAGCGAACCGCCGACGGTGTGGACGTGTACCTGAAGGATCTGTGGCCGTCGCGCGAGGAGGTCGATGCGGCGCTCGCAGCGGCGCAAGACCCGGCCGACTACCGGCGTGCGTTTGCGATCGCGAGCGCCAACCCGGGCTGGCATGCGCTCGAGGCCCCCGGCGCGCCGCTGTACCCGTGGGACGCGGCGTCGACGGCGCTGCGCCGGCCGCCCTTCGCCGCGCTTGGCGAAGGCAGCCTGCTCGGCCGCTACGCCGCCTGGCCGCTGCTCGTCGTCGGCGACGACATCACGACCGATCACATCTCGCCGGCGAGCGCGATCCCGCCCGACAGCCTCGTCGCCGACTTCCTCGTCGAGCGCGGCGACGATCGCAACGACCTGAACGTCTTCGCCTCCCGGCGCGGCAACTGGGAGGTGATGGTGCGCGCGGCCTTCCACAACAAGACACTGCGCAACCTGCTGGCGCCGAACGCGCCCGTGGCGCACACGCTGCACCAGCCCAGTGGCCAGATCGTGCCGCTCTGGGAAGCCGCGCAACGTTACCGGGCGGCAGGCGAATCGGTTGTACTGCTCGCGGGCGAACGCTACGGCACCGGCTCGTCCCGCGACTGGGCCGCCAAGGGCCAACGCCTGCTGGGCATCCGCGCGGTGCTGGCCAACAGTTTCGAGCGCATCCACCGCTCCAACCTGAT
>DATDER010000273.1:0-31207 GCA_036523095.1 Rubrivivax sp.
AGCTTCAAGCGTGCCTCGCACCGCGACATCGCCTTCGTGTTCCAGCTGTTCGCGCTGTACCCGCACATGAACGTGCGCCGCAACATCGCCTTTCCGCTGCTGTCGCAGGGCGTTCCGCGCGCCGAGATCGACGCCAAGGTCGCCGAAGCCGCGCGCGTGCTGCGCATCGAGCACCTAATCGACAAGCCGGTGTCGGGCCTGTCCAGCGGCGACCGCCAGCGTGTCGCGCTCGGCCGCGCGATCGTGCGCAAGCCGCTCGCCTTCATGATGGACGAGCCGCTGGGCGCGCTCGACTCCGAGTTCCGCGAGTTGATGTGCCAGGAATTGCGCGCGCTGCACGACCGGCTGCACGCCACCACCGTCTACGTCACGCACGACCAGCTCGAAGCGATGGCGATGGCCGACACCATCGCGATCATGAACCAGGGCGTGGTCGAGCAACTGGGCCCGCCGCAAGAGGTCTACGACCGGCCGGTGAGTGTCTTCGTCGCCGATTTCATTGGCTCGCCGTCGATGAACTTCCTGCCCTTCGATGGCGGTTATGCCACCGGGGCCGACCAGGTGCGCCTGGGTGACGCGGTGCTGCCGATCCCCGCGCTGCGCGAAGACGCACGGGGCGACAGACTGCTGTTCGGTGTCCGGCCCGAGCATGTGCGGCTGGCATCCTCTTCGGCGTTGCGCGCCGAAGTCCTGGGCACCGAATACCTCGGCACGAGCCAGATCGTCACCTGCACCACCGCGCAGGGCGCCACCCTGCGTGCCCAACTCGGCGTCGACGTTCCGGTGCAGCGCGGCGACCACATCGGCCTCGCCTTCGACGCGTCGCAGGTGTCGCTTTTCGACGCGGCCAGCGGCCGCGCGCTGCGGACCGCGCGCCACGACAGCCCCAGCGCGCCCCGCGCCCCGCACCACGCCGCGCCGCTCGGAGCCGCCCATGGCTGATCTGGCGCTGCGAGGCCTGTTCAAGCGCTTCGGCGACATCACGGCCGTGGACGATCTGAACCTTGAGGTGGCGAGCGGCGAATTCATTGTCCTGCTCGGCCCCAGCGGTGCCGGCAAGACGACGACGCTGCGCCTCGTCGCCGGCCTGGAGAAGGCCGACGCGGGCCGGGTGGACATCGGCGGCGTCGACGTCACGCAGACCGCGCCGGCGCTGCGCGACGTGACCTTCGTCTTCCAGCAGTACTCGCTTTACCCGCACCTGAGCGTCTACGACAACCTCGCCTTCCCGCTGCGTTCGCCGATGCGGCGCAGCCCCGAAGCCGAGGTGCGGCGCAAGGTCAACGAGGTGGCGAAGATGCTGCGCATCGACGACAAGCTGGCCAGCCCGGCGACCAGACTTTCCGGCGGCCAGATGCAGCGCGTGGCGATCGGCCGTGCCCTCGTGCGCGAGCCCGCGGTGACGCTGATGGACGAGCCCCTGTCGTCGCTCGACGCCAAGCTGCGCAACGACCTGCGCCTGGAGCTCAAGCGCATCCAGCAGGACCTCGGCGCGACGATGTTGTACGTCACGCACGATCAGACCGAGGCCATGACGCTGGCCAACCGCATCGGCGTGCTCGAGCGTGGGATGCTGGTGCAGGTCGGCACGCCGCAGCAGATCTACCGCGACCCGGTGAGCAGCTATGTCGCCGCGCGCCTGGGCACGCCGCGCATCAACCTGCTGCCGCGCGCCGCGGTGGGCCAGCTCGATGCGCCTCCGGCGGCGGCCACCGTCGGGGTGCGGCCCGATGCGACCCGCGTGGCCCAGGCCAATGGCCACGACAGCGGCCACGTCAAGGCCGTCGTGCGCCGCGTCGAACACCTGGGCGACCAGAAACATGTCTACATGGCGCTGCCGGGCACCGAACTCGTGACGACCTGCCACGACGTGAGCGGCCTGGAGCCCGGCACGGCGGTGTCGGTCGAATTCACGGCGCCGCTCTTTTTCGACGCCGCCGGGCAACGCATCACGGCCTGAATGGGAGCGCAAGCGATGGACCTGAAGCGAACGATAACGGCCGCGACCAAGACGCTGATCGACCATGTCGAGGAGCTGACCGCGCTCGACGCCGCCATCGGCGACGGCGACCACGGCCTGAACATGCGGCGCGGCGCGCTCGCGATCCAGGCCAAGCTCGGCGAACTGGAGGGTGCGTCGCTCAACGACGCGCTCAAGACGATGGGCATGACCTGCATGTCCACCGTCGGTGGCTCGTCGGGCCCGGTCTTCGGCACGCTGCTCGTAACGCTGGGCAAGGAGCTGCCGGCGCAGCCGCAAGCGGCCGACCTAGCGCGCGCGCTCGCGGCCGGCATCGCGGCCTTGAGCCGCCTCGGCCGGGTCGAGGTCGGGCAGAAGACGCTGCTCGACGTGCTCGATCCGGTGCAGAAAGTGCTGGCCGCGGGGGGAGACGGTCTGGTCGCACGGGTGCGTCGATGCGCCCACGACAGCGCGCAGGCCACGGCGCAGATGGATGCGATCAAGGGCCGCGCCTCGTTCCTGGGCGACCGCGCGCTCGGCCATGTCGACCCCGGGTCACGCTCGATGGCATTGATCATCGACGCGGTGTGTGACACGCTTTGAATCCCACGCAGGATCCGCCATGAAAAAACTCATCAACGACGTCGAGACCGTGCTGGCCGAGAGCCTGGACGGTTTCGCGGTGGCACACGCCGACATCGTGACGCTCGGGCCTGAGCGCCAGTTCGTGCGCCGCCGCGCAACCAAGGCGGGCAAGGTGGCCCTGATCTCTGGCGGCGGCTCGGGCCACGAACCGCTGCACGCCGGCTTCGTCGGCCACGGCATGCTCGACGCCGCCTGTCCGGGGCAGGTCTTCACCTCGCCGACACCGAACCAGATGCTCGCCGCGGCGGAGTCGGTCGACGGCGGTGCCGGCGTGCTGTTCATCGTCAAGAACTATTCCGGCGACATGATGAACTTCCAGATGGCGGCCGAGATGCTGGACCGCGACAACGCGACCGTGATCGTCAACGACGACGTCGCGGTCGAGAACTCGACCTACACGACCGGTCGGCGCGGCGTCGCCGGCACCCTGATCGTCGAGAAGATCGTCGGCGCCGCGGCCGAGCGTGGCGACAGCCTCGCGGCGCTCAAGACGCTGGGCGACACCGTCAACAGCGCCACCGCGTCGATGGGTGTGGCACTCACCTCGTGCACCGTGCCGGCGGCCGGGAAACCCACTTTCCAGATCGGTGCCGACGAGATGGAGATGGGTGTGGGCATTCACGGCGAGCCCGGCCGGCGCCGCGTCAAGCTGGGCTCGGCCGACGACATCGCAGCCGAACTCACTGGCGCGATCCTGAAGGACCTGTCGCTCAAGCCGGGTCGCGAAGTGATCCTGCTCGTCAACGGCTTCGGCAGCACGCCGCTGCTCGAGCTCTACCTGATGGTGCACGCCGCGCACAAGGTGCTCGCCGGTGCCGGCATCAAGGTCGTGCGCCACCTGACGGGGCCGTTTGTCACCTCGCTCGAAATGGCGGGCTGCTCCGTCACCGTCAGCGCACTCGACGCCGACATGCTCAAGCTCTGGGACGCGCCGGTTCACACCGCAGCGCTGCGCTGGGGCTGTTGAGACGCCGCCGCTAGATCGCCAGATAAGACAAGGCGTAGGCGGCGAAGAGCCAGTTGAGCCCGAAGTCGCCCAGAGAGCGAATCCAGGAGGGCCCCCTGAATACGCGGGACACGATCAGCAGCAAGCCGCCCAGCACACCGACGCCGACGCTGGCGCCGAGGAATTCGCTGCGGAAGTGGCCGAGGCCCAGCGCCCAGAGCAGGGCGTAGCTCGCGCTGCACGCTGCAGCGGCCAGCATCCAGGGCCTGAGCCACTTCAACGCCGACCTCGCATCGGCGCATTGTGCCGCCACCGCAGGCTTGCAATCGGCCGGAGCGCCATCAGATGGCGAAGAGGCCGCGTTCAATCGGCCCTGGTTGCATGTCGGAGGTGGGATGGGCGCACGACTGATTCCCTTGCTGCTGCTGCTGGTCGCTTTCCTGATCGTGCTCATCGCGCGGCAGCAGGCGCGGACCCCGCGGCCGCGCAGCGACCGAAGTTACCGCCCGCGGGCCCAGGCGGGGGCGCGCAGCGCCGCAGCGGGCTGGGGCGATGCGGCCGACAGCAGTGCCGTCTGGGTCGTCGATCGAAGCGAGCTCGACGGTGTTCGCGATGCCTACTCCAGCGCCGCGCTGGACGCGGCCAAACCGCTGTACCGCTGCGCCGGCTGCCAAGCCTATTACCAGCGTGCCAGCCTGGACGCACTGCGCTCGCAGAACCACGGGCGTTGTGTGCTGTGCGCCAGCAGCGACCTGCGCCCGGTGCAGGTGCGGTAGGCGCCCGAGCCCGCCGGACGCCGCTTTTCATGGACCGCGCTCGTTACCTGCGCCAGCAGGCGGTCGAAGGCCTCGGCGTCGACCGGCTCCAGGGCCTGCATGTCAGCGTCATCGGCGCCGGCGCCGTCGGCAACGAAGTGGTCAAGAACCTCGTGTTGATGGGCGTCGGCGCGATCGACGTGCACGACTTCGACCGTGTCGAGATCCACAACCTGACACGCAGTGTCTTTCTGCGCGAGTCCGATGTGGGCGCGAGCAAGGCGGCGGCCGTGGTGGCGCGCGCGGCGGACGTCGACCCGAACGTGCGCCTGCGTGCGGTCGAAGGCGACCTTTGGCGCACCTTGACGCTGGCTGCGCTGACGCGGCGCGACGTTGTGGTTTGCGCGGTCGATAACCTCGAGGCCCGCATGCGCCTGTCGCAGCTGTGCCTGCTGGCCGGGGTCGATCTCGTCAACGCCGGGATCGACAGTCGCCACGCGAGTGTCGAGTTGTTCCGCTTCGGCGCTGCCGGGCCTTGCGCCTGTTTCGAGTGCCACCTTCCGCACAGCGCGTACAGCAAGGTGGCCGAACGTTATTCCTGCGGCTGGCTGCGCCGCGCGATGTGGGCCGAGGACAAGGTCGCGACCACGGCCATCACCGCCAGCGTGGCCGGAGCGCTAGCGGTGCAGGCGGCGCTCGGCGTGGGCAGCGCCACGGGTGCGGTCTCGCGGCGCATCTTGTTCGACACGCGTACCGGCGCCAGCACGGTGGCCGCCTTGGAGCCCAACCCTGATTGCGCGGCGTGTGCGCCGCTGTGGCCGCGCCCGCGCCGTGTCGCCGCGCGGGGCGACTGGTCCCAGGCGCTCGCGGCCCATGCCGGCGACGCCGCCGCCGTGTTGTTGTCCGACCCGCTGATCTTCGATTACGCCTGCGCTGCGTGCGGGTCCACCGCCCACGCGTCGCGTTACGCCGGCCACCGCGCCGACGAGTTCGACGACGGCATCACCCGCTGCGCGGAATGCGGCGAACCGGGCGTGCGCGTCGACATCCGGGGCGAGGCCACTGTCGACGCGTTGAGCGCGCGCTTCGGCGGCGCGGCGCTGCCGGTGAAATTTCTGCTCGCCAACGTCGGTGAGCCCGGCGCTGTTTGCATTGACCTGGAGGAATGAAATGACCCTGCCGCAGGAATACAAACTTTCGGTCCGCACGGCCGACCAGACACGGCGGTCCGAGCTCGCGGTCTCGCCGCAACAGACGGGTGCCGAGATCATCCAGTCGGCGGTCGACCACTGGTCCTTGCCGGCCGATGCCGACTACACGCTGGTCAACGTGACGCAGGGACGCGCGCTGACGCCGGGCGCCAGCCTCGAGCAGGCGGGTGTCAACGCCGGCGACCTGCTCGAGGTGCAGCCGGTGCTGGTGGCCGGGGCACCGCCGGAACTTCGCGCCTGAGCTGCGCGACGGGCCCGGCCATGGCCGTCGCTTCAAGACACGAGACCGACGTCGAGCGCGTGCGCGTGCTGGCGGCTGCCAGCGGCGGACGCATCGGCATCATCACGCTCCCGGCACCGGGACGGCCGCGTTTTGTACTCGATCTGGGTTATGCGACCGCCGGATCGCCGGCCTATCCGCGCGAGCGGCAGGTGTCGTCGCGCGTTGCGATCGACCTCGCGCCGCGGCACCCGTTCCAGCCGCCGCTGACGACCGTTCTGACGCCGATCTACCACCCGCACGTGTTCACGTCGGGGGTCGTGTGCATCGGCGCCAAGTGGCTGCCCGGCGACGGCATGGATCTCTTTGTGCGGCGCCTGGTGCGCCTGCTGGCTTACGACCCGCTGCTGATGAACCCGCATTCGATCGCCCACCGGGCGGCCAACGTGTGGTACCAGGCTGCAATGCAGCGCCACCCCGAGGCCTTCCCCACCGACCCGGCGGCGATCGACGCGCCCACGCGTGTGCTGCGTCACTGCCCGCATTGCGCCGCGGCGCTGCGCTTGCCGGCCGGGCGATCGGGCACGGTGACGTGCCCCCGCTGCAACCGCGACTTCGAGGTTCGTTCCTGATGCGCTGGCTCGACACCACCGAAGGCCCGGCCTGGCGCAACGTGGCCGCGTGGCAGGCGTCGCGGCACGAAGCGGCCGATGACGCCGTGGCGTCGGTCGCCGAACGTGCGCGTGGTGCGACGGCGGCAACAGGCCCGATCGTCGCGCTGTCGACGCGTGCGCTGGCTGCGGCCTGGGGCCACGTGCACGACAGCGCGGTGGAACGCGGCGGGCTGCTGATCGGCGAGCCCTTCGTCAAGGCCTCCGGCGAAACGACGCCTGCGCTGGTCCATGTGCGCGCCGCCGTGGCCGGGCTGGACGACGAGGCCACGTCGATGTCGCTGCGATTGCACACGGGGGTCTGGGACGCGGCCCGTGCAGCGTTGCAGCCGGGCGAGGTGGTGGTGGGCTGGTTTCACAGCCACCCGGGCATCGGCGCCTTCTTCAGCGGCACCGACCGTCAGACCCAGGCCGGCTTCTTCCACCATCCGTTCAGCCTGGGCTGGGTCATCGACCCGCAGCGCCGCGAGCAGGCCTGGTTCGTCGGACCGCTGAGCGACGGGTTGGCGCTGCATCGGGTCGTGAAGCTGGGCTGATCTCCGGTGGACCCCGGTGCACTGCCGAGTTCCGTCAGAATCGGTGACCGGATGCCCGCATGGCGGGCACGTCCTTCGCGCCCGGGGCCTTCGCGCGGTACGCACGGTGGAGCCGATGCACTTCTTGTGGCCTCACAACCTGTGGTGGATGCTGCTGCTGCCGTTGCTGCCGGCGCTCTACCTGTGGCTGCTGCGTCGGCGTGGCAAGCCGGCCCTCAGGATGGCGAGCCTGCGTGTCGTTCGCGAGGCCGTGGGCCGCCCCTGGCGGCGCCACGTTCCGCCGGCGGTGATCTTCCTCGCGCTGTCGCTGCTGCTGCTGGCCCTTGCGCGCCCGACGGCGGCCGTGACCCTGCCCTGGGCGAAATCGACGATCCTGCTGGCGATCGACATCTCGCGGAGCATGCGCGTGGAGGATGTCAAACCCAACCGCATGGTGGCCGCCCAGGAAGCGGCCAAGGCGTTCCTGAGCGAGGTGCCCAAGCACATCGAGGTGGGCTTGATCACTTTCGCGGGCAGCGCCCAGGTGGCGCAGCGCGCCACGATCGACCGCCCCTCGCTCGTGGCTGCGATCGACGCGATCCAGATGCAGCTGGGCACGGCCATCGGCAGCGCCATCGTGGTGAGCCTGTCGGAGCTTTTCCCGGACCAGGGCATCGACGTGGGGGAGATGACCTTCGGCCCGCGCCGCCTGGCGCGCAGCCTGGACGAGAAGCGCGAGAAGACGTCGCCGAAGCAGTTCACGCCCATGCCGCCCGGCACCTACGAGTCCGCCGCGATCATCCTGCTGAGCGACGGCCGACGCACCACGGGCGTGGACACGCTGGAAGCTGCGCAAATGGCCGCCGACAGAGGGGTGCGGATCTACGTCGTGGGCCTGGGAACCACCGACGGCCATGCCGCGATGGGCGAGGGCATGGCGATGTACCTTCAACTGGACGAACCGACGCTGCGCCGGGTCGCGCAGATGACGGGCGGCGAGTACCACCACGCCGGCACGGCCGAGGCGCTGCGCAGCGTCTACGAGAACCTCGGCTCGCGCCTGCAGGTGAGCAAACGCGACACCGAACTCACGGCCGTGCTTGCGTCGACGGCGGCGCTGCTGCTCGTGATGGGGGCCGGGCTGTCGCTGTGGTGGTTCGGGCGCGTGGCGTGAGCGCTGGCGTGCCCGTCATTCCGCGATCGTGTCGACCTGCACCGTGCTGACGGGTCGGTGCTTGGCCGCGGCCGCACGCACGTTCAGCCATGCACTGGCTGCACCGCAGCCGCCGATGATCGCCATGCCGACCCAGCCCCAGCCATCAGGCACGACGCCGAACACGATGTAGCCGGCGAGCGCGGCCACGCCGAGCTGAACGTACTGGAAGGGCATCAGGGTCGAGGCGGGCGCCTTGCTCAGCGCCATGATCAGCAGCAGGTGTCCCGCCGTGCCGAGGACGGCCACCGCCATCAGCGCGCCGACCTGCACCCCGGGGGCGCCCAGCAGCGTCTCGAACGGATCGGCCACGCTGGCGAGCAGGATCGGCGTGGCGATCGCCATGCCGGTGGCGCCGGTGTAGAAGTTGGTCGTGAAAGGGTCTTCATGCGGCGCGAAGCGGCTGGTCATGATCTGGAACGCCGCATTGGAGAAGGTGGCCGCCAAAGGCAGCAACGCCGCCCAGCCGACGATGCCGCTGCCCGGCCGGATGACGATCAGGGCACCGACAAAACCGCCCGCCACGAGCGTCCAGCGCAGCGGCGAGATGCGTTCGTCCAGCCAGATGCGCGCCACCAGCGTGGCGATCACCGGCGTCAGCATCACGATGGCCGTGAACTCGGCCACCGGCATGCGCCGCAGAGCGGCGAAGGCCATCGCCGAAGAGAACGCCAGCAGCGCACCGCGTGCGATCTGGAACATCGGGTTGGCGCTGCGGAAGGAGCGCTGCTTCGACAGCGCGATCCACAGCGTCATGATCACCGCGTGCAGCCCGTAGCGTATCCACAAGACCAGCGCCACCGAGAAGTAGGCGCCGACGTAGCGCACCGTGGTGTCCATGGTGGCGAAGCAGCTCGCCGCGCCGATCACGAGCGCAACGCCGAGCAGCGGCTGTTGTGTGCCTGGACGATTCATGAGATGGCGGAAGCGGTGAGATTCGAACTCACGAACGGGTTTCCCCGTCGCCGGTTTTCAAGACCGGTGCCTTCAACCGCTCGGCCACGCTTCCCAGACGCCTGATTGTGCCAGCGGGCAGAGTCACCCCGGCTGCGCACTCGCCGCGCAGCGCACCTGGAACACCTCGCGCCGCCCGCCATCGACCCGCACGGCAGTGAGCGCACCGCCCCAGACGCAGCCGGTGTCGATCGCGAGCAGGTCCGCGCGGTTGACGAGGCCGAGCGTGCTCCAGTGGCCGAAGGCGATCGGCGTGCCTTCGCTGCGCCGCCCGGGTACGCTGAACCACGGTTGCATGCCCGGGGGTGCGGCGTCGGCACCTTCCTTGGTCTTGAAGTCCAATGTGCCGTCGTCGCTGCAGAAGCGGATGCGTGTCAGCACGTTGACCGTGAAGCGCCAGCGCTCGACGCCTTCCAGCGTGTCGCACCAGCGCGCCGGCTCGTTGCCGTACATGACCTGAAGGAATGCGCCGAGCCCGGGGCCGCGCAGCAGGGTTTCGACTTCGGCTGCGAGTGACAGCGTCTGCGCCGCATCCCATTGCGGCACCACACCGGCGTGCACACACAGCCAGCCGTTGTCGACCAGCGCCAGGCGCTGCTGTCGCAGCCAGTCGAGCCAAGCCTCGCACCCGGGCGCGTCGAGCACGTCGCCGAAGGTGTCGCCGCGGCGCAGCGGCCGCACACCGTGCGCCACTGCCAGCAGGTGCAGGTCGTGGTTGCCGAGCAGGCAGGTGGCGCTCGGCCCCATCGTGTGCAGTCGTCGCAGCACCCGCAGCGAATCGGGCCCGCGGTTGACGAGGTCGCCGAGTGCCACGAGGTGGTCGCGGGAGGGCGAGAAACCCGTTTCTTCGAGCAGGCGGTCGAGCGCGTCGCCGCAGCCCTGCAGGTCACCGATGAGCAGATGCATGCGGCGATTCTGCTACGCTGGACGCCGGTGCCACCCCGCCCCGCATGACAGCGGCGTGCATGGACGTTTCTCTCCTCGTTTTCCTGATCCTGCTGAACGGTGCCTTCGCGATGTCGGAGATGGCACTCACCGCGAGCCGCAAGGCACGTCTGCAGGTCATGGTCGAAGCCGAAGAACCCGGTGCGCAGGCCGCGATGGACCTGCACGACACGCCGACCAAGTACCTCTCGACGGTGCAGATCGGCATCACCTCGATCGGTGTGCTGAACGGCATCGTCGGCGACGCCGCGTTCTCGCAGCCGCTGTCCCATTGGTTGCAGGCCACCTTCCCGCTCCAGCCGCGTGCCGCGCTCATCACGGCCACTGCGCTGGTGGTCGTGATCATCACCTTCCTGACCATCATCTTCGGCGAGCTGGTGCCCAAGCGGCTGGGCCAGATGTACCCCGAGACGGTGGCGCGGCTGGTGGCGCGGCCGATGAACTGGCTCTCGATGGCGACGCGCCCTTTTGTCGTGCTGCTGGGGGCGTGCACCGAAGGCGTGCTGCGGCTGCTCGGCGTGCGTGGCGGGCCCACCCGCAGTGTGACCGAGGAAGAGATCGCAGCGAGCCTGGAAGAGGGCGTCGACGCCGGTGTGATCGAGGCCCACGAACACCAGATGGTGCGCAACGTGTTTCGCCTCGACGACCGCCCGATCGGCTCGATGATGATCCCGCGCGCCGAGATCGCCTGGCTCGACGCGAACGTGCCGGTGGAAGACGTGCTGGCCAAGATGGCCGAGTACGGGCACACCCGCTACCCGGTGTGCCGCGGCAGCCTGGACGACGTGATCGGCGTGCTCGCCGCGCACAGCATGATCGCGCCGCTGGCGAGCGGCAAGGCGATCTCGATCGCCGACCACCTGCAGCCGCCGGTCTTCGTGCCCGAGACGCTCTCGGGCATGGAACTGCTCGAGCACCTTCGCGTCTCGACGATCGAACTCGTGTTCGTCGTCGACGAGTACGGTGCGGTGCAGGGGGTGATCACGGAACGTGACGTGCTCGAGGCCATCGCCGGCGAATTCGGCAGCCCCGCGAGCGATGATGTCTGGTCCGTCAAGCGCGAAGACGGCAGCTGGCTCATGGACGGGCTGATCCCTGTGACCGAACTGAAGGACCGGCTCGAGCTCAAGGAACTGCCCGAAGAGGACCGTGGCCGCTACAACACGCTCGCCGGCATGATCATGTTGCTGCTCGGCCGCCTGCCGGCCACGGGCGAGACGGTCGATTGGCAAGGCTGGCGTTTCGAAGTCGTCGATCTCGACGGCAAGCGGGTCGACAAGGTCCTCGTGAGCCGGCTGCCACCCCAGGATGAAGACACCCCGTGATCAACCCGCTGCGCAACGTGCAGCACCGACACTTGAAGGCCCCACGGGCAGTGAACGACTGGTCGGTCGCGTCGCGCCTGAACTCCCTGTTCGTCGCCGCGGTCGAGTACTAGAGATCGTGTTCGTCAATGCAGGCACCTCCGGGCTCGTGGACCGGCGCGCAGCGTCGGCCTGAACGCAACGGGCCCGCGCAAAGGGTCTTGACGCGGCGCGCGCAAACAACGACATTCACGCTCTTGTTCAACCCACTGATGGAGGCTGCGATGAAAAAGACGACTGTTCCCGCCCTCTCGTGGGTCCCCGCCGGCCGCAACGCCTGACGCATTTCGGAGCACCTGCTCCGCAGCGCCCCAAGCCATTGCCCGCCTGACGCGGGCCCGCATCGAACGCCAAAAGACCGGGCCGACAGGCTCTGACGGTCTCCGTGCGCCTGCGGGTGCGTGGCGGCCGCAACTGGAATTTCCATGATCGATTCGACTTCCCTGGCCCGATTGCGCGCGATCGGCCTGACACAACCCGTGCTGCAGCAGTTGGCGCAGCAGGTACCGCCCGACGACAACGCCGAGCTCCGGCGCGTCGTCGACGTGCAGCGCGAGAACGTCGTGCTGCATGACGGCGACAACGAGACTGCGGCGCGCGTGCTGCCGGCGCTGCGCACTGAACTGCAAGCGCAGTCGGACGCACTGGCGGTAGGCGACTGGGTGCTTGCGGCGCCCAACGAATGGGGCCAGTGGTGGGTGCACCGGCGCCTGCCGCCGTTGACGCAGATTGCGCGCCGCCTGCACGACGGGCGCGACAAGATCGCGCGCGCCGTGATCGTGAGCAACGTCGATACGGCGTTGCTCACGATGGGCCTCGACCACGACTTCAGCCTACGACGGCTCGAGCGTTACCTCACGCTAGCGCGGCTGGCGCACGTCAGCGCGGTGGTGGTGC
Organism: Rubrivivax sp.; assembly: GCA_036523095.1. Classification (GTDB taxonomy): domain Bacteria; phylum Pseudomonadota; class Gammaproteobacteria; order Burkholderiales; family Burkholderiaceae_C; genus Rubrivivax. The sequence goes on from DATDER010000273.1 coordinate 12,297, forward strand.
TGACCAAGCTCGACCTGTGCGATCAGGTCGGCCGGCGCCTGCGCGAAGTGCAGGCGATGCTGCCCGCGGACACCCCGGCGGTCGCGGTGAACGGCCTCAGCGCGGGTGCCGTACCGGTGCTGGAGCCCTGGCTCGGTGCCGGCCAGACGCTGGTGCTCATCGGCTCCAGCGGGGCGGGCAAGAGCACGCTCACCAACACCTTGATGGGTGCCGAGGTGCAGGCCACGGGCGGCACACGCACGGGTGACGGGCGCGGTCGCCACACCACGACCTCGCGCACCTTGCACCGCACGCCGCACGGCGCCTGCATCATCGACACGCCGGGCCTGCGCACGCTGCGCCTGGACACCGACGAGGCGGCGCTCGGCCAGGTCTTCGACGACGTGGCGCAAATGGCGCTGCAGTGCCGCTTCCGCGACTGCCGCCACGACGACGAGCCCGGATGCGCCGTGCGCGAGGCGGTGCCGGCGGAACGGCTGCGCAGCTTCCAGAAGCTGCGGCGCGAGGCGCGGCGCGACACGATGAGCCTGCTCGAGCGGCAGCAGCAGCTGTCGGAATGGAAGGCGCGCGGGCGGGCGTCGAAGGAGCGCCTGAAGGAGAAGGGACGCTGAGCGCTGAGCGCCGGTCTCAGCCCTTCGGCAGCACCAGATGGTCCCGCCGCGCCAGCGTCGGGAACCAGCGCCACCAGAGTGCCGCCACGACGAGCGTGCCGAGGCCGCCCAGCACCACCGAGCCGACCGGGCCGAGCCAGGCGGCGGTGGCGCCGGACTCGAACTCACCGAGCTGGTTCGACGCGCCGATGAAGACGGAGTTGACGGCGCTCACGCGACCGCGCATCTCGTCCGGTGTTTCGAGCTGCACCATGGTCTGGCGCACGACCACGCTCACCATGTCCGCAGCGCCGGTGACGAACAACGCCACCATCGAGAGCAGGAAGGAAGTCGACAGGCCGAACACCAGTGTCGCCAGGCCATAGACCGCGATCGCGGAGAACAGCTTGAGACCCGCGCCGCGCACGATCGGCCAGCGGGTCAGCACGACCGACAAGGCCAGCGCGCCCAGCGCAGGCGCGCCGCGCAGCAGGCCCAGGCCCCAGGGGCCGACGTGCAGGATGTCCTTGGCGAACATCGGCAGCAGCGCGATCGCGCCGCCGAACAGCACCGCGAACAGGTCGAGCGAGATGGCGCCCAGGACGACCTTGTTCTTCTGCACGTAGCGCACACCGGCGAGCAGCGTGTCCAGGCTCATGCCCGCGCCCGCGGGCGGGCTGGCGTGCCGGATCGTCGCGCACAGCAGTGCGGCGGCAGCAAACAACACCGCGCAACTGCCGTAGACGACCACCGAGCCCGCGACGTAGATGAAGCCGCCCAGGGCCGGGCCGGCGATGATCGACGCCTGCAGGCCGGCCGAGCTGAAGGCCATGGCGCGCGGCAGCAACGCGGGCGGCACCAGCAGCGGCACCAGCGCCTGCTGTGCCGGCATCTGGAAGGCACGCACGGCGCCGAGCACGACCGACAGCCCGAGCAGCAGCGTGCGTTCGGACACACCGTCCACCGGCGTTGCCATCAGCAGTGCAGCCACGACGGCCTGCACCGCCAGGCACGCGGAGATGATGCGCGCGCGGTGGTAGCGGTCGACCACGTGCCCGGCCACCAGCGCCAGCCCCAGCGCGGGCAAGAACTGCAGCAACCCCACCAGCCCCAGGTCCCAGGCCGAACCCGTCAGGTCGTACATGTGCCAGCCGATGGCGACCATCAACATCTGGCTCGCACTGGTGCCGGCCACACGCACCCACCACAGACGCATGTACTCGCGCTGGGCGAAGAGGGACTTCAGGGTGCTGTCGGGCGTCATCGTCGGGGGCGAAAAAAGCAGACGGGGCCCGAAGGCCCCGTCTGCGCGTACGTTGTAGCGAGCCGACTTATTGTGGCTGCTGGATCCCGGCGATGGCCCAGGCGCGGCTGTCGTCGTCGGGCTTGACCAGGTGCCAGATCTCGTCGAAGCCGGTCGCCGAGGCGCCCTGTTCCTCGCGCACCAGGCCCTGGAAGCGCACGCTCACCACCTGCCGGCTGGCCTCCTTGCTGAAGTCCACGACTTCGGCCTCGACCCGCTCGACGTCGGTGTGCTGCAGCACGCCGCCGCGTTCCTGCAGTTCCAGGCGTGTGGCGGCAAACATCTCGGGGGTCGTGAACTGGCGCAAATCTTCTAGATCGCCCGCGTCGTTGGCGGCCTGAAGCCGGATGAAGATCATCTTGGCAATGCGTTCGAACGCTGGCAGGTCGAAGCCCTCGGGCAAGACCAGCGCTGCCGCGGTCGCGGGTGGCGTGGTCACCGCGGCCACTGTGGCAGCGCCCCCGATCGGCGCCAAGGGCACGCCGGTCACCGACACCGCATCCGAGCCGGCAGCGGGCTGCATGCGCGGCGTGGCCGCAGGCTCGAACGCCGGTTCGGCACTGCGCTGGGTCGGCTTCCACGCTGTGGGGGCGGCCTGACCGGCAGCGGCGCTGGACGTCGCCAACTCTCCGCCCTGCGCGCCGGCGCCGAAGCGGCGCAGCAGGAAGCGGATCACGAAGACGGCCGCGAAGACGAGCAGCGCGATCATGATCAGGTTCGCGAACCCTTCACCGAGCCCGAAATGGCTCAGCAAGGCGGCGATGCCCAGGCCCGCCGCGAGGCCGGCGATCGGGCCCATCCATGAGCGCTTGGCGGCTGCGGCAGCGGGCGCTGCAGCGGCGGCACCGGCCGTGGCCGGCACGCCCGCGGTCGGCGATGCCGACTGCGGGCCGACGGGCTGCGCCGGCGGCGTCTGCGGTGTGCTGCGATCGGGCGTGCTGCGCTGCATGCCGATCGATTTGCCGCCACCGATGCGCTTGGCATCGGAAAGGCTCGGTGTCAGCGTCGTCGCCAGCGCCACCACCACCGCACCAACCAGCCAGTTCTTCGTCATAAGATCCTCACGCTGAAACCTGCGCAGCGAAGCCGCTGCACGACGTAGTGTCTACGATCCGCGCGAAGACCCCAAAGTTCCGTGCGGAACCCCATCACCCCCGAACGGATCCCATGACTGACACGCTGCTTTGGTTGTTGAGCGCCGTGCTCATGATCGTCGGCGTGGCCGGCACGGTGCTGCCGGCGTTGCCCGGGGCGGTGTTCGTGCTCGCCGGCATCGTGCTCGCGGCCTGGATCGACGGCTTCAGCCGCGTCGGGGTCGGCGTGGTGGTGATCGTCTCGGTGCTGGCGGTGCTGTCGTGGGTGCTCGAATACGTGGCCGGGATGCTCGGCGCCAAGAAGGCCGGGGCGAGCCGCCAGGCCCTGATCGGCGCCGCGCTGGGCACTGTGCTGGGGCTGTTCGCCGGCTTTATTGGCGTGCTGTTCATGCCGCTCGTCGGCGCGGCCCTGGGCGAATACATCGCGCGGCGCGACAGCGGGCAGGCGGTCAAGGTCGGGGTCTCGACCTGGCTCGGCCTGATGGCCGGCATGGCCGGCAAGGTGGTGATCGTCTTCATCATGATCGGTGTCTTCGCCGGCGCCATGATGCTGTAGTGCCGCGCCGCGGCACGGACCGAGCTCAGATGCCGGTGAGGCGTGCGATCCACTCGCGCAAGGCGTCGCGAACGCGGGTCTGGCCTTCGTTCGAAGGCATCCAGCGCAGGAGCGGACGGTCGCTGCTCGCGGCCAGGCCCATTGGCGCGGCGCTGACTTCGATCTTGCTGTCGCCGCGCTGAACCGCATCGTTGAACTCCGCCATCGCGCGCGCCATGTGCCAGCCATGCGTGACCACGACAACCCGCTTGACGCCCACCGGTTTCAGCAGGCTGATCGTGAACGCGGCGTTCTCGCGCGTGTCGCGTGAGGCCGTCTCGGTCCACTTCAGCGGATGGCCGAACTCACGCGCCGCGACGCGGACGGCGATCTCGGCTTCTGGCGTGGCCCCGGCGCCCGCGTGCCCGACACCGCCGCTGAACGCAACCGGCGCGCCGGTTTCGCGACTGAGCCAGATCCCGTAGCGCAGTCGTTCGATCGAACGGGCGGTCAGGTTGGAGACGCCGTATTCGGGCGCCAGTGATTCGCGACCACCGCCGAGCACGACGATGGCCACGGTGCCCGGGTTGGCCGCCACCTTTTGGCGCATGGCCAATACCTCGGCCGGCCCCATTGCACTCACTTGCGGCAGCAGGCCACGCACCAGGGCTTCGCCGACGGCGATGGTCGAGCAGAACCACAGCGCAACGCAGGCCGGGACCACGAGCAACCAACCCACCGGGCGGCGGCGCGACAGCCACCATGCGCCCAGCAGCACCATCAACAGCCAAGGGACAGGCGGCAGCACGAGCGCCGTCAGCACCGGCTTCCACTCGCCCAGGCCGAGCCATTGCAGGATGTCGATCACGCGTCGGGCGGGCAGTCCATGAAGGCCATTGTGCCGGACTCGACATCCTTGCGCGGCCGGCCCCGGGCCGGCAGGATGGCCCAAGATGAAAGCAATTGCCATAGGCGGGATGCGGGCACTGCGGGTCGTGGCGTGGGTCGTGGCGGGGATTGCCGTCACGCTGGCATTGGCCTGGCTCGCGGTGCCGTCGATCGCCAAGTCGCAGATCGAGAGCCGCGTCTCGGCCCTGCTCGGGCGCGAGGTGCGGGTGGCGAAGGTCGAGTTTTCGCCCATTGCCTTGTCACTCACCTTACGCGGCGTCACGGTCGCGGCGGCACCCGGCAGCGCAGCGAGTGCGCCGCAGTTCGAAGCCGCGCGGCTGTACGTCGACGCCAACCTGCGCTCGCTGCTGCGGCTGGCGCCGGTGATTGACGCGGCCGAAATCGACGCCCCCAAGCTGCGCCTGGCGCGCATCGGCGAGGGCCGCTACGACATCGATGACATTCTGGCCCGCCTCAAGCCGTCGCAACCCGAGCCGCCCGCGGCCGAACCGCAACGTTTTGCGCTCTTCAACCTGCAGTTGCGCGACGGCGAGGTTGATTTCGATGACAGCCCGATGCAGCGCAGACACGCCTTGCGCGCGCTGCAGCTGGCGTTGCCGTTCCTGTCCAACCTGCCCGACGACATGGCGGTGAAGGTCGAGCCGCGGCTCGCCTTCGTGATCGAAGGCAGCGCGGTCGACCTGCGCGGCCGGTCGGTGCCCTTTGCGCCTGACCGGGAGACCCAACTCGACATCCAGCTCGACGACCTGCCGCTGGCCCGGTGGTGGACCTATGTGCCTGTGCAACTGCCCTTGCGACCCGAGGGCGGGGTGCTCGCGCTGGACCTGAAGCTGCAATTCGCGCAACCCCAGGGTCAGGTTCCGCGGGTCGTGCTGACCGGCCAAAGTTCGCTCCGCGACCTGGGCTTCCGCAACCAGCGCGGCGAGCCGATGCTCGGCTTCAAGCGCCTGACGATGCAACTCGACGACGTGCGGCCGCTCGAGCGCAAGATCGCACTCGGCCCGGTTCGCCTCGAGGGCCTGGAAGCCGAGGTCCGGCGTGAAGCGAGTGGCCAGCTCGAATGGGCGACGCTGATGCTGCCCGCGGGCAACCCAAGCGCGCCTGCGGCAGCCTCCACAGCGGCGTCGGCTTCGGCTTCGGCAACGGCGGCCGCTTCAGGCCCCCAGCCGGCGCCCGCCACCCCCGCGGGCCCGTGGCAGCTGAGCGCGGGCCGCACCGAACTCGCGGGCGCGCGCGTGCGCTGGCGAGACGCCACGCTCCAGCCCGCCGCCGAGCTCACGCTCGAGGCGGTCGACCTGCTGTTGGAGCGGGTGCGCTGGCCGAGCGACGGCGAAGCGCCGGTAACCGGGAGCCTTCGCCTGCGGGCCGGTATGCACGAAGTCGCCCAGCTGAAGGTGCAGGGCGAGGCCTCGGACAAACGGGCGCGGCTGACGGTCGAAGCCGACGCCGTCCAGCTCAGCGCCGCCGCGCCCTATCTGCGCAGCGTGCTGCGGCCGGCACTCGAAGGGCGGGCGAAATTCGCAGCCGGCCTGGAGTGGGCGGCGGGCGACACGCCCCGCTTGGCGCTGGCGCTCGACTCGCTTCAAGTCGACGGCCTGCGCCTTTTCGAGGGCGCGGCGGCGAAGGCGATGCTGCCGGCCAGGGACCCTGCGGTCAAGCCGGGTTCGATCAAGCGCGTCGCCGGCCGCGGCGGCGCCCGACCCGGCGTCGGCAAGCCCGCGCGAAAGGCCACGCCCACTGCGCCGAGGCCGCAGCCGGGCACCTTGGCCAGCATCGCGTCGCTGCGTATCGAAGACAGCAGCGTCGACCTGCTCGCGCGCCACGTGAGCGTGGGCACGGTGCGTGTGCGTCAACCGGCGGTCAAGCTGCAGCGTCTGGCCGACGGCAGCCTCGATGCCGTGCAGTGGGTGGTGGCGCGCCCTCCGGCGGAGTCGGGCGCGCCGCCCGCCACGCCCTGGCACGTCGATCTGAAAGACCTGCTGCTCGAAGGCGGCCAGGTCGACTGGCTCGATGCGGCTGCGCGCCCCGCCGCGCCGGTGGACCTGAAGCTGCGCGGCCTGCGTCTGGCGGCGCAGGGCGCGGCGTGGCCCGCAGGTGCGGCGCCATTGAGGGTGCACCTGAGTTCGCAGATCCAGGCCGCAGCGTCCGGCATGGACTCGACGCCGGCGCTGCCGGGCCGCATCGACCTGCGCGGCCAGGTCGTGGCGGCACCGTTCGCTGCGCGCGGCACGCTGGCGCTGGAACGCCTGCCGCTGCTCGGCGTCGAGCCCTACATCGCTGCGTTTTCGCCGGTGCTGCTGAAGCGCGGCGAGCTCGGAGTCAAAGGCGAATTCGACTTCAAGCTGGGTACGTCCGCCGCCGGCGGACCGACGTTGAACGCCCGCGGCGATGTGCTGCTGGCGGACCTGCAGGTCTTCTCGCGTCCGCTCGACCCCGCCGCCCAGGACAGCGAGGAACTCCTGACCTGGCAGTCGCTGACGCTCAAGCCGGTGCGGGTCGCACTGGCACCCGGCGTCAAGCCGCGGCTCGAGATCGACGAGATCCAGCTGAGCGACTTCTTCGCACGACTCACCATCACCGAGCAGGGCCGCTTCAACCTGACCGACGTGCAGCCGCGGCCCGCTCCGGGCGCGCCCGTCGCACCCCCGGGCTTCCCGATGGGCGGACCGGTGGCTGCAGCGGCAGCCCCGCCCGCATCGGTGGCGCCGGAGCGTGTCGACGGGCGCTTGCAGAACCTGCCGATCGACCTCGTGGTCGGCGCCACCAAGCTCGTCAACGGGCGGGTCGACTTCACCGACCGTTTCATCCGCCCCAACTACCAGGCCGCGCTGAGCGAGCTGAACGGCAGCATCGGCCGCGTCGCCACCGGCACCCGCGACATGGCGGTGGTGGATTTGCGCGGGCGGGTCGCGGGCACCGGCCTGCTCGAGATCCGCGGCGCCGTCAACCCGACCGCCAGTCCGCTGGCGCTGGACATCCAGGCCCGCACGACCGACATCGAGCTGGCTCCGTTCTCGCCCTACGCGGGAAAGTATGCGGGTTACGGCATCGAGCGCGGCAAGCTCAGCCTGGACGTGTCGTACCGCATCGACGCCGACGGCAAGCTCGACGCCAAGAACCAGCTCACGCTCAACCAGCTCACCTTCGGCCCGGCGACCGACAGCCCCGACGCGACCAAGTTGCCGGTGCGGCTGGCGGTGGCGCTGCTGACCGACCGCAACGGCGTCATCGACATCAACCTGCCGATCACGGGCTCGATCAACGAGCCCAAGTTCAGCATCTGGGGACTGGTGTGGCAGGTGCTCGGCAACCTGATCACGAAGGCCGTGACGGCGCCGTTTTCGGCGATCGCGGGTGGGGGCGGCGAAGACCTGAGCCAGATCGAGTTCGTGCCCGGGACGAGGCAGATCGCGCCTTCGAGCAGCGCCGCGATCGACCGCGTGGCCAAGGCGTTCGCCGACCGTCCGGCGCTGCGCATGACTGTCGTCGGCACGGCCGACCCGGTGAGCGAGCGCGAAGCGATCCAGGCCGCCTCGCTCGATGCCCGGGTGCAGGCCGTGGCCCAGCGCGAGCGAGCGCGGGCTGGTGTCGCGGCACCGGCCGCCTCGGCGCCGCCGTTGAGCGCCGAAGAGCGCACGCGGATCGTCAAGCGCATCTACAGCGACACCAAGCTGCCCGACAAGCCGCGCAACTTCATCGGCATGGCCAAGGACATCCCCCTCGCCGAGATGGAGGCGATGCTCAAGTCGGCCACCGTTGTCAGCGCCGACACCGCACGCGAACTCTCGCTCCAGCGCGGCCTGGCGGTGCGCGACGCCTTGATCGCCAAGGGCCTGCCGAGCGAACGCCTTTTCCTGGGCGAACCCAAGCTGCGCGGAGCGGGCGAAGGCGACGCGGCCTGGACGCCGCGGGTGCAACTGGCGCTGGCGGCGCCGTAGGCGGTCTCTCCCGGATCTAGAAAAACGCCTGCAGCCCGGTCTGGGCTCGGCCCAGGATCAGGGCGTGCACATCGTGCGTGCCCTCGTAGGTGTTCACGGTCTCGAGGTTGATCATGTGGCGGATGACGTGGTATTCGTCGTGGATGCCGTTGCCGCCGTGCATGTCGCGCGCCTGGCGTGCGATGTCGAGTGACTTGCCGCAGCTGTTGCGCTTGATCAGGCTGATCATTTCGGGCGCGGCGCGTCCCTCGTCCATCAGGCGGCCCACACGCAGGCAGCCCTGCAGGCCGAGCGTGATCTCGGTCTGCATGTCGGCGAGCTTCTTCTGGATCAGCTGGTTCTGCGCCAGCGGGCGGCCGAACTGCTGCCGGTCGAGGGTGTACTGGCGCGCCGCGTGCCAGCAAAATTCGGCCGCACCGAGCGCGCCCCAGGCGATGCCGTAACGCGCCTTGTTCAGGCAGCCGAAGGGCCCCTTGAGGCCGTTCACGCCGGGCAGCAGGTTGGCCTCCGGCACGAAGACGTCGTCCATGACGATTTCGCCCGTGATGCTCGCGCGCAGGCTCATCTTGCCTTCGATCTTGGGCGCCGTCAGGCCCTTCATGCCTTTCTCGAGGATGAAGCCGTGGATCGCCTCTTGCCCGCCAACCTGGCCGTCGGGGTCGGCCTTCTTGGCCCAGACGACGAACACGTCGGCGATGGGGCTGTTGGTGATCCACATCTTGCTGCCCTTGAGCAGGTAGCCGCCGTCCACCGGCTTGGCGCGTGTGAGCATGCTCGCCGGGTCGCTGCCGTGGTTGGGCTCGGTGAGGCCGAAGCAGCCGACCCACTCGCCGGTGGCGAGCTTGGGCAGGAACTTCTGGCGCTGCGCTTCGCTGCCGTAGGCATGGATCGGATGCATCACGAGCGAGCTCTGAACGCTCATCGCGCTGCGGTAGCCGGAGTCGACACGCTCGACCTCGCGTGCCACGAGGCCGTAACACACGTGGTTCAGTCCCGCGCAACCATAACCTTCGATGCTGCTGCCGAGCAGGCCCAGCGCGCCCATCTCGCTCATGATCTCGCGGTCGAAGGTCTCGTGCCGTGCCGCCATCAGCACACGTGTCTGCAGGCGCTCCTGGCAGTAGGCGTGCGCCGCGTCGCGCACCGCACGTTCGTCCTCGCTCAGCTGGTCGTCGAAGAAGAAGGGGTCATCCCACTGGAACTTGGCAGCCATGGTGAATCTCTCCGGATAATGAGCCGCAGTGTAAGGAGTTGCGCGGCCCGCGCGACTGCGCAGGCCAAACCAGGAGCCCTCCCATGGCGAACGAAGTCATCACCCTCGGCGGCGGCTGTTTCTGGTGCACCGAGGCGGTGTACGAGCAGGTCGACGGCGTGCTTGCAGTCGAATCAGGCTATTGCAACGGGCACGTCAAGAACCCCAGCTACGAACAGGTCTGCGGCGGCGACACCGGGCATGTGGAAGTCGTGCGCGTCGAGTTCGACAACGAACGCATCCCGCTGCGCGACGTGCTCGAGATCTTCTTCAACGTGCACGACGCCACCACGCTCAACCGACAGGGCAACGACGTCGGGCCGCAGTACCGATCCGGCATCTACCTGCACGACGAGTCACAGCGCGCGGTGGCCGAGGCCGTGCGCGCAGAAGCCGGCATCGCACACCGCGGCCGTGTCGTGACCGAGATCGAGATGCTGGCCAACTACACGAAGGCCGAGGCCTACCACCAGCACTACTTCGCCAACCACCCGGGCCAGGGTTATTGCGCGATGGTGGTCGCACCCAAGGTCGAGAAGTTTCGCAAGACCTTCAAGGCACGACTCAAGGCCTGAAGGGCGCCAGCGCACAGGCGTCCGAAACACGCTGCGCCACTACACTGCCTTTGCGGAAGCAGGTTCCGCCGATGTGGAGGATGGCTCGATGGAGCGAGTGTGGCGGGCTGCCCCGGTGGCCGCACTGCGCGTGTGGTGTGACGGTAAGGGACTGCGCTTCGAATTGAACGAGGCCGGACTGGCCTGGGGCAGCGCCAACGGCATCGATCGCAGCACTTGGCAGCGGCTGGCTGAAGCCCGCGTGCAGGACAGCGCCACGCTCGACGTCGAACTGACCCTCGGGGCCGCGCAGCAGGCCGTGCACTGCCGCACCGTGCTACTGCCCGACGGCGCGCTCTTGTGGCTGACGCCGCGGCTGGCGCCCGCTGCCGAGGCCCCGGCGGGCCGGTTCCTGCAGAGGGCGATCGAAATCGCCGGGATATCGGTCTGGCGGCTCGACGAGCGCACACGCCGTTTCCACTACGTGGCCGGCGGTTCCGAGCTCGCGGGCATCGTGCCCGGCCCCGAGGGGATCGATATCGACCGGGTGCGCGCGACGATCCACCCCGACGACCTGGCCGCCGTGGTCAAGGCCGCCGACGTCGCACGCTGCAGCGACCAGGTGATCGATGTCATCGCACGCTACGCCGTCGCCCCGGGCAGCCCGGAATGGCGCACGCTGCTGACGCGGCGCGTGGCCGACCGCGACGCGAGCGGGCGTGTCACCGGGCTGGCCGGCGTTTCGCTCGACCTGAGCGCTCTGATGGCGGAGCGGGCGCGCGCTGAGGAGTTGGCCGAACGCGCGCGGCTGGTCAGCGAGACCATCGGGGTCGGGTTCTGGTCGCGCGACAACGACGGTGGCGGTGTGTACTGGGATGAGCAGATGATGCGCATCCATCACCGCCAGCCAGGTGAGGGCGCACCGACGCTGGCGGAATGGATCGCTCGCCACGTGCACTCGGCCGACCGTTCCTGGGTCGAACAAATGATGCAGCGGTCGATGGCCGTCTGGGAACCGCGCTCGGAAGCCACCTTCCGCATCCCGACGCCCGACGGCAGCGAGCGCTGGGTCCGCACCTGGACGCGCCGCATCGTCCGCGATGGGCGGCGGCAGTCGTTCGGCATGCACATGGACGTCACCGAAGCGCATCTGGCCGAGGCGACGCTGCAGCGCGAACGCGACCGCTACCGCTTCGCCGTCGACGCGGCGGGCGTGGGCATCTGGGAGCGCAATCTCGACGGCGGGCAGCGCTACTGGAACGAGGCGATGTACCGCCTGCGCGGCCTCGACCCCGCGGATCCACGCAGCACCGAAACGTTGTCGGAACTCAGCAACCACCCCGACGACCGGCGCGTGATGGACCTGCTGACGCAGCGCCATGTCGAGTTCGGCGAGCCCTATGGCACCGAGTTGCGTGTGCGCTGGCCCGACGGGACGCAGCACTGGCTGGCGACACGTGGACGCCTGGTCAACGACCCGTCGCGGCCGGGCCGGGTCATGGCCGGGATCAACTTCGACATCACCGAGCGCAAGCACGCCGACGCGCTGCGCCAGGAGATGCTGCGCGCCGAGCAGGCCAACCGCGACAAGTCGGCCTTCATGGCGCGTGTCAGCCACGAACTGAGGACGCCGCTGAACGCGATCGTCGGCTTCACCGACCTCTTGCTGGCCGAGTCGGCGGCGGAGCGGGGCGCGATGCGATCGCAGCGGTTGCAGCACATCCGGGGCTCGGCGCAGCACCTGCTGGCGTTGATCGACGACGTGCTCGAGTTGTCCGACATCGAGGCCGGGCAGGGGGCGCTGGCGCGCGAGACGGTGCCGCTCGGCCCGCTCCTGGCCGAGGCTGCGGCGTCGATCTCCACGCTGGCGCAGGCCGCGTCGGTGAGCATCAAGGTGCAGGCGCCGGACAGCGCAGCCGTGAATGCAGACCGTGATCGAGTGCGCCAGGTGGTGTCGAAACTGCTGTCGAATGCGCTCAAGTACAACCGGCCCGGGGGCTGGGTCAGCCTGTCGGTGCGGCGCGCCGCCGACCGCGCGGGCCGGATCGGCCTCGTCGTCGCCGACGGCGGCCGCGGCATCGCGGCTGCAGACTTGGTGTGCATCTTCGAGCCTTTCGAGCGCCTGGGCACCGAGCGCGAGTCGATCGAAGGCGCCGGCATCGGCCTGACGCTGGTGCGCCGGCTGGTCGAGCGCATGGCCGGCGAGGTCGAGGTCAGCAGCACGCCGGACGCCGGCAGCGAGTTCGTGGTCTGGCTGCCCGAGGCAGCTGCGGCGGCTGCGCCCCGGACCGCGGGTGGCGCCGCGGCCAGCGACCCGGCCGCAGGTGGGCCGGCCCCGCGGCCCTTCGTCGTCCTCTGCGTGGAGGACAACCTGGTCAACCTGCAACTCGTGCGCGAGTTGCTCGCGCTGCGCCCCGCGATGGTCTTGCACACGACAGAAAACGGCCTCGATGCGGTGGCGCTGGCACCCGAGGTCGTTCCCGACCTGGTGCTGCTAGACATGCACCTGCCCGACATCGACGGCTCCGAGGTGCTGCGCCGTCTGCGCACCGCCCCGGCACTCGCCCGGACACGTTTCATCGCCTTGTCGGCCAACGCGATGCCCGATCACGTCGAGCGTGCGCTGCGCAATGGTTTCGACGACTACTGGACCAAGCCGATCGACTTCGTGCAGTTCCTCGGCGCGCTCGACCGCATGGCCGAAGAGGCCGCCAACGCGGCCTGAGCCGGCCCTTCAGGGGGCGAGCCGCTCGCGCACCCAGGCCGCGCCGTCGCGGCGGTACCGAAGGCGATCGTGCAGGCGCGAGCGCCGCCCTTGCCAGAACTCGAAACGATCGGGTTGCAGCCGGTAGCCACCCCAGTGGGGCGGGCGCGGGGGCTGGAGCAGGTACTGGGCGCCGTAGCGGGCGGCGCTGGCCACCAGCACCGCGCGGGAAGCCACCACCTCGCTCTGCGGCGAAGCCCACGCGCCGATGCGCGAGTCGAGCGGGCGGCTCGCGAAGTAGGCGTCCGACTCGGCCGCTGCCACTTTCTCGACGCGGCCTTCGATGCGCACCACGCGTTCGAGCTCGACCCAGTGGAACTGGAGCGCGGCGAAGGGGTTCGAGGCCAGTTCACGGCCCTTGCGGCTTTCGTAGTTGGTATACCAGACGATGCCGCGTTCGTCGCAGCCCTTGATGAGCACGACGCGTGTCGAAGGTCGTCCGTCGGCCGCGACCGTGGCCAGCGTCATCGCGTTCGGCTCCGGCAGCTGGGCTTCCATCGCCTGCGCCAGCCACTGCTCGAACTGCTGGAGCGGGTCGGCGAGCGAAGCCGCTTCGTCCAGCGCGGCACGTTCGTAGCTCTTGCGCAGGTCGGCCAGGGTGTCCATCCCCACAGTATAGGAAGTGGGCTGCCGCGCATTCCCTTACGTGGTACGCCCTAAGTGAACGTCCCACTTCCGATTGCGCACTCACAGCCGCATTCTTGTTGTGCAGTGCATCAGGAACCGGACTGCAAGCGATCCACATGAACGACCGTCCCGCAGTGGTTGTACTCGCCGCCGGCAAGGGCAGCCGGTTTGAAGGTGCGCGCCACAAGCTCGAACAGCCCTTCGGTTCGTCGACCGTGCTGGGCTCGACGCTCGCGAACGCCATCGCCAGCGGACTGCCGGTGGTGGTGGTGACCACCGAGGCGCTTGCCGACGAAGCGGCACGCACGGTCGCCAAGCGCGACGTCGTCGTGGTGTCCGACTTCGAAGCTTCGCGTGGGATGGGGCATTCGATCGCTGCAGGCGTTGCGGCGAGCGCCGACGCGGGAGGGTGGCTGGTCCTGCCCGGCGACATGCCGCGGGTCAGCGCCAACACACTGCGCACGGTGGCGAACACGCTCGAAGACCACTCTGTGGTCTATGCGCAGCACCTCGGCCGGCGTGGCCACCCGGTCGGCTTTTCGACCGAGCTGTTCTCGGAACTGCTCTCGCTCGCGGGCGACGAAGGCGCGCGCCGCCTGCTTGCGCGTTACCCGGCCTTCGGTGTCGACGTCGACGACCCCGGCACGCTGATGGACATCGACACCGTCGCCGACCTGCACGCCGCGCGCTCGGCCTGAGGGGTTTTCAGCAGGCTTTCACCAGGCCGTGGCGGGTGGCCAGCGCCATCAGGCGCTCGATCTCGCGGTCGCGCACGCCTTGGACGCGCAGGGCCCTGGCTGTCTCGGCCAGGTAGTCGAGCGTGGTGCCGTAGCGGCCGCTGGCGTGGCGCAGGATGTGCAGCATGTGCTCGTCGGCGATCGGGCCGTGGCAGGCCTCACTGCGCCGGCTCAAGGTGAAGGCCAGCGCGGGCACGCGCCCTTGTGGCGTGTGGGCGGGCAGCCAGCGTGCGTCGTAGACACCGGTGGGCATTTCGCGTTTCCAGAGGCGCTCGAGTTCGGCCGGCGCACGCGCTGCAGGCAGCCGGTACACGACACCCCGGCACGCGCCGCCGGGCAGCAGCGCAAAGACGAGGCCCGGCTGCTCCGGCGTGCCGCGGTTGATGCGCGAACGCATGCGCAGTGCACGGTGCCAACCCCGCACCAGCGCGGGGCGGTGCTCGGCAGCGTCGAACTCGGGGCGCCAGATCAGAGAGGCGTAGCCGAACACCCAGAGGTCGCCGCGGCCGCCCCATTGCGCGCGCAGCCGCTCGAGCATCGGCGCCGGGTCGCGCAGGAACGGGATATCGTGGCTCATGGCGTGCGAAATGCTAGCGTGTCCAGGACCCGGCCCGCCGCGGCGGTGGCTGCCAAATTGACGATGTAACCAAGTTACTTGATAATCGTATAGCGAGTTACGGTCTTTTTTGCATGAACCCCATCGTCCACAAGGTCACCGAGCGCATCCGGCAGCGCAGCACCTCGTTGCGCCAGCCCTACCTCGCCCGCATCGACCAACTGGTGCAGCGCCCGCGCGGCAGTGACCGCATGGGCTGTGCCAACGTCGCACACGCCTTTGCCGCGCTGCCGGCGAACGACAAATTCCGCGTCGTGGCCGAACGTGCGCCGCACATCGGCGTCGTCACGGCCTACAACGACATGCTGTCGGCGCACCAGCCTTACGAAGGCTTCCCGGCCGTGATCCGGGACGAGGCGCACAAGCTCGGTGCCACCGTACAGGTGGCGGGCGGCGTGCCGGCGATGTGCGATGGCGTCACACAGGGCCTGCCCGGCATGGAGCTGAGCCTGTTCTCGCGCGACAACATCGCCCTCGGCACCGCGATCGCGCTCACCCACGACGTCTTCGACGCCGCGCTGTTGCTGGGCGTGTGCGACAAGATCGTGCCCGGGCTGCTCATCGGCGCGCTTCACTTCGGCCACCTGCCCTGTGTGTTCGTGCCCGCGGGGCCGATGAGCACCGGCCTGTCCAACAGCGCCAAGTCCAAGGTGCGCGAGAAATTCGCCCAGGGGCAGGTGGGGCGTGACGAACTCCTGCAAGCCGAGAGCGCGGCCTACCACGGCGCGGGCACCTGCACCTTCTACGGCACCGCCAACAGCAACCAGATGCTGCTGGAAGCGATGGGGCTGCACGTGCCCGGCGCCGCCTTCGTTCACCCGCACGACACATTGCGCGAGGCGCTGACGCGCGACGCCGTGCGCAGCGTGCTCGCCATCACGCAGAAGCAACGCTTCACACCTATCGGCCGGCTCGTCGACGAACGGGTGATTGTCAACGCGATGGTGGCGCTGCTTGCCACCGGCGGCTCGACCAACCACCTGATCCACTGGGTGGCAGTGGCGCGTGCGGCCGGGATCGTGATCGACTGGAGCGACTTCTCCGAACTCTCTGGCGCCGTACCCTTGCTGGCGCGGGTGTACCCCAACGGCAGCGCCGACGTGAACCAGTTCCAGGCTGCGGGCGGGCCCGGCTTCGTGTTGCGCGAGTTGATCGGCAGCGGCCACCTGCACGCCGACGTCGCGGCAGTGAGCGAGCGCGGCTTGCCCGCCTATGCCGAGGTGCCGGCGCTCGATGGTGCTGCGCTGCGCTGGCGATCGCTGCCGGCCGAGAGCGGCGACACCGCGATCGTCCGCCCCGCGGCGGCACCGTTTTCCGAGACCGGTGGCCTGCGCCTGCTGCAGGGCAACCTGGGCCGCGCGGTGATCAAGGTCTCGGCCGTGCCCGACGACCGCCACGTCGTCGAAGCGCCGGCGATCGTCTTCGACGCGCAGGAGGACTTGCTCGCGGCCTTCAATCGAGGCGAACTCGAACGTGACTTCATCGCCGTGGTGCGCTTCCAGGGCCCGCAGGCGAACGGCATGCCCGAGCTGCACAAGCTCACGCCGCCACTCGCGGTGCTCCAGGGCAAGGGCTTCAAGGTCGCGCTCGTGACCGACGGGCGCATGAGCGGCGCGTCGGGCAAGGTGCCGGCTGCCATCCACGTGAGCCCGGAATCGCTCGCGGGTGGCCCGCTCGGCAAGGTGCGCACCGGTGACGTGGTGCGGCTCGACGCCGAAGCCGGCACGCTCGCCGCGCTGGTCGACACCCCCACATGGGACGCGCGCGAACAGGCGCAGCCTTCGCCCGAGCAGACCGAAGCGTCGGGCCACGGCCTCGGGCGCGAACTCTTCGCCGGCATGCGGCGCAACGTGCTGAGCGCCGAGCAGGGCGCGATCACCTGGTTGTGAAGGCTTATCGCAGATGAACCCGATCGAACTCGTTTCCTACGGCCCGGTGATCCCGGTCATCGTGATCCAGCGCGTGGAAGACGCGGTGCCGCTGGCGCAGGCGCTCGTCGATGGCGGCGTGCGGGTGCTCGAGGTCACGTTGCGCACGCCGGTGGCGCTGAAGTGCATGGCGGCGATCGCACGCGCGGTGCCTGGCACCGTCGTCGGTGCCGGCACGATCCGCTCGGTCGCCGACGCCGAGGCCGCGAAGGACGCGGGCTGCCAGTTCGGCGTCAGCCCCGGCTACACGACGCAGATCGGCCACGCCTGCCGCAACCTCGGCTTGCCCTTGCTGCCGGGTGTCGCGAGCGCCAGCGAAGTCATGGCGGCCAATGCCGACGGTTACCAGTTCCTGAAGTTCTTCCCGGCCACGGCGGCGGGCGGCATGCCGATGTTGAAGGCGCTGGCGGGCCCGTTCCCCGACGTTGCCTTCTGCCCCACCGGCGGCATCACGGTCGAGGCGGCGCCGGGCTTTCTGGCGCTGCCGAACGTCAAGGTGTGTGGCGGTTCGTGGCTGACGCCGCAGGACGCGGTGGATGCCAAGGACTGGGCGCGCATCACGCGGCTGGCCCAAGCAGCGCAGGCGCTGCGCGTCTGAAGGTCGCGGCGCAGGCGCTGCGCCTTTTTGAAGCTCATGGCGCAGGCGCTGCGCGTCTAGGGGCCGCCGCGGACGAGCGGCGCCATCGCGCGCGCTTCGGCGCCGGCCTCCGCCGCCAGGCCGTCGGCCACGCCGAGCCGATCGGCTTCGCCACGGTTCTGCGTGATCTTCCATTTGCCGACCAGGCGCACCGCCGGGATCTCGATCCCGACGATGGCACGCAACATCTGCTGCACGTACTCGTCGGGCGCGTCGCTCACTGCCCAGGGAGCGGCACGCCCGGCTTCGTGGCGGCCGGTCAGGCGTGTCACCAGTGCATGCAGCCAGGGCGCGTCGTCCACCGCACGCAGCGTGCCGTGGGCGTGCACGACGGCGTAGTTCCAGGTCGGCACCACCTTGTGGATCGTGGCCTTGCTCGGGTACCACGACGGCGTGATGTAGGCCTGCAGGCCGCGGAAGATCGCCAGCACCGGCTGCCCGTCGGCGTGCCGCCACAGCGGGTTGGCGCGCGCGACGTGGCCGTGCAGGGTGTTCGATGCGGCGTCGTATTCGAGCGGAACATGATCGGCCGTGAGGCCGTCGGCACCGGTCGTGACCAGCGCCGCCAGCGGATGTTCGTGCATCAGCGCCTGCAGCGCCGCCGGGTCGTTCTGCTCGAAGTGCTTCGGCAGGTACATCGCAGCGCTAGTCGGGACGCTGGATCAGCTCGACCTTGTAGCCGTCGGGGTCGGTGACAAACGCAATCACGGTCGTGCCACCCTTCACGGGGCCCGGCTCGCGCGTGACCTTGCCACCCGCTGCGCGGATCCTGTCGCAGGCAGCGTAGGCATCGGGCACGCCGATCGCCAGGTGGCCGTAGGCCGTGCCCAGCTCGTACGACGAGACGCCATGGTTGTAGGTCAATTCGAGTTCGGCATGCTCGGGGTTCTTGCCATAACCCACGAACGCGAGTGTGTAGTTCTGCGAAGGGTTCTCGCTCGTGCGCAGCAGCGTCATGCCGAGCACGTGGGTGTAGAAGTCGATCGACCGTTGAAGGTCGCCGACACGCAGCATGGTGTGGAGGAGTCTCATGCCGCCGATTTTGACGCAATCTCGAACACCAGGCAGGTGGTGCTGCCGTGCGCGTACAAGGTGCCGTCGGGCCCGACCAGACGCGCCTGCGCGGTGGCGAGCTGGCGCCCGCAGTGCAGCACTTCGCCGATGGCGCGCACGCGTGTCACCTTGGGCGTGATCGCGCGCACGAGATTGATACCCAGTTCGGCCGTGGTGTAGGCACGACCGGCCGGCATCATCGTGTGCACGGCGCAGCCGAGCGCGGAATCGAGCAGGGTGGCGAACCAGCCGCCGTGCACGCCGCCCATCGGGTTGAGGTGCGCGGGACCGGGCCGACCCTGGAACACGGCGCGGCCGGCGCTGACCTCGAGGAGCTGGAAGTCGAGTGTCTTGGCGATCGGCGGGTAGGGCAG